>NZ_CP097269.1:1313750-1625000 GCF_028473645.1 Acidovorax sp. GBBC 1281
AGCAGGTGGCTCGTGAGCGCCTCGGTCACCGGCGTCTCGGCATGGTTGGCCGACAGCAGCTCGGGGGCCGGCGTGTACTGCGTGCATTCCACGTCCAGGCGGTCGAGCAGCAGGCCGTCCAGTTCCTGCACGGGCTCGCGGTCGAACAGCTCGAGCTGCAGCAGCTTCACGCCCACCGTGCCTGCGTGGGGCGCCCCGCGCCAGACGGCTTCGCTCACGTCGGCGCGGATGCGGGCCTGCACCTCGGCGGCGTCCGTGAAGCGCGTGTTGTTGAAGCTGTTCAGGTAGAGCTTGAACGACTTGCTCTCGACGATGTTCGGCGTCTCGCACGGCACCGTCACATGGGCGATCGCCACCTGCGGCTTGCCGCGCGGGTTGAGCCAGGACAGCTCGAACGCCGTCCACAGGTCGGCACCGAAGAAGGGCGGCGTGTCGCCGATGCCGATCTCCGCCCGCTTGCCGGCCCGGGGGATCGGAAAGAGCAGGGCGGCGTCGTACTGGTCCGCATAGGCGGATGCACGGCCCAGCTGCGATTGTTCGGGGGTGTTCATGGAACTCCGTGTTTCTGTTTGCTATTGATTTAATAGCTATGGAGGCAATGAGAACTAGGGCGTCAAGCCGATTTCATTCGAACTTGCGTTCGCGCAGCCATTTGGTGGCGATCCACTTCTCGCCGGCGATCACCGGCGCGCCGCCGTGCAGCGTGCGCGTGGACGGGTGGGGGCGTTCGTAGCTGAAGAACACCGCGTTGCCCTGGCGCGGCGCGATCTCCAGGTGCACGTCGGGGAAGGTGGTGCCGCCGCCCTTGTCCGGGTTGTTCAGGTAGATCACCAGCGTGGCCACCCGCTGCCCGCCGCGGCGCAGGATGGTCGGCGTGCCGGGCTCGGCAGGGTCGAAGTAGTCGTAGTGGGGCTTGTATTCCGCGCCCGGGCGGTAGTGCAGCACCTGCAGGCCTTCGCCGTTTTCCAGCGGCCAGTTCACCAGCTTGGCGATGCGCTCTTCCAGGAGGCGCACCACCGCGTTCTCGCCGATCTGGAAGAACATGCCGTCGCTCGTGCGGTCGTCGTTCACCTCTTCGCCGCCCGTGCGCGTGGCCACGGTGAGCGAGCGCGCCATGCGCGGCTCGGCTTCGGCCACCAGCGCTTCGCACTCCTCGGGCGAGAGCAGGTTGCCGAACAGCACCACGCGCGGCTTGGCCATGGACATCAGCACCTCGACCTGGCGGTCGCCCACGTCGATGAAGAGCGGCGATTCGCCCACGGCCGGCTCGGGCACGCGCGAGGCAGGAGGCTGCCCCTGCTGCACCGCCAGCGCTTCCAGGTGGTCGCGAAGCACATGCTCCATGGCGTGCGCGGCCACGTCCTCCCGCCAGCCTGCGTCGAGCATGGACTGGAGCACCACCGGCGCCTGAAAACCGGCCTGGGCCTGCGCGATGATCCATTCGCGCAGTTCCGGCGTCACGGATTGGGACGGGGCATCGGCCGGGGCGGAGGAGGTGGTCTGGCGGGAACGTGCGGGCATGGCGTGGTGGGCGTCAGTGGCGTTGGCGTTTCGGGAAGAGGAATCCAGTCGATCGTCGGGGCCGGGAGGTGCGGGGCTATCCGCCCTCAGGCGGCCTTGCGGCGGAACACGAGCCGCTCCGGCGTGGAGGCGGCACTGGCGAAAGCATAGCCTTCCAGGTCAAAACCCTCGAGCTGGCGCGGTGTGGCCACCTGGTGCCGGATGGCATGGCGTGCCATGAGCCCGCGCGCCCGCTTGGCGTGGAAGCTGATGACCTTGTAGGCCCCGCCTTTCCAGTCCTCGAACACGCACTCGATGACGCGCGCCTTCAGCACCTTGCGGTCCACCGACTTGAAGTATTCCTGTGACGCCAGGTTGACGACCACCGGCGTGGCGTCGGCCGCCAGTTGCCGGTTGAGGTGCTCCGCAATCGACGCGCCCCAGAACTGGTACAGGTTGGCGCCCGCATCGGTGGCGAGCCGGGTGCCCATTTCCAGGCGGTAGGGCTGCATGCGGTCCAGCGGGCGCAGCACGCCGTACAGGCCGCTCAGAATGGCGACATGGCGCTGAGCCCAGTCCAGCTCATCCAGCGTGAGCGAGCGGGCCTGCAGGCCTTCGTACACATCGCCGTTGAAGGCCAGCACGGCCTGGCGCGCATTGGCCGCGGTGAACTTCGGCCGCCATGCGGCATACCGCGCCACGTTGAGCGCGGCCAGCGGGTCGCTGATGCCCATCAGGGCGGCAACGTCCTGCGGCGACTTCTGCCGCAGCACTTCGATGAGCCGGGTGGACTGGGGGACGAACTGCGGCAGCGTGTGCCCGACGCCTTCGGGCAGGGGCGTGTCGTAGTCCAGGGATTTGGCGGGAGACAGCAGGAACAGCATGGGAGTCGCGATGGTCCGGTGACCTCGGAGGGGGAAGCGGAAAGCCCGGCAGCGGGCTTTCCGGCAAAGACGACAACCGGCCCGGGCGTTGCACCGCGGGCCGGCGGCGCCGCATCAGGCGGCGGGCGGCTGCTCGAACGGCAGCGTCAGGTCGCGCAGGTCGCGGCGCGTTTCCACCAGCACCAGCGGGCCTTCATCGATCGCCACCACCGGGGGGCGTTCGCGCGGCACGTGGACCGGGCGCGGTTCGGCCGCGATGGCGGCCTGCGCGGCGGCGATCTTCTCCGCATCGGAATTGACCCACTGCAGGCCCGAGGTCTGGGCGACCTGGTTCAGCTCGTCCACCGGCAGGGTGAATGCCTGGACCCGTGGCATGGCGCCATTGGGCTGGGCAGGGGCTGCGGCTTGGGCTGGAGCGGCGGCAGCAGGCTGCAGCACGGGGGCCGGCACGGGCGTTGGCGCCACCGGCGCGACCGGGGCCGCTACCGGAGCGGGTGCCGACACAGGACGCGGGGCCACCGGCGCAGGGGCCACCGGCTCCACGGCAGGCGCGCGGGGCACCGCCGATTCCAAGGGCGCATCGGTGGCTGGTGCGGCGACGGGCTCGTGGGCCTGCGGCGCGGCGGCAGCGGACGCGTTGAAGTAGCTGCGGCGTGCGGGTTCCTGCGAGGCTTCGGCGGACGCGCTGTCGGCAGGGGCCGTCGCGCTGACATCGAAGTCCATCAGGTTGCCGGCAGGCTGCTCCTGCTCCGCACCGTTTTCACGCGGAGCCCGCTCGCCGCGCTCGCGGCGATCACGGCCGTAACGGTCGCGCGACCGGCGTTCACGGCGCTCATCGCCTCCGGCGGCGGGTGCGGCCGGGGCGGCGTCGTTGCCGGTCAGGTCCAGGTCGGGCAGGGACGCCATGGGGGACGTGTCCACGAAGTCCGCCACGGGGCCCTGGCCTGCGCCGGTGGCCTCGTCGACGCGGGGAGCGCGTTCACCACGCCCGCCACGCTCGCCGCGGCCACCGCGCTCGCCGCGTTCGCGGCGGGGGCCGCGCTCGCTGCGTGCGGCTTCCACGGGTTCGCCGGCACCGTCCAGGGTGACGGAAGCGGTCGCTGGCAGCGCTGCGCCGGTTTCGGCGTTCAGCGGGGCCTGGCGGGGCTCGCCGTCCCGACCGCGGCCGCGGCCTTCGCGTGGCTCGCGGGGTTCACGGCCCTCGCGGGGTTCGCGGCCTTCACGGGGCTCGCGCCCGCCATTGCGGGGTTCGCCTTCCGGACGGCCCTCGCGGCCTTCCCGGCCACCACGTGCTTCACCGTCGCGGGGGCCGCGGCCGTTGCCGTTCCCGTTGCGTGGTGCTTCGCCCTCCGGGCGCTCCGCGCGGCCGTCACGGCCATCGCGGCGGCCACGGCCTTCGCCATTGCCTTCCCGTTGGCCGTCGCGCGAGCCATTGCGGTCGCTGCCGTTGCGCTCACCGCGGCGGCCGCGTTCGCCGCCACGGCCTTCACGCCGGCCTTCCCGTGCGGGTTCGGCCACCGGGGCCGGTGCCGGCGCGGCCACAGGCGCCGGGGCGCGTGGGGGCTCGCCGAAACCGAACAGGCTCTTGAGCCATGCGAAGAACCCTTGCTCCTGGGGCGCGGGCGCCACGGCCGGCGCGGGTGCCGGAGCCGGGGTGGCCGCCGCAGCCGCAGCGGCGGCCGCTGCCGCGGGCCGGCTGTGCGACGGGTTGCGGGCCGCGCCTTCCGGACGGGGCTCGGCGATCGGCGCCGGCGCGTCGGGCAGCACGCCCTTGATCACTGGGGTCTGCTTGTTGGTGGGCTCCTGCGAGCGGCGCGTGACGGCGGTGGGGTCTTCCACTTCCTCGACGAGCTTGTAGCTGGCGTCGATGTGATCCAGGCGCGGGTCGTCGTGCTTGAGGCGCTCGAGCTTGTAGTTCGGCGTCTCCAGGGTCTTGTTGGGCACCATCAGCACGGTCACGCGCTGCTTGAGTTCGATCTTGGCGATCTCGGGGCGCTTTTCGTTGAGCAGGAACGAGGCCACTTCCACCGGCACCTGGCAGTGCACGGCGGCCGTGTTGTCCTTCATGGACTCTTCCTGGATGATCCGCAGGATCTGCAGCGCCGACGATTCGGTGTCGCGGATGTGGCCCGAGCCGCCGCAACGGGGGCAGGGGATGGAGGAGCCTTCGCTCAGCGCGGGCTTGAGGCGCTGGCGGCTCATCTCCATCAGGCCGAACTTGCTGATCGTGCCGAACTGCACGCGGGCGCGGTCCTGGCGCAGGGCGTCGCGCAAGCGGTTTTCCACTTCGCGGCGGTTCTTCGACTCTTCCATGTCGATGAAGTCGATCACGATCAGGCCGCCCAGGTCGCGCAGGCGCATCTGGCGGGCCACTTCGTCGGCGGCTTCCAGATTGGTGCGGGTGGCGGTTTCCTCGATGTCGCCGCCCTTGATGGCGCGGGCGGAGTTCACGTCCACGCTCACCAGCGCTTCGGTGTGGTCGATCACGATGGCGCCGCCGGAGGGCAGGGTCACGGTGCGGGCGTAGGCCGACTCGATCTGGTGCTCGATCTGGAAGCGGCTGAACAGCGCGGCGTCGTCGCGGTAGCGCTTGACCTTGCCGGCATGCTCGGGCATAACGTGCGCCATGAACTGGTGCGCCTGCTCGTAGATGTCGTCCGTGTCGATGAGGATGTCGCCGATATCGCCGTTGAAATAGTCACGGATCGCGCGGATCACCAGGCTCGACTCCTGGTAGATCAGGAAGGCGCCCTTGCCCCCCTTGGCCGCGCCGTCGATGGCGGTCCAGAGCTTGAGCAGGTAGTTCAGGTCCCACTGCAGTTCGGGCGCCGTGCGGCCGATGCCGGCGGTGCGCGCGATGATGCTCATGCCCTTGGGGTATTCGAGCTGGTCCATCGCCTCCTTGAGCTCGGCCCGGTCTTCGCCCTCGATGCGACGCGACACGCCGCCACCGCGCGGGTTGTTGGGCATCAGCACCACATAGCGGCCGGCCAGCGACACGAAGGTGGTCAGGGCTGCGCCCTTGTTGCCGCGCTCTTCCTTCTCGACCTGCACCAGCAGTTCCTGGCCTTCGCGGATCACGTCGTTGATGCGCGCCTGGCTGACCGAAACGCCTTCGGCGAAGTACTGGCGGGAGATTTCCTTGAAGGGCAGGAAGCCGTGGCGGTCTTCGCCGTAGTCGACGAAGCAGGCTTCCAGCGAGGGCTCGACGCGGGTGACGACGGCCTTGTAGATGTTGCCCTTGCGCTGCTCGCGCCCTTCGATCTCGATTTCGTAGTCCAGCAGCTTCTGGCCGTCGACGATGGCCAGGCGGCGTTCTTCGGGCTGCGTGGCGTTGATGAGCATCCGCTTCATGATGGGATTCCTTTTCGTTGTCGGCCGGGCGGCGCGCAGCGAAAAAGCTGCATCGGCGCGCGTCCCGACCATTCAAACCAATGACACAGGCTCTTCAGGAGCCATGGATGCCAGGGCCGACGCGTTGAAACGAAGGGAATTGCCGCAAAGCCACGCGGCTGCGAAGCACTAGCTTCGCAGTCGTGGCGGGGGCGCGTGGATGGGGGCGAGGGGAAATGTGTGCAGCGTTGCCATGAAAGACTTGGCTGATGGCGCGGGCTGCACGGGCGATGCCGGCGATTGCGGAGCCCATGCCGAAGGCAGGCGCCTTCGCCAAAGGGTCACAATCCATGCCAACAATGCCCACATGTTTTCGCTTTGATCCGCCCGCAGAACCTGCCTGTTGGGCGGCCTGCGGACTGGGGATTCCGGTTTCGGTGTTTCAATTTGTCAGCCGGCCGCGCGGCGTGGGAGCCACCACAGGCATCTGGCCTGCAATCTGCGCACACGACACCCGTTGGCATCGACCTGCCTGCGCGGCTTGCAAGGTTGCGTGGACTAAACTCCAGACAAATCAACCACTTACAGAACATCGCGCAGGTGAAACACATTATAGGGGGCAAACCGGCGACGGACCGTGCCCCAAACCCCGCCCCCGCTGCAGCCCGCATCGTCGAAGTCGACGAGGACTCTGCCGGCCAAAGGCTCGATAACTTTCTGATACGCCATCTGAAGGGCGTCCCCAAAACGCACGTGTACCGCATCATTCGCAGCGGCGAAGTGCGCATCAACAAGGGCCGTGCCAGCGCGGACACCCGGGTCGCCACGGGCGATCAGGTGCGCCTGCCGCCCGTGCGCATCTCGGACAAGGTGGCCGAGAAGGCCGAGCGCCCGGCGCCGGCCCGCGAATTCCCCATCCTGCTGGAGGACGACCACCTGATCGCCATCGACAAGCCCGCGGGCGTGGCGGTGCATGGCGGCAGCGGCGTGAGCTTCGGCGTCATCGAGCAGTTGCGGCAGGCCCGTCCCCAGGCGAAGTTCCTGGAACTCGTGCACCGGCTGGACCGGGAAACCTCGGGCATCCTCCTCGTGGCCAAGAAGCGTTCCGCGCTCACGCACCTGCAGGACCAGTTCCGGGAGCGGGAGACCGGCAAGACCTACCTGGCCCTGGTGCCCGGCACCTGGGCCGCCAACAAGAAAGTGATCGACACGCCCTTGCACAAGTACCTGCAGGCCGATGGTGAGCGGCGGGTTCGGGTGACCACGCCGGAGGACCCGGACGGCATGCGCTCCATCACCCTCGTGAAAGTGCGCAGCCACCTGCCGGCGCGCGCGGCCGAGGGGCTACCGGCCATGAGCCTGCTGGAAGTCACCATCAAGACCGGTCGCACCCACCAGATCCGCGTGCACCTGGCCAGCCAGGGCCATGCGATCGCGGGCGACGACAAATACGGCGACTTCGAACTCAACAAGCGGCTGCACAAGCACGGCCTCAAGCGCATGTTCCTGCATGCGTGGCGGTTACAGTTCTCCCATCCCTCCCTCGGCGAGCGTATCGAACTGCGCGCAGAGTTGCCGCCCGACCTGGCGCAATTCACCGCCGCCACTGCCTGAACACCATGCCCACGACCCCACGCCGCCGCTTCGACCTCATCGCTTTCGATTGGGACGGCACCCTCTACGACTCCACCGCCATCATCGTGCGCTGCATTCAGGACTCCGTACGCGACGTCGGTGGCACGGTGCCGACCGATCAGGCCGCAGCCTGGGTGATCGGCATGGGCCTCATGCAGGCGCTGACCCACGCCGCACCCGATGTGCCACCGGAAAAACACGCCGAACTGGGCAACCGCTACCGTTATCACTACCTCAAGCACCAGGACGATCTGAGCCTGTTTTCCGGCGTGTTGCCCATGCTGGAAGACCTGCGCGCCCGAGGCCACTTGCTGGCGGTGGCGACCGGCAAGAGCCGGCGCGGCCTGGACGAGGTGCTGCACACGGTGGCGCTGCGGGGCATGTTCGATGGTTCCCGCACGGCCGACGAAACCGCCGGCAAGCCACACCCGCTCATGCTCCAGGAGTTGATGGCCGAGTTCGATGTGGCGCCGGAGCGCGTGTTGATGATTGGCGACACCACCCACGATCTGCAGATGGCCCTGTCGGCCGGGTGCTCCAGTGTAGGGGTGAGCTACGGAGCGCACGAGCCCGGTGAGTTCGAAAGTCTCCAACCCCTGGCCGTGATGCATTCCGTGCCGGAACTGCACACCTGGCTTTTGCGGCACGCCTGACGCTGGCCGCTGCACGCTACAGCCCATCGCCGGTAATTGCCATGGCCTCTTCCTCGCAACCCATCGACCTTTGCCCCAGCGCTGATCTGGTGGACGGGGGACAGGCCGTTGCCTTCGACGTCCTGTATGCCGGCCAGGCCTGCCGCGCCTTTGCCGTGCGCTTCGAAAGCTGGCCCCGTGCCTATCTGAACCGGTGCACGCACGTGCCGATGGAGATGGATTACCAGCCGGACCGTTTCTTCGACGACACCGGCCAGTGGCTGCTGTGCGCCACGCACGGCGCCGCCTATCGGCCCGACACAGGCGCCTGCGCAGGTGGCCCGTGCCGCGGTGGCCTGGTGAAGATCCAACTCTCCGAAGGCCAGGGCGTAGTGCGCTGGCATACTGACTCCCACTTGCAACCTGTCGAATTCTGACAAATGACCGAACCGACCCGGCCCGAACCCTCTGGTTCTGGGCAGACCCCCCCGCCAGCGCCCGACCTGTGGGCGCAGAATGCTACTGAAAAAGAAGCAAAAGACCCTGCGAAAGCGCCAGGCTGGGAGCGTGACGTGTTGGAAAAGCTGGTGTTCGCGACCTTGTCCGAGCAGCGCTCCGCACGCCGCTGGCGCATTTTTACCCGGTTGGCGTGGCTGGTCTTCCTGATTGCCGTGGCCTGGGTGTTGCTGGCGCGCGACGCTACCAGCACGAGCAAGAGCACGCCCCACACGGCGGTGGTTGACATCAAGGGTGAGATCGCCGCGGGGGCCGAAGCCAGCGCCGAGTTCGTGGTGGCGGCCATGCGCAGTGCCTTCGAAGACTCCGGATCGCAGGCCGTGGTGCTGCTCATCAACTCGCCGGGCGGCAGCCCGGTGCAGGCCGGCATCATCAATGACGAGATCATTCGCCTGAAGGCCAAGTACAACAAGCCCGTCTATGCCGTGGTGGAGGAAACCTGCGCATCGGCCGCCTATTACATCGCCGCCGCCGCCGACGAGATCTACGTGGACAAGGCCAGCATCGTCGGCAGCATCGGCGTGCTGATGGATGGCTTCGGCTTCACCGGCACGATGGAAAAGCTGGGCGTGGAGCGTCGCCTGCTGACGGCGGGCGAGAACAAGGGCTTCCTCGACCCGTTCAGCCCGCAGACCGAAAAGCAGCGTGCCTATGCGCAGGCCATGCTGGACCAGATCCACCAGCAGTTCATTCATGTGGTCAAGGAAGGGCGCGGCGATCGGCTCAAGCCCACGGCGGACACCTTCAGCGGTCTGTTCTGGACCGGCCAGCAGGCGGTGGAGATGGGGTTGGCCGACCACCTGGGCAACCTCGACTATGTGGCACGCGAGGTCGTCAAGGCGGAAGACATCATCGACTACACCCGCCGCGACAACGTCGCCGAGCGGCTGGTCAAAAAATTCGGCGCTGCCATGGGCCAGACGGCCGTGCAGGCCATCAAGGGCGCACCGGCCATCCGCTGAGGGCTCGCCATCCGGGGGGGCTGCCGCCGGCCCGGGCTCGGTGCCCGGTGGTCCGGATCAGCGGTTGGAATCCCTGAGATCTGTTGATCGGGCCTAACGCCCGATGGCAAAGACGGCCGGTATCCGGTTATCGGGCACTTCAATTTGCTGTCGCCATTGGCGCACGAGCCGGCTTGCCGTGCGCGCCTGCGGCAGTGTGAGCCCGCTGGCAATCGCCAGCCGGGTATTGGGCTGCAAGGTTTGCACCAGGGCCTGCCACAGCGCGGCGTTGCGGTACGGGGTCTCGATGAACAGTTGCGTTTGCCCTTGCTTGAGCGCCAGGGCCTCCAGTTCGCGGATGCGCTGGGTGCGCTGGGCCGAATCCTGCGGCAGATAGCCTGCAAAAGAAAAACCCTGTCCATTGAGACCGCTCGACGCCAGCGCCAACAAGAGCGACACGGGGCCCACCAGTGGCACCACCCTCAGCCCGCAATCGTGTGCGGCACGCACCACCGAGCTGCCAGGGTCCGCCACTGCAGGCATGCCCGCCTCGCTCACCAGGCCCATGTCGTTGCCCGCCAAAGCGGGCGTCAGCAACGTGCGGGCATCAAAGGTCACATGGCCGTCTGCACCATGGTCGCCTTTCTTGTGCACTTCGCGCGGCAACTCGTCGATCTGCTGCGACTGCAGTGGCAGCTTCAGGGGGAACAGCACATCGACGCGCTTGAGGTAGGCGCGGGTGCTCTTGGCGTTCTCGCAGATCCAGTGGGTGATTTGCGACGCCGCCTGCAATGTCGCGGCAGGCAGGGATTGGTCCAGGGGGGCTTGGGTGTCGCAGCCGAAGTCGAGCGGCGCGGGCACCAGGTAGAGCGTGCCGGTCGATGCGGCTGTCATGGCAGTTCCATTCCAGCAGCGCGCAACATGCGGCAGGTGCGGATCAGCGGCAGGCCGATCAGCGCTGTCGGGTCATCGCTTTGGATGCTGTCGAGCAGGCTGATGCCCAATCCTTCGCTTTTGGCACTGCCGGCGCAGTCGTACGGTTGCTCGGCGCGCAGGTAGCGCTCGATCTCCGCATCGGACAGGTCGCGGAAGCGAACCTCCACCGGGGCCAACTCCACCTTTTCAAACCCCGCGGCGGCGCAGACAACCGCCACCGCGGTCTGGAACACGACGCTGTGGCCACGCATCTGTTGCAGTTGGGCAACCGCTTTCTCGTGCGTGCCGGGCTTGCCCAGCGGTTGTCCCAAGAGATCCGCTACTTGATCGGAGCCGATCACCACGGCGTCAGGGTGGGCTGCAGAGACGGCGCGGGCCTTGGCCATGGCCAACCGCAAGGCGAGGGTGCTGGGCGCCTCGCCGGCGTGGGGCGTTTCGTCGACATCGGGCGCTGCGACATCGAAAGGCAGGCGCAGGCGGGAGAGCAGTTCGGCCCGATAACGGGAGGTCGAGCCCAGCACCAGACGGCGGGGCAGGGAAGGGGATTGAGGCATGCGCTGATTCTCTTACACTGCCGCCATGACCAAGGAATTCTCCCCTCAGCGCCTCGATGTCAAAGCCTTCGCGCAGGCGGGCGGTCACCTGTCCGGCCATGACTCCCTTTTGAAGTACGAACGCCTGGCCCAGGAGGCTAAAGGCCTGCACCCCGATCTCATGGTGGATTGGCAGGTCGACGGCGAAGTGCGCAGCACGCATGGCATCGGCGGACAGATCTGGCTGCGGCTCACGGTGAACGCAGCGCTTCCCATGACGTGCCAGCGCTGCCTCGGATCGGTGGATGTGCCGCTTCAGGTGCAGCGTGAGTTCCGCTTCGTGGCGGATGAGGCCACGGCGGAAGCGCTGGACGACGAGAGCGATGAAGACCTGCTGGCCTTGAGCCGCGAGTTCAATCTGCGGGAATTGATCGAAGACGAGTTGCTCATGGCATTGCCCCTGGTACCGCGGCACGACGAATGCCCGGCCCCCGTGCCGATGGAGTCCAGCGACGAGGATTTCGAAGAGGCCAGCGCGCAAAAGCCCAACCCTTTCGCGGCACTGGCCGCCTTGCGAAAAGACAAAGCGGAAGACTGAAAACCGTTTGGGCTATAATCGAGGGCTTCGCGCGAATCCCCTCGTGTCTTTATGGGCTGATCGCGTTTTTACCAACCCTTCAAGACTCAGGAGCCACCATGGCTGTTCAGCAAAACAAAAAATCCCCTTCCAAGCGCGGCATGCACCGTTCGCACAATGCTCTCAACGTGCCTGGCACGGCTGTCGAGCCCACCACCGGCGAAGCCCATCTGCGCCACCACATCAGCCCCAACGGTTTTTACCGTGGCCGCCAAGTGCTGAAGAACAAGTCTGAAGCCTGATTTAACTCGCGCGCCAAGGCCCGCTGCTACGAAATTGGTAGCGCGGGCCTTTGTTTTGTTCGCTGTATTTTCATTTCCGGTCGTTTTCTGCGGTCGGACAAGTCGCCCATGATCACACTGGCTGTTGACTGCATGGGGGGCGATCACGGCCCCCGCGTCACGCTAGCGGCGTGCCGCCAGTTCCTAGAAAACCATCCCGAAGCCCGTTTGCTCCTTGTCGGCCAGCCCGAAAGCCTCAAGGACTTCAAGCACGATCGGGCCGCTGTCACGCCTGCCAGCGAGGTCGTCACCATGGACGACCCAGTGGAGATTGCCTTGCGCCGTAAAAAGGATTCGTCCATGCGCGTTGCAATTCAGCAGGTCAAGGATGGGGCCGCACAAGCCGCCATTTCTGCGGGCAACACGGGCGCTTTGATGGCCATCGCTCGCTATCTCCTCAAAACCCTGGACGGAATCGACCGCCCCGCGATTGCGACACAGATACCCAATGCCAAGGGCGGTGCTACGACCGTGCTGGACTTGGGCGCCAACGTAGATTGCAGTGCCGAGCATCTGCTGCAATTTGCAGTGATGGGGTCGGCGCTGGTGTCTGCGCTTCAAGAGGGCTCGGAGCCCACCGTCGGCTTGCTCAACATTGGCGAGGAAGCGATCAAAGGCAGTGAAGTGATCAAAAAAGCAGGCGAACTGTTGCGTACGGTGGGTAATTCAGGTGATCTTCGCTTTTTTGGCAATGTGGAAGGCAACGACATTTTCAAGGGCACGGTCGATATCGTGGTTTGTGACGGTTTTGTGGGCAATGTGGCGCTCAAGGCCAGCGAAGGTGTGGCCTCCATGATCGTCGGTGGACTCAAGCAGGAGTTCAAGCGCAATATCTTTACCAAACTGGCGGCAGTTGTGGCCTATCCGGTGCTATCTGCACTTATGAAGCGAATGGATCACCGTCGCTACAACGGGGCGGCATTGCTCGGGCTGCGCGGATTGGTGTTCAAGAGTCATGGATCGGCGGACGCCATGGCCTTCGAGCAGGCTTTGAACCGGGCGTATGATGCAGCCCGCAACAACCTGCTCGACCGCGTCCGGACGCGGGTGGCGCATGCTGCGCCCTTGCTGGCGCCATCGGATGCCCAGCCTGTCAATACCGCCGTCGGGTCCCCATATTGATGAGACGCTACTCCCGCATCACAGGCACTGGCAGCAGCCTTCCTCCTCGTCGTCTGACCAATGCCGACCTCGTGGCCGAGTTGGCTCAGCGCGGTGTGGAAACATCGGACGAGTGGATCGTCGAGCGCACCGGCATCCGGGCCCGCCACTTCGCGGAGCGCGATGTCTGCAGCAGCGATCTGGGGCTGGAGGCTTCTCGCAATGCGCTGGAGGCGGCAGGGGTTCAGCCGCAGGACATCGATCTGATCATCGTCGCCACGTCCACGCCGGACATGGTTTTCCCTTCGACCGCCTGCATCTTGCAAAACAAGCTGGGGGCCAATGGATGTCCGGCTTTCGATGTGCAGGCCGTCTGCAGTGGTTTCGTGTATGCGCTGACCGTGGCAGATGCCATGATCCAGTCCGGCAGCGCCCGCCGCGCCCTCGTCGTGGGTGCGGAGGTGTTCAGCCGCATCCTCGATTTTGATGACCGCACCACCTGCGTGCTGTTTGGTGACGGCGCAGGCGCCGTGGTGCTGGAAGCGTCGGAAACTCCTGGCATCCTGTCGAGCGATCTGCATGCCGATGGCCGGCATGTGGGCATTCTGTGTGTGCCGGGCAACGTTTATGGCGGGCAGATTCTGGGTGACCCATTGCTCAAGATGGATGGCCAGGCCGTTTTCAAGCTGGCTGTGGGTGTGCTGGAAAAAGCAGCCCGTGCTGCCCTGGAGAAGGCCGGCCTGACCGATGCGGACGTGGACTGGCTGATCCCTCACCAGGCCAACATCCGCATCATGCAAAGTACGGCGAAGAAGCTGGGCCTGTCGATGGACAAGGTGGTCGTCACCGTAGACCAACATGGCAACACTTCGGCGGCGTCGATTCCCCTGGCACTCGATCATGCGGTTCGCACCGGCCAGGCCAAGCCCGGACAGACGTTGCTTCTGGAGGGCGTGGGAGGCGGTTTTACATGGGGTGCGGTGCTCCTGAAGCTGTAGCTTGAAACGCTGAAAAATTAAGCGGTGAAGGCGGTTTTGACCATTCGTTTATGACGACCAAAAAATCTTTTGCATTTGTTTTTCCCGGCCAGGGATCCCAGTCGGTCGGCATGCTGGATGCATGGGGCGACCACCCTGTGGTGGCGCTAACCCTGCAGGAGGCTTCCGACGCCCTGGGCGAAGACATCGCACGCTTGATTCATGAGGGCCCGAAAGAAGCGCTTTCGCTGACGACCAACACCCAGCCGGTCATGCTCGTCGCTGGCGTGGCCGCGTGGCGTGCGTGGATCTCGGAGGGCGGCAACGTCCCGGCTGCGGTGGCCGGCCACTCGCTCGGCGAATATTCGGCGTTGGTGGCTGCAGGGGTGCTGACGCTGGCGCAGGCCGCGCCACTCGTGCGTCTGCGTGCTGCCGCCATGCAGGAAGCGGTTCCCGTCGGCGTGGGCGCGATGGCTGCCATTCTGGGCATGGATGCGCATAAAGTGATCGAAGGTTGCGCTGCGGCGGCAGCATCCTTCGGTGCGGATGGCGGTGAAGTGGTGGAGGCCGTGAATTTCAATGACCCCATCCAGACCGTGATTGCGGGCACGAAAGCCGGCGTCGACAAGGCGTGCGAACTGTTGAAGGCATCTGGCGCCAAGCGTGCGTTGCCCTTGCCGGTATCCGCTCCTTTTCACTCCAGCCTGATGAGGCCGGCGGCCGAGAAATTGCGGGAGGCCCTGTCGGCGCTGTCCTTGGCGGCCCCGCAGATCCCAGTCGTCAACAACGTGGATGTCGCGGTCCGGCAGGAGGCAGATGCCATTCGCGATGCGCTGTACCGCCAGGCCTTCGGTCCGGTGCGCTGGGTGGAATGCGTGCAGGCGCTCAAATCCCACGGCGTGACGCATCTGGTGGAGTGCGGCCCAGGCAAGGTGCTGACGGGCTTGGCAAAACGCATCGACCCCGAACTGGTCGCTGCTTCTATTTATGACCCGGCCACGCTGGCCGAAATACGAGCATTGTTGGCATGAGCGATACCCCTTCGTTGAATGAAAAGCCCCAGGTAGCGCTGGTCACTGGCGCATCGCGCGGCATCGGCGCTGCCATCGCGGCCGTGTTGGCGTCCCGTGGTTATTTGGTGATCGGTACCGCGACGACGGATGAGGGCGCTCAGCGCATCTCTCAGGCCCTGTCGTCCGGCGGCGGTCAGGGTGTGAATCTGAACGTCACGGATGTGGCGGCTGTCGATGCGTTGATCGACACCATCGTGAAGCAGCACGGCGGTTTGCATGTGCTGGTGAACAATGCTGGCATCACCCGCGACACGTTGTCCATGCGCATGAAGGACGACGACTGGGATGCGGTCATCGACACCAATCTGAAGGCCGTGTTCCAGGTGAGCCGCGCCGTCATTCGACCCATGATGAAACAGCGCTTCGGCCGCATCATCAACATCACCAGCGTGGTGGGTTCGGCAGGCAATCCAGGCCAGGCCAACTATGTGGCAGCGAAGGCGGGCGTGGCAGGCATGGCGCGTGCCCTTGCCCGTGAACTGGCCAGCCGGGGCATCACGGTGAACTGCGTGGCTCCTGGTTTCATCGCGACCGACATGACGGCGCAACTCCCTACCGAGCAGCAGCAATCGCTGCAATCGCAGATTCCAATGGGCCACATGGGCCGCCCGGAAGACATTGCCCATGCGGTCGCCTATCTGGCGTCGGCAGAGGCAGGCTATGTCACGGGCCAGGAGTTGCATGTCAATGGCGGCATGTACATGTAATTGAGCAAAGTTAGCGCCGATTCATCGCGACGGCGGGCTGGTAGGGGACTGATCCCGAAGCAGCTAGAATCGCGGATTCATTCACAACCCTCAAAGGGAAACCATGAGCGATATCGAAGCACGTGTCAAAAAGATCATTGCCGAACAACTCGGCGTTGAAGAATCGCAAGTCACCAACGAAAAGGCTTTCGTGGCCGACCTCGGCGCTGACTCGCTGGACACGGTGGAGCTGGTGATGGCGCTGGAAGACGAGTTCGGCATCGAGATTCCTGACGAAGATGCAGAGAAGATCACCACGGTGCAAAACGCCATCGACTACGCCAATACCCATCAGAAGGCCTGAGCGCCTTCAGTTCAGACAGATCCGTAGAAAGTCTTAGCGCATGAGCCGTCGTCGCGTCGTCGTGACCGGCCTGGGTTGCATCACCCCCGTCGGAAACACGGTGGCAGATGCCTGGGCCAACATCCTGGCCGGTCAATCCGGCATTGACCTCATCACCAAGTTCGACGCTTCGAACTTTGCCTGCAAGATCGCGGGCGAGGTCAAGGGATTCGATCTTGGCGCCTACATGAGCGCCAAGGATGCACGCACGATGGATACCTTCATCCATTACGGCATCGCTGCAGCGGATGAGGCGGTGCGGGATGCCGGCCTTCCAACCGGCGAGGCGCTGGACGAAGAACTGGCGACGCGCATTGGCTGCATCATCGGATCCGGGATCGGTGGTTTGCCGCTGATTGAAAACACCCATGCAGAACTGGAAAGCCGGGGTCCCCGCCGGATCACGCCTTTTTTCGTTCCCGCATCCATCATCAACATGGTGGCGGGGCATGTATCGATGCGCTTTGGCTTCAAAGGCCCGAACCTTTCCGTGGTGACGGCGTGTACGACGGGCCTGCATTGCATCGGCGAGGCGGCGCGCAAGATCGAGTACGGCGACGCCGATGTGGTGGTCGCTGGCGGCACGGAAGCCACGGTTTCTCCCCTGGGTGTGGGTGGCTTTGCGGCCATGCGCGCCTTGTCCACTCGCAACGATGATCCAAAGACTGCCTCCCGCCCATGGGACAAAGGCCGCGATGGCTTCGTATTGGGCGAGGGTGCCGGGGTGCTGGTGCTGGAAGAGTACGAGCACGCAAAAGCCCGCGGTGCCAAGATCTACGCGGAACTGTCCGGCTATGGCATGAGCGCCGATGCAGGGCACATGACGGCGCCCAACATGGACGGCCCTCGCCGCGCCATGCAGGCCGCGCTGCGCAATGCCGGCGTCAACGCCGAGGATGTGGATTACCTCAATGCCCACGGCACTTCCACGCCATTGGGCGATTTGAACGAAACCCATGCAATCAAGGCCGCTTTGGGCGAGCATGCCAAAAAGACGGTGATCAGCTCGACGAAGTCGATGACCGGCCATTTGCTGGGCGGTGCGGGTGGGATCGAAAGCGTGTTCACCGTGATGGCGTTGCGTGACCAGAAGGCGCCCCCAACCATCAACCTCTTCGAGCAAGACCCGGAATGCGACCTGGACTACTGCGCCAATGTCGCCCGCGACATGAAGATGAACATCGCGGTGAAGAACAATTTTGGTTTTGGCGGCACCAACGGCACGCTGGTTTTCAAGCGCGTTTGACGGGGTGGTCAGACCGCTGCGCGGCGCCAGTCGGTCACCTGTGATGGCATGGGCGTGTTGATGACCCGCTCGGCCAAGTCCTTTCATGCCCCAGCCACCCGCCATGAGGTGGCGAGGAGCCGCCGGTTGGGCTGGTTCATTGCGGGTGTGCTGTTTGCAGGTCTTGGTGCCTTTGCGGTGTGGATCACGCATTCTGCTGGAAGTGACCTGTTTCGAAGCGCTGTGTTTTTCGTCCTTTGGATCACGTCTGCCGGACTGGCTTGGCGCTTTTGGTTCCGTCTACCTGAAGGTGTCCTGTATTGGGACGGCTTGCATTGGTCGTTGAATCAAAGTGCAGGAGTACCGGTTGCAGGTGAATTGGTGGTCCATGCGGATTTCCAGTCTTTTCTCTTGCTGCAATTGCATGGCGTTGATGGCCGAACCCGCTGGCTGTGCCTCGAGCGTGTGGGGCCACGGGAGGCCTGGGCAGCGCTACGCCGTGCGGTATATTCGCGCCCCAAGCCAGAGCCCCGTGCCGACGGCATGTTCTCTGTCCGGCGCGGCGACGCGTGAGCCCTTTTTCATGACTGCTTCCATGCCCCCGCCTTCCGCCGACAGTGACCTTCAGCTTGTGGAGCGCACGGTTGCGGGTGACCAGAAGGCGTATGAACTGCTGGTGATCAAGTACCAGCGGCGCATCGAGCGGCTCATTGGCCGCATGGTCCGCGACTCGGATCTCGTGCAGGACATTGCCCAGGAAACGTTCATCCGCGCGTATCGCGCACTGCACCAATTCCGGGGAGAGGCGCAGTTCTATACCTGGCTTTATCGGATTGCGGTCAACACCGCCAAGAAGGCGCTGGTCGACATGAAGCGCAATCCCGTCATCTCGGAAAATGCTTTGCGAGGAAGTGATGACGACGATGAAACTTCCCGACTGGGTCATGAACTAACCACCGACGAAACGCCCGAGACGGTGCTTGCCGCCCAGGAAATCGCGGTGGCGGTGAATGCGGCAATGGATGCGCTGCCTGAAGACTTGCGCCAGGCGGTGACATTGCGTGAGATCGAAGGGTTGACCTATGAGGAGATTGCGGCTGCCATGGATTGCCCCATCGGCACCGTACGTTCCCGTATCTTTCGAGCGCGGGAAGCCATATCGGCCCGTGTCCGCCCTTTGTTGGAGAAGCAGTCGGGCAAGCGCTGGTAGCGTGGTGTGAATGGCAGAGCAGTGAAGCAAAACGTGATGGCTGGGGAACGACCATGAATGACGATCTGAAAATGCGTGAACATTTGTCTGCCCTCGCGGATGGACAGTTGCGAGGCCAGGAGTTTGGTCAAGCCGTGGACTACGCCAGCAGCAATGCGGACGGCTCCGAAACGTGGCAGATGTATCACCTGATCGGCGACGTGCTTCGCTCCTCCGAGTTGGCGCGCCCGGTGAATTCCTCACTGGTGGATCGGCTTCGCAGCCAGATCGAAGCGGAGGGCATTCAGCGCCCTCCGTTGGTGGCCAGTGCCGTCGTTCAAGGAGCTGTCGCGGAGGTCGTGACGCCTGCCGTGGCCGCCAATGCCTCCGTGTTTCGCTGGAAAATGGCTGCGGGTTTTGCTTCGCTCGCCGCCGTTGGGGCGATTGGATGGACGGCCATGACAGGTATTCAGTCCGGCGCCGAAGGTGCGCAGATGGCTTCCGCTGTGCCCGTGACCGCCGCTCCTGCAGCCGTGGCTGTGGCAGACGCAACGGAAGGGAGCGCACCGCAGGTCATGATCCGCGATCCGCGGCTGGATGAGTTGCTGGCGGCACACAAACAGTTTGGCAATACGTCGGCGCTGCAAATGCCGGCAGGTTTCCTGCGCAATGCCACCTTCGAGGCTCCGGCGCGCTGAGATCGTGAAGACAGGCCAAGAAGGCCCCTTGTACGCCGCTCACCAGCCTCGAGTCAGAGGTGTTCGCGCCTTGGCGGGCTACCTGAGCAAGGTGGCTTCGATGCGCCACGCTCTGGCGTGGATGCTGGTCGTGGCCGCTTCGGGTCATGCGCTGGCCGGGCCGTCGCCCGCCGTTGCTGCATCCAATGCCGCGGTGCCTGGCGACACACGCTCCATTTCCGGATGGCTGGAGCGTATCCATCGTGCCTCCCGCGAGCACAGCTACAGCGGTACCTTCGTGGTGTTGTCCGCATCGGGTGCCATGGTCAGTTCCCGTATCTGGCATGCGGCCGACGGAAACGACCAGATCGAGCGCATCGAGGCATTGAACGGGTCTCCCCGCGTGGTCTATCGCCGAGAGGGGCTCGTCCGCACCTTCTTGCCCCAGGCACGCATGGTGCGCGAGGATCGCCGCGACATGCCCAGCTTGTTCCCGCGGTTGCCTGAAACGGCCGATCGCGGATTGGATGCGCACTACACGGTGCAGACATTGGGAAGTGAACGCGTTGCGGGCCACGAAAGCGAAGTGGCCTGGCTGCGACCCAAGGATGGGCTGCGATTCGGTTACCGCATGTGGGTGGCCGAAGCCTCGGGCTTGATCTTGAAGCTGCAGACCCTCGACCTGCGGGGACGTGTGCTGGAGCAGGCGGCGTTTTCTCAGCTGGAGCTGGATAACGCGGTGCCATTTGCGCGCCTCGTCGGCATGATGGATGACGTGCGCGATTTCCGTGTGGTCACGGTTGCCATGCGCAAGACCACGGCACAAGCCGAAGGTTGGCGCCTGCGTGCGCCGGTGGGTGGGTTCACCCCTGGGGATTGCTATAAGCAAGAGGATGCGTCTGCTGCGCAGACGGGCCTTCCCTTGCATTGCCTGCTCTCGGATGGACTGGCGACGGTCTCGCTCTTCCTGGAGCGTTACGACGCCTCCCGCCATGCTGCCGGCCCGAGCGCGGGCAGCATGGGGGCGACCCAGACCCTGGCGCAACGCGTTTCAGGCAACATGTGGCTCACGGCGGTGGGCGAGGTGCCGCAGGAAACCTTGCGGCTGGTGGCCGAGCAACTGGAATACGCCCGTTGAGCGGCGCCTCCGCTGCCCAAGCCGCCCCACCGGGGCGGATGCATGAACTGCTGACGGTGGTGTTGCGGGAACCAAATGTGAAGCTTGCAATACGAAGTTCTTTTGCTGCTCCCGATGTCTCCTCTGAATTTTGAAAGAACGATGATGCTGATGACGACGAACTGGAAAAATCTGCAATCGTGCGCGGTGGCCGTCGCGATGGCATTGACCGCTGCCTCCGCGGCTGTGCCCGTCAGTGTGTTGGCGCAAACGCCGCCGCCCACGGTCCGGGGTTTGCCGGATTTCACGGACCTGGTGGATCAGGTCGGGCCGTCGGTGGTCAACATCCGCACGCTGGAAAAAGCCGCGGAGCGTGCCGGCCCGAATGCCATGGACGAGGAGATGCTCGAGTTCTTCCGGCGTTTCGGTGTGCCCGTGCCGCCCAATGCGCAGCGCCAGCAGCGCCCCCGGGCACAGCCCGAGGAAGAGCAGCCACGCGGCGTGGGCTCTGGCTTCATCCTCACGCAAGACGGCTATGTAATGACCAACGCGCACGTGGTGGAGGGCGCGGACGAGGTCATCGTCACCCTGACCGACAAGCGCGAGTTCAAAGCCAAGATCGTGGGCGCCGACAAGCGCACGGATGTGGCCGTGGTCAAGATCGAAGCCACCGGATTGCCGGCCGTCAAGGTGGGCGATCTCAACCGGCTGCGGGTCGGTGAGTGGGTCATGGCGATCGGCTCGCCCTTCGGGCTTGAAAACTCTGTGACCGCGGGCATCGTCAGTGCCAAGCAGCGCGACACGGGCGATTACCTGCCCTTCATCCAGACGGACGTCGCGATCAACCCAGGTAACTCCGGCGGGCCGCTGATCAACATGCGTGGCGAGGTCGTCGGCATCAACAGCCAGATCTACTCTCGCTCGGGCGGCTTCATGGGGATCTCCTTCGCCATTCCGATGGATGAGGCCATTCGGGTCAGCGACCAGTTGCGCGCCACGGGTCGCGTGACGCGCGGGCGCATCGGCGTGCAGATCGGCCAGGTCACCAAGGATGTGGCCGAGTCGATCGGTCTGGGCAAGCCCCAGGGGGCGCTCGTGAGTGGGGTGGAGGCCGGGTCTCCTGCCGACAAGGCGGGCGTGGAGGCGGGTGACATCATCACGAAGTTCGACGGCAAGACCATCGAAAAAACCGCCGATCTGCCGCGCTTGGTGGGCAATACCAAGCCGGGCAACAAGAGCACGGTGACGGTGTTCCGCCGCGGTGCCAGCAAGGATCTCTCCATCACCGTGGCCGAGATCGAGCCGGACGACAAGCCGGTGGCGAGCAAAGGCGGCGAGCGTGAAAGCGCAAAACCCAAGCCGTCTCCAGCCGCCCAGCAACTGGGCCTGGCGGTTGCCGAGCTGACCGACGCCCAGAAAAAGGAGCTGAAGCTCAAGGGTGGGCTGCGTGTCAACGCGGCCACAGATTCGGCCGCGCGTGCCGGCCTGCGCGAAGGCGACGTGATTCTTTCCATCGCCAATATCGAAGTGGCCAACCTGAAGGACTTCGAGGCGGCCCTGGCCAAGGCGGACAAGAGCAAGCCCATCAACGTGCTGTTCCGCCGTGGCGAATGGGCCCAATACGCGTTGATCCGTCCGGCACGTTGACCGGTGGCCTCACAAAGCCCCATCCCAAAGTGGGGTTTGGGGCCTTTGCGCAGAAATCCGGTTCGGTCTCTCCACGTTTTGCGCGGCATTTCCATTGATCGTTTTCGATAGAATGGCGCCTGATTTTCACCACTTAACTGCATATCGGCTCAATTCTGCGCCACCATGTGGGATGGTGTTGAACCATGCACAGGTGATCCACAGTGTGCCCACAAGTTATTCCGAAAGTCGAAAGCGTTTTGTGAATAAGCTGTGTATAAAATACGCGTTGCAAGGCGGCAACGCCCTCTGAACCTTGTCGGGCGGACTTTCCCTCTCGGCCTTTTTGCCTACAATGAAGTTCCAACCATCGCAGTTGCCAAATGATTGTTGGTTCAGGGCGCGTCACCATTTGACGCGCCCTTTTTTCTTGTGCGCTCCGTTTTAATTCAATCACTTGTCGCTTTCCCTTGATGAACCACATCAGAAATTTTTCCATCATTGCGCACATCGACCACGGCAAATCGACCTTGGCGGATCGCTTGATTCAGCGCTGTGGCGGGCTTGCCGAGCGTGATATGGAAGCCCAGGTGCTCGACTCGATGGACATCGAAAAAGAGCGTGGGATAACCATCAAGGCGCAGACTGCGGCGCTGCAATACAAGGCCAAAGACGGCCAGATCTACAACCTCAATCTGATCGACACGCCGGGCCACGTGGACTTCTCGTATGAAGTCTCGCGCTCGCTCTCGGCCTGCGAAGGTGCGCTGCTGGTCGTCGATGCGTCGCAGGGCGTGGAAGCCCAGACCGTGGCCAACTGCTACACCGCGCTGGACCTCGGTGTGGAGGTGGTGCCCGTGCTGAACAAGATGGACCTGCCGAACGCCGATCCCGACAACGCGAAGGCCGAAGTCGAGGACGTGATCGGCATCGATGCGACCGATGCGATTCCCTGCTCTGCCAAGACGGGCATGGGCATCGACGAGATTCTCGAAGCCATTGTGGCCAAGGTGCCGGCGCCGCGCGGCCAGGCCGATGGCCCGCTGCGCGCGATGATCATCGACAGTTGGTTCGATCCGTACGTCGGCGTCGTGATGCTGGTGCGCGTGGTCGATGGCCGTCTGCTGAAGGGCGAGCGCTTCAAGATGATGGCCAGCGGCGCGGTGTACAACGCTGACAACCTGGGCGTGTTCACTCCCGCGAACGAATCGCGCAACTCGCTCGACGCTGGCCAGGTGGGCTACATCATTGCCGGCATCAAGGAACTGCAGGCCGCCAAGGTGGGCGACACCATCACGCTGGAAAAGAAGCTGCCCAACAATGCCGGTCCGGCGACCGAAGCGCTGCCGGGGTTCAAGGAAATCCAGCCCCAGGTGTTTGCCGGCCTGTACCCGACCGAGGCGAGCGAGTACGACTCGCTGCGCGACGCGCTGGAGAAGCTCAAGCTCAACGACGCCTCGCTGCACTACGAGCCCGAAGTCAGCCAGGCGCTGGGCTTCGGCTTTCGCTGCGGCTTCCTGGGCCTGCTGCACATGGAAATCGTGCAGGAACGCCTGGAGCGCGAGTTCGACCAGGACCTGATCACGACCGCGCCCAGCGTGGTCTACCAGGTGGTGAAGGCCGACGGCGAAGTGGTGATGGTCGAGAACCCCTCCAAGATGCCCGACCAGGGCCGCCTGGAGGAGGTGCGCGAGCCCATCGTGACGGTGCACCTCTACATGCCGCAAGACTACGTCGGCCCGGTGATGACGCTGGCCAACCAGAAGCGCGGCGTGCAGATGAACATGGCCTACCACGGCCGCCAGGTCATGCTGACCTACGAGATGCCGCTGGGCGAGATCGTGCTGGACTTCTTCGACAAGCTCAAGTCGGTGTCGCGCGGCTATGCATCGATGGACTACGAGTTCAAGGAGTACCGCGCCTCCGACGTGGTGAAGGTGGACATCCTGCTCAACGGCGAGAAGGTCGATGCGCTGTCCATCATCGTGCACCGCTCGCAGTCGCAGTACCGCGGCCGTGCCGTGGTGGCCAAGATGCGCGAGATCATCAGCCGCCAGATGTACGACGTGGCCATCCAGGCTGCGATCGGCGCGAATATCATCGCGCGCGAAACCATCAAGGCGCTGCGCAAGAACGTGCTGGCAAAATGCTACGGCGGCGACATCAGCCGCAAGCGCAAGCTTCTCGAGAAACAAAAAGCAGGCAAGAAACGCATGAAGCAGATCGGTTCGGTGGAAGTACCCCAGGAAGCGTTCCTGGCCATTTTGCAGGTGGAAGACTGAGATGCAGGCCATGCAATACGTGACCTCCGTGATCCTCGCCGCCTTCGTGGCCTATGTCGGGGCCTGGTACATGGGGGCGATCGAAGGCAACTTCGCCCTGCTGCTGTTCCTGGCCACCGTGGTGACGGGCGCCTATTGGCTGGCCGAGCGGCTGGTCTTCCTGCCACGCCGCCGAAAGGCGGCCCAGGCGATCGAAGATGCGGCGGCGCAGCGGCGCGCCGAACTGGACCGCATGGGCATCCAGAAGGTGGATGGCGACGTGCAGGAGGCCAAGGACCGCATCCTGATGCAGCCCTGGTGGCTGGACTGGACCGCCGGCCTGTTCCCGGTGATCGCCGTGGTGTTCCTACTGCGCTCGTTCCTGTTCGAGCCGTTCAAGATTCCCTCGGGCTCGATGATTCCCACGCTGCTGGTGGGCGACCTGATCCTGGTGAACAAGTTCACCTACGGTATCCGCCTGCCCGTCATCAACACCAAGCTCACGCAGGGCAACGCGCCCCAGCGCGGCGATGTGATGGTGTTCCGCTACCCGCCCCAGCCCAGCATGGACTACATCAAGCGCGTGGTGGGCGTGCCGGGCGACGAAGTGGCCTACCTGAACAAGCGCCTCACGGTGAACGGACAGGTGGTGGAAACCTCCGCCGTGCCGGACTTCTTCGACGAAGACACGATGCGCTACTTCAAGCAGTTCGAAGAGCAGCTGGGCGACCACCGCCACCGCATGATCAACAACCCCGACGTGCCGGCCTTCGTCCAGGGCGCCAGCGATTTCGCGAACCGCCAGAACTGCCGCTACAGCGTCGAGGGTGTGTTGTGCAAGGTGCCCGAGGGCCAGTATTTCATGATGGGCGACAACCGGGACAACTCCCTCGATTCGCGCTACTGGGGCTTCGTGCCGGACGCCAACATCGTGGGCAAGGCCTTCTTCGTCTGGATGAACTTCGGCAACCTCAAGCGCATCGGCCCGTTCCGCTGAGCATCGGCTTCGCACGTTTCACCACCGCCAATACCAAAGAGGGGTAGATCACCATGGCATTGCACCGTACCGCCAGCCGCGCGCGCCAGCGCGGCCTGTCGTTCATCGGACTGATTTTCATCGGCCTGCTGGCCGTGGCCGCCTTTGCCATCGGCGGGCAGTCGGTGCCGATCTTTCTGGAGTACCAGGCCATCAGCAAGGCCGCCAACAAGGCCGCGCGGGAAGGCGGTTCGGTGCCGGACGTGCGAGCCATCTTCGACCGTGCCGCGTCGATCGACAACATCAGTTCGGTCCAGGGCAAGGACCTCGAGGTGACCAAGCGCAACGAGAAGATCGTCGTGTCCTTCAGCTACTCGCGCGAGATCGCCCTGGCCGGCCCGGCCTATCTCGTGTATCGATTCCAAGAACAGACCAAGTAGTCGGTGCAACCCAGCCTTTCCGCACTGCAGGACCGCCTGCAGCATGCTTTCTCCGATCCTTCGCTGCTGCAGCGCGCCATCACGCACCGCAGCTTTTCCGCCGACCACAACGAGCGCCTGGAATTTCTGGGCGATTCCGTCCTCAGCCTGGCGGTGTCCAGCCTGCTGTACCAGCGCCTGCGCGATCTGCCCGAAGGCGATCTGTCCCGGGTGCGGGCCAACCTGGTCCGGCAGGAAACCCTCCATGAACTGGCATTGCGCCTGAAGCTGCCCGACGTGCTGCGCCTGGGCGAGGGCGAGGCCAAATCGGGCGGCAAGCTGCGGCCATCCATCCTGGCCGACGCGCTGGAGGCGCTCATCGGCGCGGCGTACCTCGATGCCGGGTACCTGCAGGCCGAGGCCCTGGTGCACCGGCTCTTCCAGGGCGTGGAGATCAACCCGCAGATGGAGGCGGCCGCCAAGGACCCCAAAACCGCGTTGCAGGAGTGGCTGCAGGGTCGCAAAATGAAGTTACCGCAGTACCGGGTGGTGGGTACGGTGGGGGCTGCACACCGCCAGACCTTCGATGTGGAGTGCGAAATCTCCGAACTGGGCCTGACCGAGCGCGGCATCGGCGGCTCACGCCGGGCAGGCGAGCAGGCGGCGGCGGCGGCCATGCTGGTCCTATTGAAAGCGAAGAATCCATGAATGAAGATGCTACAAAAAATGTAGCTGGTGGCGCAGATGAACCTAGCGCTGGCGGCCAAAATGACCTGGAAGCGATGCTGGCAGCCGCCAAGCCGGCCAGCGCCCCGGCAGATGCCACCGGCCAGCGTTGCGGTCTGATCGCCATCGTGGGCAAGCCCAATGTGGGCAAGTCCACGCTGCTCAATGCGCTGGTGGGGCAGAAGATCAGCATCACCTCGCGCAAGGCGCAGACCACGCGCCACCGGATCACCGGCATCCGCACGATGGAGCAGACGCAGTTCGTGTTCGTCGACACGCCGGGCTTCCAGACCAAGCACAGCACAGCGCTCAACAAGTCGCTCAACAAGACGGTGATGGGCGCCATCGGCGATGTGGACCTGATTCTTTTCGTGGTCGAGGCCGGCAGCTTCACGCTGGCCGATGCCAAGGTGCTGTCGCTGTTCAAGCCCGGCATCCCCACGCTGCTGATCGCCAACAAACTCGATACGGTGCACCGCCGCGCGGAAATCGCGCCGTGGCTCAAGGGCATGCAGGAGCGCCATCCGTTCGCCGAGTTCGTGCCCATGTCGGCCAAGAACAAGGGCGATATCGAGCGCCTGTTCGGCATCTGCGCCAAGTACCTGCCCGAGCAGGCCTGGTGGTATGCCGAGGACGAGCTGACCGACCGCAGCGAGAAGTTCCTGGCCTCGGAGACGGTGCGCGAGAAGCTGTTCCGCTTCACGGGGGACGAGTTGCCCTACACCTCGACCGTCGTCATCGACAAGTTCGAGGAAGAAAAGGGCAAGACCAAGAGCCGCATGATCCGCATCGCCGCCACCATCGTGGTGGAGCGCGACGGCCACAAGGCCATGGTGATCGGCGAGAAGGGCGAGCGCCTCAAGCGCATCGGCACCGAGGCGCGGCAGGAGCTGGAAAAGCTCATGGACGCCAAGGTGTTCATCGAGATCTGGGTCAAGGTGCGTTCGGGCTGGGCCGACGACGAAGCGCGCGTGCGCTCGTTCGGCTACGAGTGAATCGACCCTGCGCTGCTTCGGCGGCCGCGGCGCCGTGGGCCACCCCGGGGCTCGGCGCACCCGTGTGCCGGGTGCCCGACCCAAAGAAAACCCTCATCCAGCGCTTGTCCATCAAGCACTGGTCGCTATTGAAAGAATAGCAAACCATGGCTGTGCGCCGTATTGCCGACGAACCCGCCTATGTGCTGCACCGCTACGACTGGAGCGAGTCCAGCCTGATCCTGGACGTGTTCACGCGGCACCATGGCCGGGTCGCGCTGGTCGCCAAGGGCGCCAAGAAGCCCACCTCCAACTTTCGCCCCGTGCTGCTGCCGCTGCAACCACTGCGGGTCAACTACACCCTGTCGGGCGACGGACAGGGCGAGATCCATGCGCTCAAGGGCGCGGAGTGGGTGGGCGGGCACGTCATGCCCACGGGCGATGCGCTGCTGTCGGGCCTGTACCTCAACGAACTGCTGATGCGCCTGATGGCCCGCGAGGATGCCCATGCGCCCCTGTTCGACGCTTATGCCGGCGTGGTGCGGGTGCTCGGCAGCGAGCACGGCGATGCGCTCGAACCCGTGCTGCGCAGCTTCGAACTGCTGCTGCTGCGCGAGATCGGACTGCTGCCCAGCCTGGGGGCCGAAACGGTCACGCTGTCGCCCTTGCAGCCACCCACCCGGTACACGCTGGTGCCCGAGGCCGGGCTGCGCGCCGCGACGGCCACCGACCGGGCCACGCTGGCCGGCGCGCAGTGGCTGGCGCTGCAGCGCGCGCTGGAGGCGGGCGAGGGCGCGAGCTACACCGCCACGCTGCGCGTGATCGCCCAGGCCGGCACGCCGATGGCGGCCGAACTCAAACCCCAGTTGCGCACGCTGCTGCAATACCATTGCGGCAGCCCGGTGCTGCGCACGCGCCAGCTCATGATGGACCTGCAATCGCTATGACCCTTTCCTCCGCCGCTTCCGCCCGCACCGCCCTGTCGGTCAACGTCAACAAGGTGGCCCTGGTGCGCAACACGCGCCACCTGGGCATTCCCAGCGTCACGCGCGCTTCGCTGCTGTGCCTGCAGGCGGGCGCCCAGGGCATCACGGTGCATCCGCGGCCGGACGAGCGCCACATCCGCGCGGGCGACGTGCACGACCTGGCCGCGCTGATGAAGGACTGGCCCGACCGCGAATTCAACATCGAGGGCAACCCGTCGCAGAACCTCATGGATTTCATCCGCGAGGTGCGGCCGCAGCAGGCCACCTTCGTGCCCGACAGCGAAGACCAGTTCACCAGCGACCACGGCTGGAGCTTTCCGCAGGATGCCGATCGGCTGGCGCCGCTGATCTCCGAATGCCGCCGACTGGGCGTGCGCGTGAGCCTGTTCATGGACCCGCTGCCCGCCCAGATGGCCGCCGCCCGCGCCGTGGGCGCCGACCGCGTGGAGCTGTACACCGAGCCCTATGCCGCCGCCTGGGGCACCGGGCGCCAGGCCGCCGAACTGGAGCGCTACCGCGTGGCGGCCCAGGCCGCCCTGGATGCCGGCCTGGGCGTGAACGCCGGGCACGACCTGAACCGCGACAACCTGGCCGCCTTCGTGCAGGGCGTGCCGGGACTGCTGGAGGTGTCCATCGGGCACGCGCTCATCGCCGATGCGCTGGAATTGGGCTATGCCGCCACGGTGCAGGCCTACCAGCGCTGCATCGACGAAGGCATGGCGGCAAATTGCTCCTGATTTGATAGCAATATGCCGGCGATTTTCATGCCTTGGAGGCAGATTGGACCCTGAAACATGATCTACGGCATCGGCACCGACATCTGCGACATCCGCCGCATTCGCGCCAGCCTGGAGCGCCACGGCGATCGCTTCGCCGAGAAGGTGCTGGCCGAGGGCGAGCTGTCCACCTGGCGCGAGCGCGGCGCGCGCTGGCCCGAACGCGGCGTGCGCTACCTTGCCACCCGGTTCTCGGCCAAGGAGGCTTTCAGCAAGGCCATCGGCATGGGGATGCGCATGCCTATGACCTGGCGGCACTGCGAGGTGGCCAAGCTGCCCAGCGGGCAGCCGGTGATCGTGCTGCACGGCGCGCTCAAGGAATGGTTCGAGGCCCAGGGCCTGCAGTGCCACCTGAGCGTGACCGACGAATCCGACTACGCGGCGAGCTTTTGCGTGGTTGAAAAGAACTAAGGCCCCACCGCAATGCGGTATTGCCTGGATTGCTATTAAAAAGTGAGTGAACCCCTGGCCATGACTTTCGAACACGCCCCCCTCATCCTCGACGTTGCCGGCACCGAACTCACCGCGGCGGACCGCCGCCGCCTGGCGCACCCGCTCACCGGCGGCGTGATCCTGTTCACGCGCAACTGGCAGGACCGCGCGCAGCTGCTGGCGCTCACCAGCGCCATCAAGGCCGTGCGGGACGATCTGCTGATCTGCGTGGACCACGAAGGCGGCCGCGTGCAGCGCTTTCGCAGCGATGGCTTCACCCAGCTGCCACCCATGCGGGCGTTCGGCGAGCTGTGGATGCAGGGCGACGGCCGGGGCGCCAAGGCCGTGCCCGGCAGCGGCGCGCTGCGCGCCACCAATGCGGCGACCGCCGCCGGCTACGTGCTGGGCAGCGAGCTGCGGTCATGCGGCGTGGACTTCAGCTTCACGCCGGTGCTGGACCTGGACTGGTCCGATGAGGCGCCCCGAGGCAGCGCGGGACGCGTGCAGCGGCCTGGTGTTTCCCGCAGCAGCGTGATCGGCGACCGGGCCTTCCACCGCGATCCACGCGTGGTGGCCCTGTTGGCCAAGAGCCTCATGCACGGCCTGCTGCAGGCGGGCATGGCCAATTGCGGCAAGCATTTTCCGGGGCATGGCTTCGTTCGCGCCGATTCGCACACGGACATTCCCGTGGACCCGCGCAGCCTGAAAGCCCTGCTGGCTGACGACGCGGCGCCGTACCCCTGGCTGTCGAGCACGCTCACCAGCGTGATGCCTGCCCACGTGATCTACCCCAAGGTGGACAGCCGGCCGGCGGGTTTTTCGCGGCGCTGGCTGCAGGACATCCTGCGCCAGCAACTGCGTTTCGACGGGGCGGTCTTCAGCGACGACCTGAGCATGGAAGGCGCGCGCCGCATCGACGGCCAGACGGTGAGCTACACCGATGCGGCCGTGGCGGCGCTCGATGCGGGCTGCGACCTGGTGCTGCTGTGCAACCAGAGCCTCGTGGGCGAGGGCGACCGCCAAGGCGAAGCGCTGGACGAACTGCTGGCGGGATTGCAGCAGGCCCGTGACGATGGCCGCTGGCATGCCAGCCCCGACAGCGAATCCCGCCGCGTGGCGCTGCTGCCGGAAACGCTGCCCCAGCCGTGGGACGAACTGATGCTGCAGCCCGCCTACCTGCAGGCGCTCGAACTGTTGCCGTGAGCGGGGCGGGTTTTTCGGCGCATTGGTAACCAATCGTTGTGCGGCCCACCGCTGCGTTCGGTGGCTGGCTGGGTGCCTTCAACGGGGAAAAGTCGCCTCCCGCAATGCCATTAACTGCGAAAAACGCTGTTTCCAGCCTTCGCAGTGACTGGGACCAGGGCGAGGGCCGACAGCGCGTGACGAACATTGGCCTACAACTGGCGGTCAACGCGAGGCATAACGTGCCGTTCTGAAGAGACCATCTGCCGACGAGGTGCCGACGCACGCCGGACCGGGTTTTCGCACCGGCCCACGGTGGATGGTTCAGGAGAAAAACCATGGCGCCCCTTGCAGACCCCCGTGCTTCCCCAACCCACGCCGCCTCGCCGCTCCAACCGGCGGCGACCGCGCCCAGACCCCTCCGCGCTGCGGGTCTGCGGCGTGCATCGCGCGGCATGGCGCTGTCGCTCATCGCCGTTTGTGCCCTGACCGCCTGCAATCGCCAGAACGCTTCTCCGAGGGTGCCGCCGCCCGCGCCATCCGCCGCTGCAGCGCCCGCGGCTGCACCGGCGCCGGAGGCCGCGCCCGTGGCCGTCCGCTACACGCCGCCCAGCGCGGATGCGCTCTACCAGATGGTCGCGCCCATCGCGCTGTATCCGGACAAGCTGGTGGCGCAGGTGCTGGCCGGTGCGACCTACCCCGACCAGGTCACGGCCGCGGAAACCTGGCTGGGGCAAAACCCGTCGCTGAAGGCCGCCGCGCTGACGGATGCGGTAGACCAGCAACCGTGGGACCCGAGCATCAAATCGCTGACGGCCTTCCCGAACGTGCTGGAGCAGATGGCCTCCAACCTGCCCTGGACGGTGGCGCTGGGCAAGGCCTACTACAACGACCCGACGGACGTGATGAATGCCATCCAGGTCATGCGCTCGCGCGCCAGCAAGGCGGGCACGCTCAAAAGCTCGCCGCACCTGCGCGTGGAGACCGTCACGGCCGCGTTGCCGAGCCCACCGCCGCCGGCGGACCTGCAGCAACCCGTGGCCGTGTATAGCGGGCCCACGGTGGTGGTGCCGCCGCCCACCTACATCTCGATCGAACCGGCCGACATCCAGGCGGTGTACGTGCCGCGCTATGACCCGCAGGTGGTCTATGGCACGCCCGTGCCGCTGTACTCGAGCTATCGCTGGGCCGCGCCCGCACCGGTCTATTCGTCGGGGGTGGCCGTGGGGCCCGACCCCGTGGCCGTGGGCGCGCTGGCCTTCGGCGCCGGCGTGCTGGTGGGCGCGGTCGCATCGCACCACCACCACTGGGGCTGGGATGCCTGGGGCGTCAACTGGGGTCGGCCACCGGAGCGCGCGGCCTGGGTCCAGGGCGCGCCCTTGCCGCCGCCGCCGGTGGTGCGTCCCGCCGTGGTGTACCGGGGCAACACCTACATCTCGCAGTCCCGCACGGTGGTGGAGAACATCCACAACCGCGTCACCGCGAACAACATCTACGAGCGTGCACCGGACGGCGGCCGTCCTGCGGCCGTGGCGGCCGCGATGCCGACAGCGCTGGCCGCTTCGATGCCGGCCATGAATCCGATGGCATCGCGCGTCCCGCCGGACCGCGACCACCACGCCATGGCGCAGGCGGCCATGCTGCCGCACGCTCCGGGCCAGGACCGGCATCTTGTGCCGCCAGGCCAGTCCGCTGTGATGCCATCGCCGCAGGCCATGGTGCCTCCGCAGCGACCCCAGGGGGCGCGTGAATTCCAGAACGCTGGGCGTGCGGAGGAGCGTGTGCAGGCTTCGCGGGCAGCGCTGCCCAGCGTTCCTGGCCAACCCCCAATGCAGACCCATGCTGAAGACCCGCGGGCAGTGCCCGGGGCAGCACAGCCGCATCGCGAGGTGGCGTTGCCGTCCAACAGGCCGGAAGGGATGGCGCCGCACGCACTGGTCGCACCAGGGGCGGTGCCGGGCGCTTCGAGCCGGGAGCCCCACCGGGAGAATCCTCGCGTACAGATGGGGGCTGGTCCCGGGGCACAGGCACAGGCACAGGCACAGGCACAGGCACAGGCACAGGCACAGGCACAGGCACAGGCACAGGCGCAGCGGGCCGTGCCGAGGCCCGAGCATGTTCAGCACATGGCGCCGCAAGGGCCGGCTCAGGGCGCGGCGGAACGTGCCACTCACAGCATGCCGCCACCCGCCATGCAGAGGCCCATGCCTGCGATGCCGCACGAGCCGGCCGCACCCCGACCTGTCGCCGTGCAGCCGCCCCATTCCTCGCCGGCGCCAGCGCCAGCGCAGCATGGCCACGGGCCGGAACCGGCCCATCGGCCTGAGGGGCGCAGGCACGGCGAAACCTGAATGGACAGTGGGTGGCGCGTGCCGGGCTAAAAAAGGGCTGCGGCCGTGCGTGCGCCGTCAGCCTGCCTCGCAGGGTCAGGCCGTTTCCAGGCTGGAAGAGGCCTCGGCTGAGGCAGCATCTTCCGGCGCGGCATCCGTCCTGCGCGGAGGCCCGCCCTTCCAACGCCGCACCACGCGCTGGAAGATCAGGGTATTGGGAATCTGCAGTAGCGCGCCGTCCGGCCCTGCGTCGAAGTCTTCCAGCGTGGTGTAGAGCAGGTTGATGTCGATCACGCGCCCCTTGGCGCCGGGCTTTTCCGCCGTGTCCAGCACCTCGATGTAGTCGCCCAGGCGGAACGGGCCCACGGTGAAGATGAGCAGCGCGCAGAACAGGTTGGACAGCACGCTCCACGCGGCAAAGAAGGCCACGGCACCCACGGTGGCGAATCCGGTGAAGGCGGTCCACAGCACGGTGGCGGAGACACCCAGGCGCTCCAGCACGAGCAGCAGCGCGCTGCCCATGATGATCCAGCGCAGCAGGCCGTTGATCGGCACCATCATCTCGATGGGCCACTGGTAATGGTGGCCGGCACGCCCCACCAGCCGTCGCAGCGTGCGCTGCAGCACCACGGCGACGATCAGGATCAAGAGGATCTGCAAGCCCGGCACGATGATGTCGAGCCAGTCCCGGATCCAGTCGGGCAGGTAAGGTTGCAGGCGCAGCATGAAGGTCCAGTCGTTCGGCAAAAGGTCTCCTGTCAGCCGCGCAGCTGCTCGACGGTGTCCATCTGCATCTCGAAGCTGAAAAAGCGGGCGCGTCCCTGGGCCTTGGCGGCATACAGCGCCTGGTCCGCGCGCATCAGCATGGCCTCCGCGCTGGTGCCTTCGTCAGGAATGCAGGTGGTGATGCCGCCGGACAGCGTAAGCGTCGGGCCGAGCGGCGAATTGGGGTGGGGCAGGGCGCGCACGGACAGCAGCTTGCCCAGCGCCCGTGCAAAGGTCATCGCGCCGGAGCGGGGCGTGCCGGGCAGGATGAGGGCGAACTCCTCGCCGCCGTAGCGCGCCGCGACATCCCGCGGGCGCGTGCACACGTCGCGCAGCAGGCGGCTCACGTCCTTCAGGCAGGCATCGCCCTGCAGGTGGCCGGCTGAATCGTTGTAGCGCTTGAAGTGGTCCAGGTCGCACAGCATCAGGGTGAGCGGCTCGCCCTCCCGCCGCGCCGCGGCGATCTCGTTGTGCAGGATGCGGTCCAGGCCGCGGCGGTTCACCAGCCCGGTCAGGGCATCCACCTCGACCATCTCATTGAGCCGCTGGTTGGCCAGGTGCAACTCCTGCGACAGCGACACCAGCCGGCGGCGCATGTCCAGCAGCCGCCGCATGGCGCGAAGCTTGGCAACGAGGACGATCGGCTTGACCGGTTTGACCAGGTAGTCGTCGCCCCCCGACTCGATGCCGCGCCACACGTCCAGGTCGCCGTCCAGGCCGGAGAGAAAGATGATGGGCGTCCAGCCCCCGGGTTCGGCCTCGCGCATCTGCTGCGCGACCCAGTAGCCGTCGTTGTGATCCGACAGGCGGATGTCCAGCAGCACCAGGTCCGGCCGGTGCAACTGGAACAGGTCGAGCGCCTTGTCGCCCGATGCGGCCTCCAGCACATCGACCACGCCGGCATGGCGCAGTTCCGCCACCAGCACCGCGCGCAGGGAGGCCTGATCCTCCACGACCAGCACGGTGAAGGGCATGGTGTCCTCGATGCGGCCCCCACTGGGGGGCAGCGGGGTGGGATGGGTGGTGGTCATCACGGTCCCTTTCCTGGAGGCAGGTGCAGGCCTTTCGGCCCCGAAGGCCGCAGTCCTCAGCCGATCAATGTTCGCGGCGCAGGGCGGGGAACAGGATCACGTCGCGGATGCTGGGGCTGTCGGTAAGCAACATCATCAACCGATCGATGCCGATACCGCAACCACCCGTGGGAGGCATGCCGTACTCGAGCGCCCGCACGAAGTCGTGGTCGAAGAACATGGCCTCGTCGTCGCCGCCATCCTTGGCCGCGACCTGCGCCTGAAAGCGCGCGGCCTGGTCCTCGGCGTCGTTCAGCTCGGAAAAGCCGTTGCCGAACTCGCGGCCGGTGATGTAGAGCTCGAAACGCTCGGTCACTTCGGGGCGCGTGTCGTTGGCCCGGGCCAGGGGGCTGATCTCGGTCGGGTGCTCCATGATGAAGGTCGGCAGCCAGAGCTTGTCTTCCACCGTTTCTTCGAAGTACAGCACCTGCAGGCTGGCCAGCGTGCGCTTGGACAGCTGGTTCTTCTCTTCGTTCAGGCCCAGCTTCTTGAGGGCGCTGACGAGCCAGGCGGCATCATCCACATGGGCGCCGGCTTCGGTGTACTGGAAGATCGCCTCGCGGATGGTCAGCCGCTGGAACGGCTGGGAAAGGTCCACCTCGCGGCCGCCGTAGGTCAGCTGCAGCGTGCCGGCCGCCTTCATGGCCGCATCGCGCACCAGTTGTTCGGTGAAGTCCATCAGGTCGCGGTAGTTCCAGTAGGCCGCGTAGAACTCCATCATGGTGAACTCGGGGTTGTGGCGCACCGAGATGCCTTCGTTGCGGAAGTTGCGGTTGATCTCGAACACCCGCTCGAAGCCGCCCACCACCAGGCGCTTCAGATACAGCTCGGGCGCGATGCGCAGGTACATCTCCTGCTCCAGCGCGTTGTGGTGGGTGACGAACGGCTTGGCATTCGCGCCGCCGGGAATCGGGTGCAGCATGGGCGTTTCCACTTCCAGGAAGCCGTGCTGCACCATGAATTCGCGCAGGCCGCTCACGGCCTTGCTGCGGGCGATGAAACGGCTGCGCGCGGTTTCATCGGTCATCAGGTCCACGTAGCGCTGGCGGTATTTCACCTCCTGGTCGGCCACGCCGTGGAACTTGTCAGGCATGGGCCGAAGGCTCTTGGTGAGCAGGCGCAGCGTGGTGACCTTGATCGACAGCTCGCCGGTCTTGGTCTTCATGAGCGTGCCTTCCGCACCCACGATGTCGCCCAGGTCCCAGTGCTTGAAAGCGGCGTACAGCTCTTCACCCAGCGCATCGCGCGTGACGTACAGCTGCAGGCGGCCTCCCGTCGTGCCCAGCGAGCCGTCCTGCACGGTGGCGAAACTGGCCTTGCCCATCACGCGCTTGAGCATCATCCGGCCGGCGACGCTCACGGTGACAGGGCTCGCCTCGAGCGCATCCGCCGCGCTTTCGGCGTACTGCGCCTGCAGGTCCGCCACATGGTGGGCAGGCTTGAAATCGTTGGGAAACGCCACGCCCTTGCCTGCTGCCTGGGCCTCCCGCAGGGCCTTGAGTTTTTCGCGGCGCTCGGCGATGAGCTGGTTGTGGTCAATGGCAGGGGTGGGAGTGTCGGACATAGATTGAAATGATGGCGAAGAGAGGCGTCGCGCGACGAAACCGGCCATTTTAAGAGCCAAGTCAAACCAGCGGCCTTAGCGCAGCCAAGTGCGCAACAGCCTGACGCCGAACTTCAAGCAAGAGACCGGCAGCGCCAGCGCCAGCACGCCCCGGTGCCCGCGTTGGCCGACGGCGCGGAGCGCAGCCAGCTCACCGCGCTGCATGCGCCACAGCTGTGCGCTCAGGCCGGAGCTGCCGAAGGCAGGCTTGTACATGAACGACAACTGCTGGGAGTGGTGTGCACAGCGCCAGCCGGCCGCGATCAGCTGCAGCCAGAGTGCGTAGTCTTCGCTGAGTTGGCCATTGTCGGGAAAGCGCACGCACGCATCGCGCCGCACCAGCACGGAGGACGTGTGAAACGGATTCGACAGCATGGCAGGAAGCAGGCCGACAACGCGGGTATTCAGCGGTTGGGACGCACTGTCCAGCACGAAAGCCGGCATCTCCTGCATGCGTACCCCGGAGTGGCCCCCGACCAGATCCAGGCCTTGGTGGTGCATGGCTTGCAGCTGGCGCTCGAGTTTGTCGGGCGACCAGATGTCGTCTGCGTCCAGAAAGGCGACGACCTCGCCGGCGGCCAGGTCCAGGCCGCGGTTGCGCGCGGCTGCGGCGCCTGCGTTGCCCGGCTGCTTCACCATACGCATCACGAAGGCGCCTGCGGTGTCATAGCGCTCCGCCAAGGAGACGGATCCGTCGCACGAGCCGTCATCCACGCAGATCACCTCGAATGGCGGCAAGGTCTGATTGCGGATCGAGTCCAGAGCGCGCCGCAAGGTCGCTTCGGCGTTGTAGACAGGGATGACGACGGAAACGCGCGGCAGGCTCATGGTTCCATGGCGAAGTCAGCGTCGAGCCGATGCCACAGGGGCAATGAAGGGTCGGTCGAGGTGAGTGCGAGGCCGCGGAACCACGGCGTGGGCGCGAACACGGTGTGAGCGCGGCCCACATAGCCAGCCAGCGCACTGAACGAGCTGTTGGCACAGGCCAGCACGTCAGCGTTGATCAAGGCCTGCAACGCCTGGTCGGCCGTTTCCTTGCCGCCGAGGTGGGTGTCGAGGAACAGGCAGCGGTCCGGTGCCGCCAAGGGCGAAAGCATGGCCCGCGCATGGGCATAGTCGTCGGAAATGACGAGCCACTGCAGTTCAGGCCAGTTGCGCTCCAGAACCTGCAGCACGCCGCGGTAGTAGCCTTCGCCGAGCGGTCCGATCTGTTCGCGGTTGTAACGCGAGGCAGCGTAATCGCCCCCTCGCACGTGCAGGGCTGCATAGCGTGACAGGCCTGGGGGGGCGGCACGAAACGCCGGGCGTAACAGTTCGCGTGCCTGTCGCAGCGCGCTCTCGCTGTGGTGGCGCGAATGCTGGTAGTAGCCGTAGTGATAGCGTGCATGCCAATCGCCGTGGGCAGGGGTTGCATCGGTGTGTAGTTGGCCCAGCAACCGGGCTGCACGTACGAGCACCCGCTCGGCACGCCACAGCCCTTCAGTGCGGCGAGTCGGCAATCGCAGGTCGGTGAACACCTTGGCCAATTCCAGCGCGCCGATGGCCTGGTTGCCTGGCACTTTGCGCAGGAAGCTGGTGTCGAGTGCAACATCGGCTCCCGACTCGGCGAGCGTCAGCGCGTGCAGCCATTCGAAGAACTGATTGCCGAGCCCGCCGCGCAGAAAAACGCGTGTGGTCGTCATATGGGCTCGCCGGTGTGAGGGGGCATGCGCTCGAAGGTGAAGATGCCGAGGGCGTAGTCCTGCTGCTCGATTCGGTCCAGTTCGACCTCCCACTCCGGATAGTCGATCACGCGCCGTTCGGCACCGACCGCCGCGAACTGGCGCAGCGACAGGCCTTCCGCCTCGGCCATTCGGACGATGCTGCGTGGCGAGAAAACGCGGTGGGCGTTGAACAGCACGCGTTCGATGCCGACGGGCACCGAAAGGTAGAGCCGACCACCCGGACGCACGATGCGGGCCATGTTTCGCAGGCCTGTGGCGCTGCCTGCGGGATCGAGCACATCGCCGTAGCGGCCAAGTCCAAAATGCTCCAGGGCATGCAGGCATGACAGCGAGTCGCAGTAGTTCGCCAGCTCCGGAGCTGGGTTCATCAGATCGGCCTGCTTGAAGCGGATGCTCGGCAGCTCCGTGGAGATGGCGCGGATGTCGAAGACTTCGATGTCACGAAAGCTGGCGACATGCGCCACGAAGCCATCGACACGGGACCCGATGTCGACATGGCGCTCCGGCCCATGCCGGTGGATCTGCTGCGCCACGTGCAGATCCTGCAGGAAATACTCGCTTTTGGTCGTACCGCCCTCTTCGTACCAGTCATGGAGGCAGGGCATGAGCTCGAGCCGTCCTTGGTACTGGCGTCGGAAGCGCAAAAGATCGCGCAAGTAGCGCGGCGTGCCGCGCAGCGAGCGGAGCAGTCGCCGCGGGTCGATGCCGAACTGCTCCGAGAGGATCCAGTAAAACTTCTTCAGCTTAGCGTTCATGGTCGATCTTGAGGAGCCCGGGCAGGCTGGCGATAAAGCCGATGAAATTGATGATGAGCCAACCCGATGTCGCGCCAACCATGCCGAAACGCGACACCATGGGAGGAATGACCAGCAGACACAGCACCCCGGCCAGCAGGTTGACTTGCAGGATGCGCTGGATTTTTCCACGCACCAGCCAGTGGGCGTAGCCCACGTTGTAGAACGCGTTGATGATGGCACCGAACAGCAGCCAGCCGAGCAGCGGGTAGACCACGGAAACGGCATGTATGTCCTTCAGCCACCACCCCAATAGCCGTTCGCCTCCGGCGGCATAGATGGCGATGCCGATGGCTGCGGCCAATGCAATCAGTCCGAAGAGCCGTCCGTACAGATGGCGCAGGGCGGCTGGGTCGTCCTTGAGGCGAAGTGCGCGGGGCAGGACTGCCTGCATCAGCGGGTACACCAACTGCAGCACGCCCGCCGCTGCGGAAGAGGCGATCACATAGTAGCCAAAGTCCGCGATCGGTATCAGGTTGCTGAGCAGCACCTTGTCCAGCTGCATCGTGAGCGCGCCCAGGCCCGAAGCGGCCGCGAGACCCGCGATCGCCGGCCAGGCTTGGCGGACCACATCGCCTTGCCACCGTGCGTCGCCGCGATGCGTTCCGGTTGCAGACCAGGCAACGTGGGCACGCAACGCAGTTTCAAACAGGCCTGCCGCGACGTGCCAGGCCAGATAGGTGGTCAGCGATGGCCAGGTTGTCACGGCGAGCACGGCGCCTCCGTGGCGGAGCAGCGTGGCCACGAACAGAATCTTGTTCAATGCCACCTGATGCTCCGTGCCGACAAGGAGGCTGCGGTAAAGCGATCCCGGGAACATCGTTGCGAAGATGGCAGCCGCTCCGATCACCGCGGCGTGGCCGCTGGCCTGAGCGGCCTCATCCAGATGGAGCCAGTGTCGTGCGATCGGGGCTGCGAGCAGGACCAGCCCGAGGCCGATCAGCAGTGCAAGCGTCCAGTAAATGCGCTCGAAGCCGTACAGCAGTGCGGCTGTGCGCGGCTTGGCCGCACCTTCGCCAGCGGCACGCAACGAGATCTCGCGCACCAAGGCCTGGCTCATGCCTGCGTCGAGCAGGTTGAGCACTGCCTGCAGTGTCGTGACGAAGCCCACGAAGCCGAATTGCAGGGGGCCGAGCGCAGCGAGATACCAAGGCAGGGCGAGGATGGGCGCGAGCGCGACCGCGCCCGAGCCGACGTAGTTAGCCAAAATGTTGCGCTTAAGGGACATGAAAGAGCGCAGCGCCTATGATTGGGTCGTCTTCCTGACCTCTATACATGCAAAAAGTCGCGCTTATCACCGGCATCACGGGCCAGGACGGGGCCTATCTGGCCGAATTCCTGCTGGGCAAGGGTTACATCGTGCACGGCATAAAACGCCGGGCATCGTTGTTCAATACCGATCGCATCGACCATCTCTATCAAGATCCCCACATTACTGACCGCCATTTGATCCTGCATTATGGTGATCTGGCCGACAGCACGAACCTGATTCGCATCATCCAGCAATCACAGCCCGATGAAATCTACAACCTCGCGGCCATGAGCCACGTGGCTGTCAGCTTCGAGACGCCCGAGTACACGGCCAATGTCGACGGCATTGGCACGCTGCGCATCCTGGAAGCGATCCGCATCCTGGGCATGGAGCGCAAGACGCGCTTCTACCAAGCCAGCACTTCCGAACTCTACGGGCTGGTGCAGGAAGTGCCGCAGAAGGAAAGCACGCCGTTCTACCCGCGCAGCCCCTATGCCGTGGCCAAGCTCTATGCCTATTGGATTACGGTCAACTACCGGGAGGCTTACGGCATGTATGCCTGCAACGGCATCCTGTTCAACCACGAAAGCCCCGTGCGCGGCGAGACCTTCGTGACGCGCAAGATCACGCGCGCCATGGCGCGCATTCACCTGGGCCTGCAGGATTGCCTGTACCTTGGCAATCTCGATGCGCTGCGCGATTGGGGCCACGCGAAGGACTACGTGGAAATGCAGTGGCTCATGATGCAGCAGGATGTGGCTGAAGACTTCGTCATCGCGACGGGTGTGCAGCACAGCGTGCGAGACTTTGTTTCGGCGGCGGCGCATGAGCTCGGCATGCAGATCGAATGGTCGGGCCATGGTGTGGACGAGGTTGGCCGGGACGCCCAGGGCCGTGCCATTGTCAAGGTGGACCCGAGATACTTCCGGCCCACGGAGGTCGAGTCTTTGCTCGGCGATCCCACCAAGGCGCGCGAGAAGCTCGGCTGGACGCCGCGCATTGGATTTGGCGAACTCGTGGCCGAGATGGTGCGCGAGGATCTGAAAAGCGCCCAGCGCGACGAACTGGTCAAGAAGTACGGTTTTTCTGCCTACGACTACAACGAATGACGGCAACGTTGACGAGGGTGGATATGGACAGGAACACCAAGATCTATATAGCAGGCCACCGTGGCATGGTGGGCTCGGCCTTGGTGCGCAAGCTGGCCGAGCGCGGTTACGAAAACCTGGTGACGCGCACGCATGCCGAACTGGACCTGCTGGATCAGTCTGCGGTACATGCCTTCATGGCGCATGAAAAGCCCGACTACGTATTCCTTGCCGCGGCCAAGGTGGGTGGCATACACGCCAACAACGTGTCGCGGGCAGACTTCATCTATCAGAACCTCATGATCGAGGCCAACGTGATCCATGCCGCGCATTCTGCCGATGTGCAGCGGATGCTATTCCTGGGATCGAGTTGCATTTACCCGCGCGACTGCCCGCAGCCCATCAAGGAGGAGTACTTGCTGACGGGGCCGCTCGAGCCTACCAACGAACCCTATGCCATTGCCAAGATCGCGGGCATCAAGCTCTGCGAGAGTTTCAACCGTCAGTACGGCCGGCATTACGTGAGCGCGATGCCGACGAATCTCTACGGCCCCAACGACAACTACGACCTGAAAACCTCGCATGTGCTGCCCGCGCTGTTGCGCAAGGCCCATGAGGCGAAACGGCGTGGCGACACTGTAATGAAGCTATGGGGCTCGGGGCGGCCGCGCCGCGAGTTCATGCACGTGGACGACATGGCGGACGCCTGTGTGTTCCTGATGGAGCAACTCGACATTACGGACGGTCTGTTCAATGTTGGCACGGGAACCGACGTGACGATTGAAGAGCTGGCCCGCCGGATCATGGGGGTGACCGGTTTCGAGGGCACGCTGGCTTTCGACCCGAGCAAGCCCGATGGCACGCTGCGCAAACTGCTGGACGTGGGCATGCTGCAGCGCCGTGGCTGGAGCGCGCGCATTCCGCTGGATGTCGGGGTTGCCCAGACCTATCGGTCTTTCCTCGAAACGCCCGAAGCGCGGGGATGAGCCGTGGGAGGTGCGGTAGATGGGGCAGGCCGGAAGTCTTCGCCGCGCTTTCTGGCCCTGTCAGCGCCGAATGAACCTAACGCGACCCGAATCCGCCCGCCACGATGCGCAGCGTCTTGTACGCAATCAGCAAGTCCAGGGCCACGGAGTAGTGCGCCACGTAGTAGAGGTCATAGCTGAGCTTGATGGCAGTCTGCTCCTCGCTGTCGGCGTAACCCTGCTGGACCTGGGCCCAGCCCGTCAGACCGGGGCGCACGAGGTGGCGGTAGGGGTATGCGGGAATCCGGTCGGCGAACACGCGCACGAACTCCGTTTGCTCTGGCCTCGGACCGATCAGGCTCATCTCGCCCTTCAGCACATTCCATAGCTGGGGCAGTTCGTCCAAACGGGTGCGGCGGATGAATCGGCCCACGGAGGTCACCCGGTCGTCGTTGGGCTGGGCAAAGCGCGCTGTGCGGTCGTCGCCGGCATGGCGCATGCTGCGCAGCTTCCAGATGCGGAACGCACGGCCATTGCGGCCGACTCGGATCTGGGAAAAAAGCATGGGCCCTGACGAGTCCAGTTTCACCGCCAGGCCGGCTGCCAGGCACAGCGGCAGCCACACCGGCAGCCCTGCCATCGTGAGGAGCAGGTCGGTCAGTCGCTTGAAGGTGTCGTAGGCCGGGTTGCCGTCCAGCGTCCACAGGTCCTGGGTCTGTTGGTTGGGCAGGATTTTGCGGCCGCTCAGCAGTTCGGCCACGGCCTCCACGCTGTAGAGCCGCACATGCTGCAGGCGCAAATCGCTGATCCATCGCTCGCGTGCGGCGCTGGAGGGGGCATGGCGATCCAGCACCACGCCGGCCCACTGGGGAGTGGCGTGGGTTGTGCCGGTGTCCGTGCCGGATGCTTCCAGGGGCGTCCAGGGCAGCAGCGCGATGTGTTGCTGGCTGGCCTGGGCCGTGTCGCCCAGCAGCTCCCGAAGGCGCAGGGGCACGGTATCGTCGAGATAGGCCAGGGACAGCACTTGGTGCCGCCGGTTGCGCCAATGGCCGACCAGGAACCATGCCGATGAGAGCAGGTACACAAGAAGAACGGCGCCGCGGGAATAGGGCTGCTGCAGCAAGGCGAAACCCAGCGGGGCGGCAAGGTAGGGGGCTGCGGTCGCCACGAAGAGAAAGCGTCGTCCCTCGAACTGGGGCAGATAGGCGCCGTTGTAGAGCCAGTGGGCTGTCATGGCATACGGGATGGTGCACCACAGCACCGTCTGCGGAAACTGGTAGGTCACCCAGTCGTACCGCTCCAGGCCGAGCCCCGCCAGATAGCTTACTAGCAGAATCAAGGTGCCACCTAGCGCCCAGCGCAGCACGGCACCCTGTCGGTGCGCCGTGGAGGAGCCGAGCTCGCGGCGTGGAATGCTGTTCATGGAGTCGTCAGTGGGTGCGCGAAGTCGCCTCGGCGTAGACCGAGCGCACGGCCAGGACCATGCGCTGTGCGGTGTAGTGCTGCTCGTAGCGTTGCCGTGCTGCCGCGCCCATGCGGGCGCGCAGTGCTGGCGACTCTATCAGTTGCCGCAACGCCGCGGCCCATGCTGCGGGATCGGGCGCCACCAGGCGCGCATGAGCAGCGTCCGGCAGCAATTCGCGAATGCCCGGCAAATCACTGGCCACGATGGCCATGCCCGCACGCATCGCCTCGATCAGCGAAATGGGCAGGCCTTCGTGATCCGATGCCAGCACGAAGATGGCATGCTGGGCCAGTTGGGCTGCAACATCATCCACATCGCCGGTGAAACGCACCGCTTGCAGGCCCAATCGATGAGCCAGTGCGCAGTGCGCTGCCAACTCGGGGCCGCCGCCGAAAAAGGTGGCGGGGACTTCGTGCCTCAGGGCACCACGCAACTGGGCGAGTGCGTGCAGCAGGATGTCCGGGCGCTTGGGCGGAGCCATGCGGGCAACCATCGCTATCGCCGGCGCCGCCTCCGCGGTCGATGCTGCGCTGTTGCCCGGGACTGCCACATCCTCGACGCCGTTGTGGATGACGGACACCCGCCGCGAAAGCAGCGGCAACACGAGCGCCAGCCGGCGCTCATGGTCCGAGACACAAATCATGCGCCGGGTCAGCGGGGCCAGCAGCCACTCCATGGCAAAGGCCACTGTGCGGCGCTTCCAGGGATGTCCCGCCTTGAAGGCGAAGCCGTGCACGGAGTAGATCACGGGGGTGCGGGTCAGCGCACCGGCCAACCGGGCCACGACGCCGGCCATCGCACTGTGGGCATGGAGCAGATCCGGAGATTGTTCGCGCACCATGCCCCGCAGGGCCCAGGCGGCGCGCATCACGTGCACCGGATTGAGCGTATTGCCCAGCGCGGGGACGCGATGCACCGCGAGGTGCGAAGCCTCCAGGGCGTGGGCCAGTGGCGGATGCGGGTCGGCGCCGCCGATGGCCACCTGTACCGCGACGCCCTGGCGGGTAAGTTCCCGGCAGAGGGTGAGCACATGGCTCTGCGCGCCCCCGACCTCGCCCTTGGTGATGACCTGCAGGACCTTCACGGCAGGGCCGCGCCAGGCCGGGCCGCTGCGCCCTTCGTGTTCACGGCGCGATGCCCGTGCGCTCCAGCACGTCTCCCACGAGTTCCAGGCGCAGCAGCGGGCTGTCGAGTTGCATGAGCTGCTGCTTCAGGTCCAGCGGCACGGGGAGCAGTTCGCACCAGCGATTGGCGACCCAGCCGCAATCGTCCAGTTGCTCGGGGGTGGGGTCGGGGAGGCTGGAGGGGTCGTCCGTACCCCGGTGGCGCAGGCGTGCAAGCACCTGCTCCAGCGCAGCGGCCGTGTTGCGCAGGTCCTCCGGAACGGGGAGGGGCACGTCCGGGGGCATCTGCTCGATGTCGGCCACCCACAGCCCGTGCGGCAGCAGGTGGCGGCGCACGATGCGAAAGCGGGCCGTGCCTTCGGCACGCAGGACGATGAAGCCGGGGTGCGATGTGTCGATCTCCGCAATGTTCGCCAGCGTCCCGGCATCGTGGAACTGCTCGGGCGCTGCTCCCGCCTGGCGCACTTCCTGGCCGCTCGTCAGCGCGACGACGCCGAACGGTGCGCCCGCCTGCTGGCATTTGCGCACCATGTCGAGATAGCGCACCTCGAAGACGCGAAGAGAGAGCATCCCGCCCGGGTACAGCACGGTCCCCAGCGGAAAGAGCGGCAGGGAGGTCAGCGTGAGCGGCGGCAATGACGGCTCGGAAGGTGGGGGCACGAAGGTCATAGGCAGGCGGGTTGGCCCGCTATCATCCCACGGCGGAACCCTCCGCACCATCGCTCCAGATTCTCCACATCACGAGGTTTCATGCTTTACCAGATCGCTTCTTTCCTGCTGGACGTGGTGGGCGGCCTGCTGGCCGGGGCTTGCCTGCTGCGGCTTTACATGCAACTGCAGCGCGTGCCTTTTGGCAACCCTATCGGGCAACTGGTTTTCGCGCTGAGCGACTGGCTGGTCTTGCCCCTGCGCAGGATCGTGCCTGCCACGGGGCGCTGGGATTGGGCCAGCTTGGTAGCAGCGATTTTGATCCAGCTGGTGCAGTACCTGTTGCTGTGGCTGCTGCTGGGCGCCGGCCCGGGCCTGGTGCTGCTGCTCTGGCTGGCCGTGTTCGGTCTGGTGCGCGCGGCGATCTACGGGTTGATCGGCCTGCTGATCGTCTATGCCGTGCTCTCGTGGGTGCAGACGCGCTCACCCCTTGCCGACGTGATTGCCCGCTTGTGCGAGCCGTTGCTGCGCCCCGTGCGGCGCGTGGTGCCGCTCCTCGGCGGGGTGGATCTGTCGCCGCTGGTGGTGCTGGTGTTGCTGCAGGTGTGCCTGATCGTGGTGGGCAACGTACAGGGATGGGTGCTGCGGTAGGGGCTCGACAGCGGAATTGGCCCGCCATAAAAAATAGCCGCCACCGCTGATCCCGTCAGCGGTGGCGGCTATTGTTTTGGTAGCGGGCCGAAGCGTGTGGGCGATCAGGCCACCGAGTCTGCCGGCAGGCGCTGCAGCATCGCAAGGCTCTTGGCCACGGTGCCCCGCAGTTCGCGGCGGTCGCAGATGAAGTCCACCGCGCCCTTGGTCTGCAGGAATTCAGCGCGCTGGAAGCCTTCCGGCAGCGTCACGCGCACGGTCGATTCGATCACACGCGGTCCGGCAAAGCCGATCAGTGCCTTGGGCTCGGCGATCACGATGTCGCCCACGAAGGCAAAGCCGGCCGAGACGCCGCCCATGGTCGGGTCGGTCAGCACGCTGATGTAGGGCAGGCCCTTCTTGGCCAGCCGGGTGAGGGCCGCGTTGGTCTTGGCCATCTGCATCAGCGAGAGCAGGCCTTCCTGCATGCGCGCCCCGCCCGTGGCGGTGAAGCACAGGAAGGGCACCTTCTGCTCGATGGCGGTTTCCACGCCGCGCACGAAGCGCTCGCCCACCACGCTGCCCATGCTGCCGCCCATGAAGTCGAACTCGAAGCACGCCACCACGATGTTGATGCTGCGCACCGAGCCGCCCATCACGATGAGCGCATCGGTTTCCCCGGTGTTTTCCAGGGCTTCCTTCAGGCGGTCGGGGTACTTGCGGCTGTCCTTGAACTTCAGCGCATCGACCGGCAGCACTTCCTGGCCGATTTCATAACGGCCTTCGGCGTCCAGGAACGCGTTCAGGCGGGGGCGAGCATTGATGCGGTGGTGGTGGCTGCAGTGCGGGCAGACGTTCTGGTTCTGCTCCAGATCGGTCTTGTACAGCACCGTCTCGCAGCTCGGGCACTTGATCCACAGGCCTTCCGGCACCTGGCGGCGCTCGGTCGGGTCGGTCTGCTGGATTTTGGAGGGCAGGAGTTTTTCGAGCCAGGACATATCGGTTTCCTCTTCGCTTCGCTTCAAGTCTCAGCCGGCGCGCCACGGACCGGGCGCGCGGGCTGCAATTATGCGTCCAGCGCCTTGCGCACCCCCCGCAGGAAGTCGATGGTGACGGGCACCACCTTCTCGTGCGGCTGGTCTTCCAGCAACTGGATGATGCGGCTGCCGATGACCACGGCATCGGCCACGCGCCCGATCGCCTGGGCCGTGGCCGCGTCACGGATGCCGAAGCCCACGCCCACGGGAATGTGCACATGGCGGCGGATCACCGGCAGCATGGCCTCGACGGCGGTCGTATCGAGCGCGCGCGAGCCGGTCACGCCCTTGAGGGACACGTAGTACACGTAGCCGCTGGCCACGCGCGCGACCTGCTGCATGCGCTCTTCCGTGCTGGTGGGTGCCAGCAGGAAGATCAGGTCCATGCCGCGCTCGCGCAGGCTGGCGGCGAACGCTTCGCTTTCCTCGGGCGGGTAGTCGACGATGAGCACGCCGTCCACGCCCGCCTCGGCGGCATCGCGCACGAAGGCGCCTGAGCCATGGATCTGGTCGTAGCGCTCCACCGGGTTGGCGTAGCCCATCAGCACGACGGGCGTCTTGTCGTTGCGCTGGCGGAAATCGCGCACATGGCCCAGAACCTGCAGCATGCCCACGCCCAGCGAGAGCGCCTTTTCCCCGGCCTTCTGGATCACCGGGCCGTCGGCCATGGGGTCGGAGAAGGGCACGCCCAGTTCGATCACGTCGGCCCCGGCCTCGACCATGCCGTGCATGAGCGCCGGCGTGATGTCGGCGAACGGAAAGCCGGCGGTCACATAGGGAATGAGCGCCTTGCGCCCCTTGGCCTGCAGTTCTGCGAAGGTGTTCGCAATGCGGTTGCGCGGCGAGCTCATGCGGCAGGCCCTCCCTTGACCCCGAGGCCGCGCATGGAGGGCCGGTCGTACACATCGGCCCCCGACAGGTCGGCGACCGTGCCGATGTCCTTGTCCCCGCGGCCTGACAGGTTCACCAGGATGGACTGATTCGTCGGCATGGTCTTGGCGAGTTTCATGGCATAGGCCACGGCATGGCTGGACTCCAGCGCCGGAATGATGCCTTCGGTGCGGCACAGGTAATGGAAGGCGGCGAGCGCCTCGGCATCGGTGATGCCGACGTATTCGGCACGGCCGATTTCCTGCAGCCACGCGTGCTCGGGCCCGACGCCCGGGTAGTCCAGGCCCGCGCTGATGCTGTGCGTTTCGGTGATCTGGCCGTTCTCGTCCTGCAGGATGAACGTGCGGTTGCCGTGCAAGACGCCCGAGCTGCCGCGCTGCAGCGAGGCGGAGTGTTTGCCGCTGTCCAGCCCCTCGCCGGCGGCTTCCACGCCGATCAGGCGTGTCTTTTCATGGGGAATGTAGGGGTGGAAGATGCCCATGGCATTGCTGCCGCCGCCCACGCAGGCGATCACCGCGTCGGGCTGCTGGGTGCTGGCCTTCTGCTCGGCCAGCATGGCCGGCATCTGCTCCAGGCACTCGGTGCCGATCACGCTCTGGAAATCGCGCACCATCATGGGGTAGGGGTGCGGGCCCGCCACCGTGCCGATGATGTAGAAGGTGTCGTCCACATGGGCCACCCAGTCGCGCATGGCTTCGTTCAGCGCGTCCTTGAGCGTCCTGCTGCCCGAATCAACGGGCACGACGGTCGCGCCCAGCAGCTTCATGCGGTACACGTTGGGGCTCTGGCGCTTGACGTCCTCCGAGCCCATGTACACCACGCATTCGAGGCCGTAGCGCGCGCAGATGGTGGCCGTGGCGACGCCGTGCTGGCCTGCGCCCGTCTCGGCGATGATGCGCGGCTTGCCCATGCGCCGGGCGAGCATCGCTTGGCCGATCACGTTGTTGATCTTGTGGGCGCCGGTGTGGTTGAGGTCTTCGCGCTTGAGGTAGATCTGCGCGCCGCCCATCTCGCGGCTCATGCGTGCTGCGTGATAGACGGGGGAGGGGCGCCCCACGAAGTGCTTCAGTTCCGAATGGAATTCGGCCAGGAACTCCGGATCGTTCTGGTAGCGGGCATAGGCCTCGCGCAGTTCGGTCAGGGCATGGGTGAGCGTTTCGCTCGCGAAACTGCCGCCATAGGGGCCGAAATGGCCGGCGGCGTCGGGTTGCTGGTAGGAAAGCATCAATGAATCTTTGCAAATTGCGCATCGGCCGCCTGCACGGCGGCGATGAAGCGTTGGATCTTGCCGGCGTCCTTGATGCCCCGCAACGGCTTGCCGTCGGGGCCATCGGCTTCCACGCCGGAACTGACGTCAACCGCGAGCGACAGGCCGCGCGGCCGCACCTGCAAGATGCCATCGGTCACGTTTGCAGGCGTGAGTCCACCAGACAAAACGAGGTGAGAGCCGACGCTTGGAGGTAGAAGTGACCAATTGAATGCCTTGCCGCCACCGCCATAACCTTCGACATGGGCGTCGAGCAGGATGGCCTGGGCGCGGGAGTGGGTTGCCGCGAATTGTACGAGGTCGAACCGCGCCGCACCGTCGCCAAGGGGAATGCGTGCCGCCCGCAGGAACGGCCTGGCTCCATCCGCCGTGGCCGCCCAGCAGTCTTGGGGCGATTCATCCCCATGGAATTGCACCGTTGCCGACGGAATCATTGTGCAGGCTGCTATCACTTCTGTAGCGACGGCATTCACGAACAACAGCACCGGCGTCACGAACGGAGGCAGTCTGCGGGCCAGGGCCGCGGCCCGTTGCGGCGTGATGCCCCTTGGACTGGCGGCGTATAGCACGAACCCCACCGCATCGGCACCGGCCGCCACGGCCGCATCCACATCATCTTCGCGGGTGAGGCCGCAGATCTTGACACGGGTGCGGTGGTGGGGGGAGATGGGGGCGGGTGAAGGGCTGGCAGGCTGGGAGCGGCTCATGGAAGCCAATCATACGCAGCGGTGCGCAGGGGCAGGCCCCATGCGGCATCGTAGAGCGGTCCCTGAAAGTACAGCCCGTCGGGCGAAAACGTGGGCGCGGCCGCATCGCGCGAGCGGGCCAGCAACACCTCCTGCATCCAGCCTGCGGGTTGATTTCCCTGCCCGATCGCGACCAGGCAGCCCATGATGTTGCGGATCATGTGGTGCAGGAACGCGTTGCCCTCGAACTCGAATCGCCAATAGCAGGGCTGCCAGTCGTGCGGCGGTGCGTTGGCCGGCGGGCCGGCATCGCCTTCGGCGGGGCCCCGCCGCGTGATCGTGATGCGCTGCAAGGTCTTGATGGGCGATTTGGCCTGGCAGGCCGATGCCCGGAACGAGGTGAAGTCGTGCTCTCCGAGCAGGTGGGCGGCGGCCTCGCGCATGGCGTTGCCGTCCAGTGGATGGAACACCCAACCCACGCGCGCGCTGTCCACGCTGGGTCGCACGGGCGACTGCAGCAGCACATAGGCGTAACGGCGGGACGTGGCGCAAAAACGCGCATGGAACGTCTCCGGCACCGGGTGCGCCCATTGCACGGCGATGTCGGCAGGCAGGAAGGTGTTGGTGCCGCGCACCCAGGAAAACGGCGTGCGGTCGAGCGGCGTATCGAAATGGACCACCTGCATGAGCCCGTGCACACCCGCATCGGTGCGGCCGGCGCAGATGGTGGAGACGGGTTGCGTGGCAAAGCGGCCGAGGGCCGCTTCCAGATGGTCTTGGATGGTTCTGCCGGAAGACTGGCTTTGCCAGCCGTTGTAGCCCTGCCCGTTGTAGCTGACGCCGAGCGCCATCCTCATGGATGGCGTCCCGGTGCGGCAGGGAGCGTGGCTGCGCTGGTGCCGTGCATCAGCCCAGTTCGGACAGCAGGCGTTGCGCCCGTGTCTTGAGCGCGCCGGACGATTCGGCGATGACTTCTTCGATGAGGGTGCGTGCACCTTCGCTGTCGCCGATGGCGTTGAATTCTTCCGCCAGGGCAAGCTTGGTCGCCAGCGGATCGTCGGGCAGGGGCGGAGTCGCTTGCGGCAGATCCTGTACGGCTGGGCTGTCGGATGGGCTGGTATTGCCGGCAGGCGTGTCCAGGTCCAGCGATAGCGCTCCGAGGTCGAATTCGAGCGGCGCCGGGCCCGACGGAGGGGCCTCGGCGGATGACAGCGGTGCCGGAGCGGAATCCATCAGACGCAGGTCGGTCAGGAATTCCAGGTCGGCGGTGTCCGGAGGCGGCGACAGCGGGGCGGCCGCGGTGGCCACCGGCTTGTCCCACGACGGTTCGGGCAGGTCCAGGGCCCCCGTGTCCAGTGCGGGAGGCTCCGAAACAGCGGGAGCGGGCGTCGGTGCGGGAGCCCAGGCCGGCGCGGCGGCCATGGCACCGGCAGCGGCGGCCGCAGCGGCGAAGGCACCCGGTGCGGCAGGTGGCGCGGGCGGCGCTTCGGTCAGGGAGTCGTCCGCCAGATCGAGGTCGAGGTCCAGATCGGGTGGCAGGGCCGCGCTGGTGGCGCCGGCCATCTGCGGACGGCCGTCCGTCAAGGTGCTGGCAAAGCCATTGCCGGTGTTGGGGCCGTCGTCGTCCAGGACCACGCCAGGGCGGCCGCCGGGTTGGTACAGCGGATTCTCGGGGTCGAGTTCGCGGCCCAGTTCGGACACGCGGGCCCAGTCGGGGCCTTGGCCATCGGTCAGCCGGAAGACGTCCTGCGCCACGGCTTCCAGCGCCTTGCGGTCCTGGCGCTTGGCATAGATCTCGCCGAGCTTGACGTGGACCGAGGTGCGGTCCGGGTTGTGGCGCACAGCCTCCTTGAGGATCTCTTCGGCCTGCAGGTCGCGGCCATAGGCCAGATACACGTCGGCTTCGGCCACGGGATCGACATCGCCGCCGGCATCGAGCTGGCTGGGCGAATAGGCCATCGAAGAACCGGTGCTCAGTTGGCTGCTGGCTGTGTCCACGCGCTGGCCGCCGCTGGCGCCGAAGAACGAATCCGGCTGCAGCTTGCTTTCCATGAACGAGCTGTCCACCGCGTGCTGGTTGCGGCGGTTCTGGACCGTGCGGTAGACGCCGTAGCCCAGCAGCAATGCCAGCAAGGCACCGCCGGCCAGCGGCAGCATGGGGTCGTCGAACAGGTTGGAGAAGAAGCCTGGCTCCTCCGTGTCGGGGGCTGGGGCGGGCACGGCAACGGGCGCTGGCGCCGGTGCGGGCGCAGGGGCTGCCACCACGGGCGGGGTCGGCTCGGCACTCGCCACGCTGGATGCCGGGGTTGCCGCCGTGCTGGCGGGCGTCACGGCAGCAGCGGGGGCCGCAGGGGCGCTGGCCACGCTGGCGGGGGCTTGCGGCGCGGGCGCCGCAGCAAGCGGCACCACGGTGCCCGTGGCCACGGCTGCGCCCGTGGCGGCGCTGGCGGTGGCTGCGGGCGCGTTGCCGGAGCCCGTGGACACCGGCGCGGAGGCGGTTCCAAGCTTGTTCAGGTCGGAGATGTTCTTCGACAGCTCGGCCATGCGCGCCGACGCGGCGCTGGCCTGCTTGTCCTTCGCCACTTGGTCTTCGGCGGCCTTCTGGCCTTGCACGGCGCCCTTGGACAGGGTGAGCTTGTCTGGCGCGGCCGTGGCGGGCTTGCGGTCCTCGACCTGGGTCTGTACCTTGCCACTGGCCGAACGCTCTGCAGCGGCCACCTCGGCGGAGGGTGCGGCACCGGCCAGGCGGCGGCGGAATTCGTTGAAGTCGCGGCTTTGCGCGGCAATGATCTGGCGTGCCTCGCCGGGGGGAGTGGCCCGTGCCTGCGTTTCATCGGGCAGCTGCAGCACCGCGCCCGATTTCAGCCGGTTCACATTGCCACGGATGAAGGCGTCGGGGTTGGAACGCATCATCGCCACGAGCATCTGGTCGAGCGACACGCCGGCGGGGCGGTTGGCGGCGGCCAGGCGGCCCGCGGTGTCGCCGGCTTGCACGGTGACCGAGCCGGCGGCACCCGCCGGGGCCGGCGCTGCGGCAGGGCGGGGCGTGGGGGCTGGCGCCGGGCGTGGCGTGGCGGTGGCCGCCGTTTGGGACGGAGCGGACTCAGCAGCCCGGGGCGTGCGAGGGGCCGGCGCAGCGGCCGGGGCGGACGGCGCCGTCACCTGGGGCGATGCGGTCACGGTGGCGGGCGCGCGGCGCAGGGCCGGCGGGTCGAACAGCATGGTGTAGCTGCGTACGATCTGGCCGGAGTTCCAGGTGGCATCCAGCACCAGATCGACGAAGGGGTCGTTGATGGGGCGGTCGCTGGTGAGTTGCAACACCATCGAGCCATCGCTGCGGCGCTGCAGTTGCACGCGCAGGCTGTTCAGCGCGGGAGACACTTCCATCCCCTGGGCCCGGAACACCTGGGGGGACGCGGGGGCTGCTCGCAGCGAATCCGCTTCGGCGGCAGTGATCTGGGGCAGCTCGATCTCGGCGCGCAGGGGCTCGCCAAGGGCGGACTGCACGGTGAGGCGGCCCAGGGCGAGAGCATTCGCATCGGTGGCATACAGGCCGGCCGACATGACGGCCGCGGCGGCCAGGATTGAGAGTTTCCAACGATGCATGTGTGCCATCAACAAAAGAGGATTGTGCGGTCTGGCAAGGTGCCAGATTCAGGCAGTTTTGGTTCCGCGCGTAAGCGTGAAAATGTGTAAAAAGCACAATAGCATCAATGTTTTGCACTGACAAGCTGAGCCATGGCGCAACCTTTGGGCGCCTTTCAGAAGGGCAATGTGCACTGCAGCAATGTTGTCAAAGGACAACGAGCAGTAACAAAACGTTGGTGATTAAAGGCGCTGGCACCGGTTCGGTGTCAGCGCCCGCCGCGTCATTCGGCCAGCAGGATGCGCAACATGCGGCGCAGCGGCTCGGCGGCACCCCACAGCAGTTGGTCGCCGATGGTGAAAGCGCCGATGTATTCCGGTCCCATCGCCATCTGGCGGATGCGGCCCACGGGAATCGTCATGGTGCCGGTGACGGCCACGGGGGTCAGGTCCTTCAAGGTGGCTTCGCGCGTGTTGGGCACGACCTTCACCCACTCGTTGTCAGCGGCGATCATGGCCTCGATGTCGGCCACGGGCACATGCTTCTTCAGCTTGAAGGTCAGGGCCTGGCTGTGGCAGCGCATGGCGCCCACCCGCACGCAAAAACCGTCCACAGGCACCGCGGGCGTGTCGAAGCCTTCGCCCTGGCCCATGATCTTGTTCGTCTCGGCCATGCCCTTCCACTCTTCCTTGGACATGCCGTTGCCCAGGTCCTTGTCGATCCAGGGGATCAGGCTGCCGCCCAGGGGCACGCCGAAGTTGGCAGTTTCCGCATCCGACAGGCTGCGTTGCTTGGCGATGACCTTGCGGTCGATTTCCAGGATGGCGCTCTTGGGATCGTCCAGCAGCGAGCGCACTTCCGCGTTCAACGTGCCGTATTGCGTGAGCAGTTCGCGCATGTGCTGGGCGCCGCCGCCGCTGGCTGCCTGGTAGGTCTGCGTGCTCATCCACTCGACCAGGCCGGCCTTGTACAGCGCACCCACGCCCATCAGCATGCAGCTCACGGTGCAGTTGCCACCGATCCAGTTCTTGCCGCCTTTGGCCAGGGCATCCTGAATCACGGGCAGGTTGACCGGGTCCAGCACGATGACCGCGTCTTCCTTCATGCGCAGCGTGGAGGCGGCGTCGATCCAGTGGCCGTTCCAGCCGGCATCGCGCAGCTTGGGAAATACTTCGGTGGTGTAGTCGCCGCCCTGGGCGGTCAGGATGATGTCGCAGCGCTTGAGGGCGTTGATGTCGAAGGCGTCCTGGAGCGTGGTTTCGTTCTTGGCCTGCGCCGGGGCCTTGCCACCTGCGTTCGACGTGGAGAAGAACATGGGCTCGATGAGACCGAAATCGCCTTCGGCCTGCATGCGGTCCATCAATACGGAGCCGACCATGCCGCGCCAGCCGACCAAACCTACCAACTTGCTCATTTCAACGCCCCTATTCAGTTTAAGAAACAGTACCCGACCGGGACTTTTCGCCTGGCTCGTCTGGCCAGGAAGGGCGCACGACGAACCAGGCTGGATCAGCCCTTAATGGTCGTGGTTTTGGTGGTGGTTGCGCGCGCGTCCCCACCGGCCAAGGCGGCGGGTGCAGTGTTCAGCAGGGTGAACGGGCGGGCGGCAAACATAGGCGGCGATTGTAGCGGAAGGCCTTTTGCCGACGGTGCTGTTTTTTGAGGGGTGGCGGGAGGTGTTGTTTAACATCCGGCCTTTTTCCACGTCAAAGGTCCCTCACATGCGCATCGTCGCCACCGCCTTTCTTGCCCTGGCCGCTCTGTTGAGCGGCTGCAATGCCTCACAGGACAGCCCGGCATCGATCGCGCCGCAGGAGACGCAGAGGGTTCGCGACGCCGTCGATGAGCTGGCCCGCCAGGATTTTCCGGCCGTCGAGGCCCGGCTGGCGCCCCGGCTGCGCACCGCCGATCTGCAGCAGAACCTGGGCCGGATGGCGGCATTGATCCCCCCGGGACCGCCCCAATCCACCGAGACGGTGGGCGTTCAGGTTCTGAAGACCGATTCCGCGACCTTCCACCACCTCACGCTCGAGTACGAGTATCCGCAGTCCTGGCTGGTCGTCTCTGCCATGCTGGAGCAACGCGACGGCGCGGTCGTCTTCAATGCACTGCAGGTGACGCCGGCGTCGCAGTCCCTGGCCGCCACCCACCGCTTTTCGCTGGAAGGCAAAACGCCTGGCCACTACCTGTTCCTGGCGCTCGCGATCGGCATTCCGCTCGGGATCGTCTATACGCTGTGGGTCTGCGTCCGCACGCCGATCCCGAAGCGCAAGTGGCTGTGGTGTGCCGTGGTCGCGGTGGGCGTGGTGCAGTGCTATCTGGACTGGACCACGGGCGCATGGTCCGCGCAGTGGTTGAGCCTGCAACTGCTGGGGGCGGGCTTTGTGAAGGCGGGGCCCCAGGCTCCGCTCATCCTCACCATCTCCGCGCCGTTGGGGGCATTGGCCTTCTGGGTGCGTCGCAGGTCCTTCGTTCGCGCGGCATCGGCCGCGCCGCAGGCCGCACCCGACGCGCGCTGATACCAGCGATCGCCAACGCCTGGACCGATAAAAAAAGGGTGGCCGGCGGGCCACCCTTTTGGGCAGGAACGGCCCGCTTCAGCGCGTGCCGGGCTGCAGCGGTCAGCCCAGGGCCTTCACCACGGCGTCGCCCATCTGCGCCGTGCCCACCTTCGTGGTGCCTTCGCTCCAGATGTCCGGCGTGCGCAGGCCTTGGGCCAGCACCTTCTGCACGGCCGCTTCGATGCGCTGGGCGGCCGCTTCCTGGTTCAGGCTGAAGCGCAGCATCATCGCGGCGCTGAGGATGGTGGCCAGCGGATTGGCCACGCCCTTGCCGGCGATGTCGGGCGCGCTGCCATGGCTGGGCTCGTACAGGCCCTGGTTCTTGCTGTTGAGGCTGGCCGAGGGCAGCATGCCGATGGAGCCGGTGAGCATGGAAGCCTCGTCCGACAGGATGTCGCCGAACATGTTGCCGGTGACCACCACATCGAAGGCCTTAGGGGCCTTCACCAGCTGCATGGCGGCGTTGTCCACGTACATGTGCTGCAGTTCCACGTCGGGGTACTGCTGGCCCACTTCGGTGACCCCGTCCTTCCAGAACTGGAAGGTTTCCAGCACGTTGGCCTTGTCCACGCTGGTGACCTTCTTGCTGCGCTTGCGCGCGGCCTGGAACGCGACGTGGGCGATGCGCTCGATCTCCGGCTTGGAGTAGCGCATGGTGTCGAAGGCCTCTTCGGCACCGGGGAAGTGGCCGTCCACGGCCGTGCGCCGGCCGCGCGGCTGGCCGAAGTAGATGTCGCCCGTCAGCTCGCGGATGATGAGGATGTCGAGGCCCGAGATCAGCTCGGGCTTGAGGCTCGAAGCGCCCACCAGCTGCTCGTAGCAGATGGCCGGGCGGAAGTTGGCGAACAGCCCCAGGTGCTTGCGCAGGCCCAGGATGGCCTGCTCGGGGCGCAGGGGGCGGTCGAGCTTGTCGTACTTCCAGTCGCCGACGGCGCCGAACAGCACGGCGTCGGCGTCCTGCGCCAGCTTCAGCGTGGCTTCGGGCAGCGGGTGGCCGTGGGCCTCGTAGGCGGCGCCGCCGACCAGGGCGGACTCCATCTCGAACGGAAGGCCCAGCACGTCCAGCACCTTGACGGCCTCTGCCACGATTTCCGTGCCGATGCCGTCGCCCGGCAAAACTGCGATTTTCATGTAATTGCTTCTCTTTTGATAGCGATATGCCCTAGTGCTTATTGCGCTGCGGGCCGATTGGATACTTGATGTTTGGCTGCCGGCAGGCAGATCAGCCCGCCATGGTGTGGGCCAGCCAGGGCTTGGTGGCCAGGCGCTGGGCCTCGAACACCTTGATCTTGTCGGACTGCCGCAGGGTCAAGCCGATGTCGTCGAACCCGTTGAGCAGGCAGTACTTGCGAAAGGCGTTCACCTCGAACGGAATCTCTTCGCCCACGACCTCGTCGCGGTTCTGGCGCACGATCACCTGGCGCTCCAGATCGATGGTGAGCTGGTAGCCGGGAAAGGCGTGCACCTCATCGAACAGCTGCGCCACGGTGGCCTCGGGCAGCACGATGGGCAGCAGGCCGTTCTTGAAGCAGTTGTTGAAGAAGATGTCCGCGAAGCTCGGCGCGATCACGGCGCGAAAGCCGTATTGGTCCAGCGCCCAGGGCGCGTGCTCTCGGCTCGATCCGCAGCCGAAATTCTTGCGCGCCAGCAAGATGGACGCGCCGGCGTAGCGAGGCTGGTTGAGCACGAAGTCCGGGTTGGGCTTGCGGCTCGCCGGGTCCTGGCCCGGTTCGCCGTGGTCCAGGTAGCGCCATTCGTCGAACAGGTTCACGCCGAAGCCGGTCTTCTTGATCGACTTGAGGAACTGCTTCGGAATGATGGCGTCGGTATCGACGTTCTCGCGGTCCATGGGGGCCACGAGGCCTTGGTGGAGGGTGAATTTCTGCATGGTGTGTGTCCGGAAGAGGGCTCGAAGGCAGCGGTGCGTTACTGCCCGTTGCTCCAGGTGCCGCCTTTGATGGCGGCGGTGGATGTTTCGCAGGCCTTGCGTTTTTCCTGCACGGCTTCGGGCGACAGGTTGTAGTAGTAGGAGTCCAGCGGCTGGCCCATCAGCCCCTTGCACGCGCCACTGGCGGGCCGAGGGCACTGCGCTAGGAAGGTCACCTTGCCTGCCTTGCCCCCGAGTTGGGCCGAGGTCTGCGCCAGGCCGTCGCAGCTCGCCTTGAGCTGCTCGGCCGGAATGCCGGCGGTGAACTCCATGCAGTCCTTCACCGCCACGGTTTTGCCGGCGACGGGCACGTTGCCTTCGATCACGCAGGCGCGGTCGGCCGCCAGGGCGGTGGCGGAACCGCCCAGGATGCAGGCGGCAAAGAAGGGCCAGACGACGGCTTTCATGCGGCGGTCCTTTCTGAAAGTCTGGGGCGTGGCGTGGCCGGTCATTTGGCGGCCCGCTCGATGGCGCTGCCCGCGCGTTGCACGTCCTGGCCCATGCCCTTGACGGTGTTGCAGCCGGCCAGCAGGCAAGCCAGGGCCAGGGTGAGAAGGGTGGCGGTCTTGTTCACGGCAAGTGTCCTTGGGGTGAATGGAATGCAGCCGTGGCGCTCAGGCGAACTGGCGCACGTCCACGAAGTGGCCGTGCACGGCGGCCGCGGCGGCCATGGCCGGCGAGACCAGGTGGGTGCGTCCGCCCGCGCCCTGGCGGCCTTCGAAGTTGCGGTTGCTGGTGGAGGCGCAGCGCTCGCCGGGCTCCAGGCGGTCGGCGTTCATGGCCAGGCACATCGAGCAGCCGGGCTCGCGCCATTCGAAGCCCGCGGCCTTGAAGATCTCGTGCAGGCCTTCGCGCTCGGCCTGCTCCTTCACCAGGCCGGAGCCGGGCACCACCATGGCCAGCTTGATGTTCTTGGCGACCTTCTGGCCCAGCTTCTTGACCACGGCAGCGGCTTCGCGCATGTCCTCGATACGGCTGTTGGTGCACGAGCCGATGAACACCTTGTCCACGAAGATGTCGTTCAGCGCCTTGCCGGGCTCCAGGTTCATGTAGGTGAGCGCGCGCTCCATGGCGCCGCGCTTGTTGGCGTCCTTTTCCTTGTCGGGATCGGGCACTCGGGCATCCACGCCCAGCACCATCTCGGGCGAGGTTCCCCAGGTGATCTGCGGCACGATGTCCGCGGCGTTCAGCGTGACCACCGTGTCGAAGTGCGCGTCAGCATCCGACTGCAGCGTCTTCCAGTAGGCCACCGCCTGGTCCCATTCCACGCCCGAGGGCGACAGCGGCCGGCCCTTCACGTAGTCGATGGTCTTGTCGTCCACTGCCACCAGGCCGGCGCGCGCGCCCGCCTCGATGGCCATGTTGCAGACCGTCATGCGGCCTTCGATGCTGAGGGCGCGGATCGCCGGGCCGCCGAACTCGATGGTGTAGCCCGTGCCGCCCGCCGTGCCGATCTTGCCGATGATGGCCAGCACGATATCCTTGGCCGTCACGCCGGGCGCGACCTGGCCGTCCACGCGGATGAGCATGTTCTTGGCCTTCTTGGCCAGCAGGGTCTGCGTGGCCATGACGTGCTCCACCTCGCTGGTGCCGATGCCGTGCGCCAGCGCGCCGAAGGCGCCGTGCGTGCTGGTGTGGCTGTCGCCGCACACCACCGTCATGCCGGGCAGCGTGGCGCCGTTCTCGGGGCCGATCACGTGGACGATGCCCTGGCGCTTGCTCATGAACGGGAAGAACGCCGCCGCGCCGACCTCGGCGATGTTCTTGTCGAGCGTGGTGATCTGCTCCTTGCTGATCGGGTCGGTGATGCCGTCGTAGCCCCGCTCCCAGCCGGTGGTGGGCGTGTTGTGGTCCGCCGTGGCGACGATGGAGCTGACGCGCCAGACCTTGCGGCCGGCCTGGCGCAGGCCCTCGAACGCCTGCGGGCTGGTCACTTCATGCACCAGGTGGCGGTCGATGTAGAGGATGGCGGTGCCGTCCTCTTCGGTGTGGACGACGTGCTCGTCCCAGATCTTGTCGTACAGGGTGCGTCCCATGGCGGTCTCTTTGGTGGGTTTCAGGTGGGGTGGATGATTTTAGGAAGGCTCGGGCGGGGCAGGTGGCACCAAGTGTTCGACCAGCAGCCGGGCCGTGACCGGCAGGGTGTCGAAGTCGCGGGCCACCAGGCGCAACTCGCGCTGGCCCCAGGGTTCGTCGAGCGCGACGGATTGCAGTTGGCCCACGCCGCGCATCAGCGCGAAGGCCCGGTCCGGCAGCAGGCCCACGCCCAGGCCGTTGTCGATCATGCGGCACATGGCGTCCAGCCCGGTGACCTGGATGCGCTGGCGCAGCGGGCGCCCGGCCTGCGCGGCCGCCTGGTGCATGGCCAGGCTGATGCTGCTGTTGGCCTGCAGGCCCACGATGTCGCAGTCGAGGATTGCTTCAAATTTGATAGCAGCATGCCGGGACAATGCATGCCCTTGCGGCACGACGAGCACCAGACGATCGCTGCGGTAGGGGCGGCTTTGCAGGCCCTCGGGTTCGGCGGCGGTGCCGGTGTGGCACAGCCCCAGGTCGGCCGCGCCCTCGCGCACGGCCTGCAGCACGTCGGGGCTCAGGTGTTCCTGCAGGTCGATCTTGACCTGGCTGTGCGCGCGGGCGAAGGCCCCCAGGTCCTCGGGCAGGAACTGCACGATGGCCGAGATGTTGGCGTGCATGCGCACATGGCCGCGCACCCCGTCGGCGTATTCGCTCAGTTCGCCCTGCATGCGCTCCAGGCCGAACAGCACGGTGCGGGCGTGGTGCAGCAGGCTTTCGCCGGCGGGCGTGAGGGTGACGCCGCGGCTGTGCCGGTAGAGCAGGGCGGTGTCCACCGCGGTTTCCAGGTCGGACAGGCGCTTGCTGACGGCGGAGGCGGCGATGAACTCCCGCTCCGCCGCGCGGCCGATGCTTCCCAGCTCACAGACGGCCACGAAGAGCTGCAGCGAGGTGAGGTCGATTCGGCGCGCAAAACTGCGCTCGGAGCTTTTCATCGTGGTTGGAGAATTCTCTGAATCAGAGAGTTGCCGTATTTTCTCTCATGAAAATGCCGTGAGCCATCGTGGTATGCGATGGCTTTGCTGCCCATTCACGCAAAAAAACGGCGCCCGAAGGCGCCGTTGGCGGTCAAGGCCTGGCTGCGATCAGCTGAACAGGTTCTTCAGCCGGTCGGTCCAGCTCTCGCCGCTGGGCGAGTGCTTGGCACCGCCTTTCTTGAGCGACTCCTCCAGCTCGCGCAGCAGCTTGCGCTGGTGCTCGGTCAGCTTGACCGGCGTTTCCACCGCGATGTGGCAGTACAGGTCGCCGGGGTAGCTGGCCCGCACGCCCTTGATGCCCTTGCCGCGCAGGCGGAACTGCTTGCCGGCCTGGGTGCCTTCGGGAATGTCGATGGCCGCCTTGCCTTGCAGCGTGGGCACTTCGATCTCGCCGCCCAGCGCGGCCGTGATGAAGCTCACCGGCACCTGGCAATGCAGGTCGTCGCCGTCGCGCTCGAAGATGTCGTGCTTCTTCAGGCGGATCTCGATGTACAGGTCCCCCGGCGGGCCGCCGTTGGTGCCCGGCTCGCCGTTGCCGGTGCTGCGGATGCGCATTCCGTCGTCAATGCCGGCGGGGATCTTCACTTCCAGCGTCTTCTGCTTCTTGACCTTGCCCTGGCCGTGGCAGGTGGTGCAGGGCTCGGGAATGATCTTGCCCGTGCCGCGGCAGTGCGGACACGTCTGCTGCACGCTGAAGAAACCCTGGCGCATCTGCACCGTGCCGGCGCCGGCACAGGTGGTGCAGGTCTTGGCGCTGGTGCCCGGCTTGGCGCCGCTGCCGTGGCAGGTCTCGCACGATTCCCAGGAGGGAATGCGGATCTGCGCGTCCTTGCCCTTGGCCGCCTCTTCGAGGGTGACCTCCATCGCGTAGCTCAGGTCGTTGCCGCGATAGACCTGGCGCCCGCCCTGGCCGCGCCCGCGCGCGCCGCCCTGGCCGAACATGTCGCCGAAGATGTCGCCGAAGGCCTCGGCAAAGCCACCGAAGCCTTCCGCACCCGCGCCGCCGGGGCCGCGCATGTTCGGGTCCACGCCCGCGTGGCCGTACTGGTCGTAGGCGGCCCGCTTCTGCGGATCGGAGAGCATTTCATAAGCCTCTTTGGCTTCCTTGAACCGCTCTTCGGCAGGCTTGGCCGCGTCACCCTGGTTGCGGTCAGGGTGGTGCTTCATCGCGAGCTTGCGATAAGCCTTCTTGATCTCTTCGTCCGAGGCGTTCTTTGGAACGCCCAGAACTTCGTAAAAGTCTCTCTTGGACATGGTCTTTCCGAGCTCGGTTGGAACAGGAACGCCGCGCTGGCCCCTGTGCAGGGCCCGGCGCGGCGGCTAGTCGGGCACGCGAGCGCGCTCAGCCTTTCTTCACTTCCTTCACTTCAGCGTCCACCACGTTGTCGTCGTGCGGTGCTGCACCGGCGGAGGACGAGGCACCGCCCTGGGGCGCTGCACCTTCCGTGCCACCTGCTGCCGCGGCCTGGGCGGCCTGCGCTTCGGCGTACATCTTCTCGCCCAGCTTCTGGCTGGCGGTCATCAGCGCGGTCGTCTTCTCGTCGATGGCGGCCTTGTCCTCGCCCTTGAGCGCGTCTTCCAGGGCCTTCACGGCCGACTCGATCTGCTCCTTCTCGGCGGCATCGAGCTTGTCGCCGTGCTCGGCCAGGCTCTTGGTCACGCTGTGCACGGCGGCTTCGCCCTGGTTGCGCGCCTGGACCAGTTCCAGCTTCTTCTTGTCGTCGGCCGCGTTCAGTTCGGCGTCCTTCACCATCTTCTGGATCTCTTCCTCGGACAGGCCCGAGTTCGCCTTGATGGTGATCTTGTTTTCCTTGCCGGTGCCCTTGTCCTTGGCGCCCACGTGCAGGATGCCGTTGGCATCGATGTCGAAGCTCACCTCGATCTGCGGCACGCCGCGGCCTGCCGGCGGAATGCCTTCCAGGTTGAACTCGCCCAGCAGCTTGTTGGCGCTGGCCAGTTCACGTTCGCCCTGGAACACCTTGATCGTCACGGCCGGCTGGTTGTCGTCGGCGGTCGAGAAGGTCTGCGCGAACTTCGTCGGGATCGTGGTGTTCTTGCTGATCATCTTGGTCATCACGCCACCCAGCGTCTCGATGCCCAGCGACAGCGGCGTCACGTCCAGCAGCAGCACGTCCTTGCGGTCGCCCGACAGCACCTGGCCCTGGATGGCGGCGCCCACGGCCACGGCTTCGTCCGGGTTCACGTCCTTGCGCGGATCCTTGCCGAAGAACTCCTTGACCTTGTCCTGCACCTTGGGCATGCGGGTCATGCCGCCCACCAGGATCACGTCATGGATGTCCGACACGCTGATGCCGGCGTCCTTGATGGCCGTGCGGCAGGGGGCGATCGTGCGTTCGATCAGCTCTTCCACCAGCGCTTCGAGCTTGGCACGCGTGAGCTTGATGTTCAGGTGCTTCGGGCCCGAGGCGTCCGCCGTGATGTAGGGCAGGTTGATGTCGGTCTGCGCGCTGTTGGACAGCTCGATCTTGGCCTTCTCGGCCGCTTCCTTCAGGCGCTGCAGGGCCAGCACGTCCTTGGACAGATCGACGCCCTGGTCCTTCTTGAACTCGGAAATGATGTAGTCGATGATGCGCTGGTCGAAGTCTTCGCCGCCCAGGAACGTGTCGCCGTTGGTGGACAGCACTTCGAACTGCTTTTCGCCGTCGACGTCGGCGATCTCGATGATGGACACGTCGAACGTGCCGCCACCCAGGTCATACACGGCGATCTTGCGGTCGCCCTTTTCCTGCTTGTCCAGGCCGAAGGCCAGGGCCGCGGCCGTGGGCTCGTTGATGATGCGCTTGACGTCCAGGCCCGCGATGCGGCCGGCATCCTTGGTGGCTTGGCGCTGGGCGTCGTTGAAGTACGCGGGCACCGTGATGACGGCTTCCGTCACCGCCTCGCCCAGGTAGTCCTCGGCGGTCTTCTTCATCTTGCGCAGGATGTCGGCGCTGACCTGCTGGGCCGAGATCTTGTTGCCGCGCACTTCGACCCAGGCGTCGCCGTTGTCGGCCGCCGTGATCTTGTAGGGCATCAGGTCGATGTCCTTTTGCACTTCCTTTTCGGTGAACTTGCGGCCGATCAGCCGCTTGATCGCGTACAGCGTGTTCTGCGGGTTGGTGACGGCCTGGCGCTTGGCCGAGGCGCCGACCAGCACTTCGCCGTCTTCCTGGTACGCCACGATGGAGGGCGTGGTGCGCGCGCCTTCCGAGTTCTCAATCACCCGAGTGGTGTTGCCTTCCATGATGGACACGCAGCTGTTGGTGGTGCCCAGGTCGATACCGATGATTTTTCCCATGTTGTTCTCCGAGATTTTGAAAAAGATTTGGATGCCGATAACTTGTGGATAACTTGGCCGGCTTCAAGCCGTCGCCTACAGTTTTTCTTTGGGTCGGCGGGTGCTTACTTGGGCGCGGACACCGTGACCAGGGCCGGGCGCAGCACGCGCTCGGCAATCACGTAGCCTTTTTGCAACACGGACACCACCGTGTTGGGCTCCTGGTCGGCCGGCACCATGCTGATGGCCTGGTGCTGGTGCGGATCGAACTTGTCGCCCGCGTTGGGGTTGATGGCCAGCACCTTGTTGCGCTCCAGGGCGGAGGTGAGCTGGCGCAGCGTGGCGTCCGAGCCTTCGCGCAGCTGTTCGATCGTGGCGTCCTTGATGGCCAAGGCCGCGGCCAAGCTGTCGGCCACGGGGAGCATGCTTTCCGCGAAGCTCTCGATGCCGAACTTGCGGGCCTTGGAGATTTCCTCCTCGGCGCGGCGGCGGGCGTTCTCGGCCTCGGCTTTGGCGCGCAGGAATTGGTCGGCGAGATCGGCGCTCTTGGCCTTCAGCTCGGCCAGTTCGCCCTGCAGGCGGCCCAGTTCATCGGAGGCATGTGCCGCCATCGCGGCTTCGACTTCTTCAGGAGAGGGGGAGGCGTCCCCATGAGAGGCGGTGGCTGGATTGTTTTGATCGGACATGTCGATTTCTTCTGAAAGTGAACGATACGCGCGGCAAATGGGTGCCATGCGGCGGATTTCAAGCGAAAAGGCGACGTTTGCACGCAGATGCGTCGGGCTGGCGTCGGTCTCGGCCGGCGTGAGTGTACAAGCGACCGGCCTTGGGGCTATAATCGCCGGCTTTGCCTTGCCACACCGCTTCTAGACGCAGCGGGTGGTTTCATCCACAAGGAGTTTGCATGCGTCACTACGAAATCATTTTGTTGATCCATCCGGATCAAAGCGAACAAGTTCCAGCCATGCTGGAGCGCTACAAGGGCATGATCGTCGCCGGCGGCGGCAAGGTGCACCGCGTGGAAGACTGGGGCCGCCGTCAACTGGCGTACCTGATCAACAAGCTGGCCAAGGCCCACTACCTGTGCGTGAACATCGAAGCCGACCAGGCCGTGATGGCTGAACTGGAGCATGCCTTCAAGTTCAACGACGCCGTGCTGCGCCACCTGACGGTTCAAAAGAAGAAGGCCGACACGGGTCCTTCCTCGATGATGAAGACCGTCGAGCGCGAAGAAGCCCGCAAGGCCAGCCAGGCCGAGTTCGCCGCTTCAGGCGAGCGCTGATCCATCGACTGGAGGAGTGGAAAACCACGTTGTCCTCACCGCCTGTATCGCCGAGGCTCAGGCCCTGCGCTACACGCCCGCTGGCCTGCCGGCCCTGGACCTGAAGCTCGAACACGGGTCTCAGCAGCAGGAAGCCGGTGCACAGCGCGAGGTCAAGGCGGTCGTGAAGGCCATTGCCTTCGGCACGCTCGCAGAGCGGCTGGCAAGACAGGCGCTCGGCAGCCTCTGGATCTTCCGGGGGTTTCTGGCGACGTCGCGCAACGGCAAGGGGCTGGTGTTCCACATCCAGGATATTCAACAAGATTAATTTTCAAGAGGTCCGAAAATGGCCACGTTCAAGAAGTTCAACAAAGACAAGCGCCCGAAGCGCAACACCCAGTCGCTGCTGTTCAAGCGCAAGCGCTTTTGCCGCTTCACCGTCGCCGGCGTCGAAGAGATCGACTACAAGGATGTCGACACGCTGCGTGACTTCATCGCCGAAAACGGCAAGATCATCCCCGCACGCCTGACCGGCACGCGCGCCATCTACCAGCGTCAGCTGAACACCGCCATCAAGCGCGCGCGCTTCCTGGCCCTGGTGCCTTACAGCGACCAGCACAAGATCTAAGGAGCAACAGTCATGCAAATCATCCTGCTCGACAAGGTTGTGAACCTCGGCAACCTCGGCGAAATCGTCAAGGTCAAAGACGGCTACGCCCGCAACTTCCTGATTCCTTCGGGACGCGCACGCCGCGCCACCGAATCCGCCAAGGCCGAGTTCGAAGCCAAGCGCGCCGAACTCGAAAAGGCCGCCGCTGCAAAGCTGGCCGAGTCCCAGGCCCAAGGCGAAAAGCTCGGTGGCACGACCATCAAGCTGACGCAAAAGGCCGGCGTGGACGGCCGCCTGTTCGGTTCCGTGACCAACCACGACATCGCTGAAGAGCTGAACAAGCAAGGCTACAAGGTCGTCAAGTCGCAGATCCGCCTGCCCAACGGCCCGATCAAGGTCGTCGGCGACAACACGGTGAGCGTGGCCCTGCACACCGACGTGGTGGTGGACGTGACCGTGTCGGTCTACGGCGAAACCGCTTAACGAAAAAGCGCTGCCTCTGGCATCGATCGCGAAGCCGCCCTCGGGCGGCTTTCGCGTTTCTGGCCTGCTGTTCCATGCACCGGTCACCCACCGCCTGTGAACAGCTTGTCCACAGACTTGTCATCCCAGTCTTCCCATCTGCCTGACGGTAACCCACCGCGCCCGCCGCGAGAGGACCTTTTGCCATGACCCTCGAGTCCCTTTCCATCGACGAGGATTTCGCTCCGGCGCCGGACCGCGAAGTCGCTCAGCTGCGCGTGCCGCCGCATTCCCTGGAGGCTGAGTCCAGCGTGCTGGGCGGCCTGCTGCTCGACAACATGGCCTGGGACCGGGTGGGCGACCTGCTGGTGGACGGCGATTTCTACCGGCACGAGCACCAGCTCATCTATTCGGCCATCGGCGCCATGGTGAACGCCAGCAAGCCCGCCGACGTGATCACGGTGTACGAGCGGCTGCAGGGGCTGGGCAAGGCGGAGGAGATCGGCGGGCTGGCCTACCTCAACAGCCTCGCCCAGTACGTGCCGAGCGCGAGCAACATCCGGCGCTATGCCGAGATCGTGCGGGAGCGTTCGATCCTGCGCAAGCTGCTCACGGCCAGCGACGAGATCTCCACGAACGCCTTCAATCCGAAGGGCCGGACCGTGGAAAAGATCCTGGACGAGGCCGAGTCCAAGATCTTCGCCATCGGCGAAGAAGGCTCGCGCATGAAGCAGGGCTTCCAGTCGCTGGACACGCTGGTGGTGGACCTGCTGGACCGCGTCCAGGAAATGGCGGACAACCCCGTGGACGTCACGGGCGTGCCCACGGGTTTCGCCGACCTGGACCGTATGACGTCCGGCCTGCAGGCGGGCGACATGGTGGTGCTGGCGGCGCGGCCGTCCATGGGCAAGACCTCGTTCGCCGTGAACATCGCAGAGCACGTGGCGCTCAACGAAGGCCTGCCAGTCGCCATCTTCTCGATGGAAATGGGCGCGGCCCAGCTGGCGGTGCGGATCGTGGGCTCCATCGGCCGTGTGAACCAGGGCAACCTGCGCACCGGCAAGCTGACCGACGAAGAATGGCCGCGGCTGACCGAGGCCATCGAGCGCCTGCGCACGGTGTCGCTGCACATTGACGAGACGCCGGGCCTCACGCCCAGCGAACTGCGCGCCAACGCGCGCCGCCTGGCGCGCCAGTGCGGCAAGCTGGGGCTGATCGTGGTCGACTACCTGCAGCTCATGAGCGGCTCGGGCTCGTCCAGCTCGGACAACCGCGCCACTGAACTGGGCGAGATCTCCCGGGGCCTCAAGATGCTGGCCAAGGAGCTGCAGTGCCCGGTGATCGCGCTGTCGCAGCTCAACCGCTCGGTGGAGCAGCGCACCGACAAGCGGCCGATGATGTCCGACCTGCGCGAATCCGGCGCCATCGAGCAGGATGCCGACATCATCATGTTCATCTACCGCGACGACTACTACAACAAGGACAGCAAGGAGCCGAACGTGGCCGAGGTCATCATCGGCAAGCAACGGAACGGCCCCACCGGCACGGTGAAGCTGTTCTTCCAGAAGAACCAGACGCGCTTCGAAAACCTCGCCATGGGCTCCGGCGACGATTTCTAAGCACCTGGGTCAAAAAGGCCTCCAGCGCATATTCTTCTAGGGCATATCGCTATCAATTAAATAGCAATGCCTGGAATGCGGTGCGGGTCCGGTCAGCTGCCGCCCAGCGCCCAGGCCAGCAGCCCCACGGTGGCGACGCCGGTCAGTGCCACGGCGATCGTCAGGCGCTGGCTGCGCACCCGCAGCGCATCCACCGCGCGCACGAGCTGTGCGTTCTGCTCGGCGAGCGATCCGATCAGCACGGCCGACGCCTGCTGCTCGGCCTCCAGCGCCTGCACCCGCTGGCGCAGCGCGGCCAGGCCGTCCTCCGTGCCGTTGGGCAGGGGCGCCGCCGGGGCGGCCGGCCCTTTCTGCGTCTGGCCCAGCAGCCGCCGGGCGGCCTGCAGTATCTGGGGCGTCGCCTCGATCACGTCGCCCCATGGCACCAGCTTCAGCGCGGTCATCCATCCCACGGCCATTACCGGGTGCTCCCGCTCACAGCACTTCGCTGGCGAAGTCCGCCAGGCGTGAGCGCTCGCCGCGCGCCAGGGTGATGTGGCCGCTGTGCGGCCAGCCCTTGAAGCGGTCCACCGCGTAGGTCAGGCCGGACGAGCCTTCGGTCAGGTAGGGCGTGTCGATCTGCGCCAGGTTGCCCATGCAGATGATCTTGGTGCCCGGGCCCGCCCGCGTGATGAGCGTCTTCATCTGCTTGGGCGTGAGGTTCTGCGCCTCGTCGATGATCACGTACTTGTTGAGGAAGGTGCGCCCGCGCATGAAGTTCATGCTCTTGATCTTGATGCGGCTGCGGATCAGCTCGTTGGTGGCGGCGCGGCCCCATTCGCCGGCGTTGCCGCCGTCGCCCTTGGCCAGAAACTCCAGGTTGTCGTCCAGCGCGCCCATCCATGGGCCCATCTTTTCCTCTTCGGTGCCGGGCAGGAAGCCGATGTCCTCGCCCACGCTCACCGTGGCGCGGGTCATGATGATCTCGGTGTAGCGGCGCTCGTCCAGCACCTGCGTGAGTCCCGCGGCCAGCGCCATCAGCGTTTTGCCGGTGCCGGCCGTGCCGGTGAGGGTGACGAAGTCCACCTCGGGGTCCATGAGCAGGTTCATGGCGAAGTTCTGCTCGCGGTTGCGGGTGTTCACGCCCCAGATGGCGTTCTTGGCCGAGCCGTAGTCCTTGAGCGTCTGCAGCACCGCGGTGCGGTCGCGGATCTCGGTCACGCGGGCGAACAGGCTGGGCTCGCCTGGCGCCTCGAAGTACACGAACTGGTTGATCATCAGCTGCGGCACGATTGGTCCGCCGATGCGGTAGTACGTGTGCACGCCGCTCTGCCAGCTTTCCACGTTCTTGCCGGTCTTGATCCAGAAGTCGGCCGGCAGCGCGAGCAGGCCGGAGTACAGCAGGTCGCCGTCCTCGAGCGTCTTGTCGTTCTGGTAGTCCTCGGCGTTCAGGCCGAGCGCGCGCGCCTTGACGCGCATGTTGATGTCCTTGGACACCAGCACGACTTCGCGCGGGGCATGCAGCTTGCGCAGCGCTTCGACGACGCCCAGGATCTGGTTGTCGGCCTTGCCCTGGGGCAGGCTGGTGGGCAGGCTGTAGTCGAGCGGCGCCGTCTGGAAATACAGGCAGCCGCCGGCCGCGCGCTGGCCGGTGGAGTCGAGCTTGAGCCCGCGCGCGATGTCGGCGCCCTGCGCGGCGGCCAGGGCGTCGAGCGTGCGGCTGGCCTGGCGTCCGTTGCGGGCGACCTCGGTCATGCCTTTCTTGTGGCCGTCGAGCTCCTCGAGCACGATCATCGGCAGGAAGATGTCGTGCTCCTCGAATCGGAAGAGGCTGGTGGGGTCGTGCAGCAGCACGTTGGTGTCCAGCACGAACATCTTTTTGGGGCCGTTGCTGCGCACCTTGCGGCTGCGCGCGCTGGGCGCCGCGGCGGGGGCTGGTGCGGGCTCGGGTGCCGCGGTGCGTGCCTGCACCGGCTCGGCCAGGGCGGACTCACGGGCCTGCACCGGCGCAGGGGCCGGCGCGGCGCGGCGGCGCGACGGCGCGCGCTGCTCGAGTTGCGGCGGTGCCTCGCTGGCCACTGGCGCGGGTGCACGCACGCCAGTGCTTTCATTGCGGGGTGCAGCGTCGCGGGCGGACGGGGCCGTGCGCGCGGGCTTGCGGGTGGAACGGGTGGCGGGAGGGTTGGCGGGTTCGAAGGCTTCGACCGGTTCGTCAACGGCGGTCAGGTCCGCACGGGCCGCGGTCTGGTGGTAAGCATCCGGAGAAAGCAGCGCGGCGCGCCGGGTGGGGGCGGGGGGCAGGGGCATGGTGCAATGGTCTCGATGGGATGTTCAGAAAGCAAAAAGCCGCCTGGAGGCCAAGGCGGCTTTTGGGTGAGGGGAGGGCGTTGCGTTTCTCAGCAGCATCGACCCATTATGCATGCTCCCCATGACGGCCCGCGGCAGCCTGCCGCAGCCGGCTTCAGGCGGCTTTCTTGAGCGCCTTGATGGACTTCACGGCCTTGAGCACTTCGTCCACATGGCCCGGCACCTTGAGGCCGCGCCATTCATGGGCGAGGATGCCGTCGGGGCCGACCAGGAACGTGCTGCGTTCGATGCCCTTGACCTTCTTGCCGTACATGATCTTGTTCTTGACCACGCCGAACATGTGGCACATTTTTTCTTCGGTGTCGGCGATCAGTTCGAACGGAAGTTCGAGCTTTTCCTTGAAGTCGTCGTGCGACTTCATGTTGTCGCGCGACACGCCGAAGACGGCTGCGCCGGCCTTGACGAAGTCTTTGTACTTGTCGCGGAACTGCATGGCTTCGGTGGTGCAGCCAGGGGTGTTGTCCTTGGGGTAGAAGTACAGAATCAGAACCTGGCCAAGATGCGAGGTATTGGAGACCTTGATCCCCCCGGTCGCGTTGGCTTCAAATTCAGGTAGGGGTTTGTTGACAACGATCGCCATGGCACTCAATCTCTCAGGATGAAAGTCGTTGAAAAGCCGGGGGAGCGGTGTGTGTTATTGCTCTTGGAGGGCCCCCGACCGCAACCGGAGATTTTACCTTGAAACGGACTCTTTCGCACTCTTTCAGGCCCTGCAGTCTGTAACCAAAGTACACAACTGGCGATCAAGGCTCCAGCAGCAGGGCGGCGACCACGTTGCGCCCCTCGCCCGCCAGGATGTTGTAGGTGCGGCAGGCCGCCGGGGTGTCCATGGTCTCCAGCCCCATGCGCTTGGCCATCAGCGGCTGCAGCCAGGCGGGCGGCGGAAAGCGGTTGCGCGTGCCGCTGCCGAAAAGGATGAGTTCCGCATCGAGCCCGGCCAGTTGCGCGAAGTGCGCCGGCGTGAGGTCTTCGAAGCTCGTGCAGTCCCACGCCTGGCGGAGCCCGCGCGAGCCGAGGATCACGCTCGTCGTGAGCTTTTCGCCGTCCACGCCGATCCAGCCGGGGCCGTAGGCGCTGATGGTCTGCGTTTCGGAGCGGTCGGGCTGGAATTTCATTCGCTTTGGATGGATATCCGTTTGTGGGAAAAGGTGTGCTACGAGGGGCCAAAGGGTGCCAGGGCGCTGCGGGAACTGTGGTCAAATTATAGGTTTCGCCACAGAGGCAATGCCTCCTGGCGGGTCTCTGAGTCCCCCGTGTCCGGCTCCCGTCCTTTTTTCGCCAGCGCATGAAGACCATCCAAAAATCCGCGAAGCTCAATAACGTTCTCTACGATGTCCGGGGCCCGATCGTGGACGCGGCCAAGCAGATGGAGGACGAGGGGCAGAAGATCATCAAGCTGAACATCGGCAACCTCGCGCCGTTCGGCTTTGACGCCCCTGAGGAAATCCAGCAGGACATGATCCGCAACCTGCCCAACTCGGCGGGCTATTCGGACAGCAAGGGCATCTTCGGCGCGCGCAAGGCGGTGATGCACTACAGCCAGCAGCAGGGCGTTACGGGCGTGACGCTCGACGACATCTACCTGGGCAACGGCGCGAGCGACCTGATCGGCATGGCCACCAACGCGCTGCTCGACGACGGTGACGAACTGCTGGTGCCCGCGCCCGACTACCCCCTGTGGACCGCCGTCGCCAGCCTGTCGGGTGGCAAGCCCGTGCACTACCTGTGCGACGAGGCCAACGGCTGGATGCCTGACCTGGACGACATCCGCGCCAAGATCACGCCGCGGACCAAGGGGCTGGTGGTCATCAACCCCAACAACCCCACGGGCGCGATGTACTCCGACGAGCTGCTCAAGGCCCTGGTGCAGATCGCCCGCGAGCACGGCCTGGTGCTGCTGGCCGACGAGGTGTACGACAAGGTGCTGTACGACGGCGTCACGCACACGGCGCTGGCCAGCCTGTCCACCGACGTGCTCACGCTGACCTTCAACTCGCTCTCCAAGGCCTACCGCTCGTGCGGCTACCGCGCGGGCTGGATGGTGATCTCGGGCAACAAGGAAGTGGCCCGCGATTACATCGAGGGCATCAACATGCTCGCCAACATCAAGCTGGGCTCCAACGTGCCCGGCCAGTGGGCCATCCAGACGGCGCTGGGCGGCTACCAGAGCATCAACGACCTGGTCCGGGAAGGCGGGCGCCTGCGGCGCCAGCGCGACCTGGCCTATGAACTCATCTCGGCGATCCCGGGCGTGAGCTGCGTGAAACCCAAGGCGGCGCTCTACATGTTCCCCCGCCTGGACCCCGCGATGTACCCCATCGCCGACGACCGCCAATTCTTCATGGAGGTGTTGCGCGCCACGCGCGTGATGCTGGTGCAGGGCTCGGGCTTCAATTACCCCGACCAACAGCACTTCCGCATCGTGTTCCTGCCCCACGAGGACGACCTGCGCGTGGCCATCGGCCGCCTGGCGGATTTCCTCGCCAGGTACCGGCAGCAGCACGGCACCGCCTGAGCCTTTACTCCTATTTTCATAGCTGCCAGCGCATATTCAACTAGCGCTGCAGTGCAATTTGACTGGTAATTCGATCATGAAACCGATCCAAGTGGGCCTGCTGGGCATTGGCACCGTCGGCAGCGGCGTCTTCAACGTGCTGCAACGCAACCAGGAGGAAATCCGCCGCCGCGCCGGCCGTGGCATCGAGATCGCCATGGTGGCCGACCTCGACGCGGCCCGCGCCAGGACCGTCGTGGGCGACACCGCCCAGGTGGTGAGCGATGCGCGCGCCGTCATCGCCAACCCCGACATCGACATCGTGGTCGAGCTGATCGGCGGCTATGGCATCGCCAAGGCCCTGGTGCTGGAGGCGATTGCCGCCGGCAAGCACGTGGTCACCGCCAACAAGGCGCTGCTGGCCGTGCACGGCACCGAGATCTTCGCGGCCGCGTCGGCCAAGGGCGTGATGGTGGCCTTCGAGGCCGCCGTGGCCGGGGGCATCCCGATCATCAAGGCGCTGCGCGAAGGGCTCACCGCCAACCGCATCCAGTGGATCGCCGGCATCATCAACGGCACCACCAACTTCATCCTGTCCGAGATGCGCGACAAGGGCCTGGACTTCGACGTGGTGCTGAAAGAGGCGCAGCGACTGGGCTATGCCGAGGCCGATCCGACCTTCGACATCGAAGGCGTGGACGCCGCGCACAAGGCCACCATCATGTCGGCCATCGCCTTCGGCATCCCGGTGCAGTTCGACAAGGCCTACGTGGAAGGCATCACCAAGCTCGGCGCGGCCGACATCCGCTACGCCGAGCAACTGGGCTACCGCATCAAGCTGCTGGGCATCGCCAAGCGCCGCTCCGGCGCGGGCGCGGCCTCCGGCCAGACCGACGGCGTGGAGCTGCGCGTGCATCCCACGCTGGTGCCCGCCAAGCGCCTGATCGCCAACGTGGAAGGCGCCATGAACGCCGTGGTCGTGCAGGGCGATGCCGTGGGCACCACGCTGTACTACGGCAAGGGCGCCGGCAGCGAGCCCACGGCCAGCGCCGTGATCGCCGACCTGGTGGACATCGCCCGCCTGGCCTCGGCCGACCCCGAGCACCGCGTGCCGCACCTGGCCTTCCAGTCGCACACGCTCGACCAGGCCATGGGCACGCTGCCCGTGCTGCCCATGAGCGAGGTCGTCACCAGCTACTACCTGCGCCTGCGCGTGGCCGACGAGGCCGGCGTGCTGGCCAAGGTCACGGGCCTGCTGGCCACGGCCGGCATCAGCATCGACGCGGTGCTGCAGCGCGAGGCCGACGAGGTGGGCGGCGAGGGTTCCACGCAGACCGACCTCATCATCCTCACGCACGACACGCGCGAGGGCACGATGAACGACGCCATCGCGCAGATGCAGGCGCTGCCCACGGTGCTGGGCCCCATCACGCGCATCCGCAAGGAGGAGCTGAACTGATGCTTTACGTCTCGACCCGCGGTCACGCCGACCGCAAGCATTTCTGCGACATCCTGCTGGAAGGCCTCGCGCCCGATGGCGGCCTGTACCTGCCCGAGCGCTACCCGCAGATCGACGACGCGGCGCTCACCCGCCTGCGCCGTGCCTACCACGAGCAGGGCTACGCGGAGCTGGCCTTCCAGATCCTGTCGCTCTACATCGACGACATTCCCGCGGCGGATCTCAAGCGCCTGTGCGAGAAGACGTACACGGCCGAGGTGTTCGGCACCGGCGAGATCGTGCCGCTGCGCCACCTGGAAAACAGCCTGTGGCTCGAAGCCCTGTCCAACGGCCCCACGCTGGCCTTCAAGGACATGGCGATGCAGCTGCTGGGCAACCTGTTCGAATACGAACTGGCGCGCCGCGGCGAGACGCTCAACATCCTGGGCGCGACCAGCGGCGACACCGGCAGCGCCGCCGAATACGCCATGAAGGGCAAGCAGGGCGTGCGCGTCTTCATGACCAGCCCGCACGGCCGCATGAGCGCGTTCCAGCAGGCGCAGATGTTCAGCCTGCAGGACGAGAACATCCACAACCTCGCCATCGAGGGCGTGTTCGACGATTGCCAGGACATCGTCAAGGCCGTGAGCAACGACCTGGCCTTCAAGCGCCAGTACAAGATCGGCACGGTCAATTCGATCAACTGGGCGCGCCTGCTGGCGCAGGTGGTGTATTACTTCGCCGGCTACGTGCAGGCCACCGACACCAACGACCAGAAGGTGAGCTTCACCGTGCCGTCGGGCAACTTCGGCAACGTCTGCGCGGGCCACGTGGCGCGCATGATGGGCCTGCCGATCGACCAGCTGGTGGTGGCGACGAACGAGAACGACGTGCTGGACGAGTTCTTCCGCACGGGCGTGTACCGCGTGCGCGGCAGCGCCGACACGCACGAGACCTCCAGCCCGTCCATGGACATCAGCAAGGCGAGCAACTTCGAGCGCTTCGTGTTCGACCTGCTCGGCCGCGACGGCGCCCGCACGCAGGCGCTGTTCGGTGAGGCCCTGGCCCGGGACGGCGCGTTCGACCTGAGCGGCGATCCAGCCTTCGCCGAAGCGGCGGGGCGCTACGGCTTCGTGAGCGGCAAGAGCACGCATGCGGACCGCATCGCGACCATCCGCGACACGTTCCAGCGTTTCGGCGTGACGATCGACACCCACACCGCCGACGGCGTGAAGGTGGCGCGCGAGCACATCCGTCCCGGCGTGCCGATGCTGGTGCTGGAAACCGCGCTGCCGATCAAGTTCGCCGAGACCATCGTCGAGGCGCTGGGCCAACCGCCCGAGCGGCCGGCCAAGTTCGAGGGCATCGAGGCGCTGCCCAAGCGCGTGCAGGTCATGCCGGCCGACGTGGTGCTGGTCAAGGCCTACATCAGCCGCCACTGCGCCTGAGTCCTTCCAGGCGGGTTTTGTGCCGAATCGGGCCGATGCCATAGTGCTTATTGTCCCTTTTGCTATTAAATTAATAGCAAAAACCAGGAGATCGCAATGAAGGTGGTGGGCTTTGCCGGGTTCTCGGGCAGCGGCAAGACCACGCTGATCGAGCGGCTCATTCCCGCTTTAGGCCGGCGCGGGCAGCGCGTATCGGTGGTCAAGCACGCGCACCACCGGTTCGACGTCGATCACCCCGGCAAGGACACCTGGCGCCACCGCGAGGCCGGGGCGTTCGAGGTGGTGGCGGCTTCGGACCGGCGGATGGTGCTGATGCGCGAGTTCGCCCAGCCCACCGAACCCGGCGTGCACGGCCTGCTGGCCGAGCTGGATGACCGGGTGGACTGGGCCCTGGTGGAGGGCTTCAAGGAGGGCGATCTGCCCAAGGTGGAGGTGTGGCGCTCGCCGTCGCCCGATTACACCGAGCGCAGCGTGCGCTATGCGCACGACCCGTTCGTCGTCGCCGTGGTGACCGATGCCCCCGCCCGCCTGCCCGTGCCCACCGGGCTGCCCGTCTTCGATGGCTGGGCCGGCCCGGTCGATGCCCTGGCCGACTGGCTGATCGCCCAGGGCTCGCGCTTTCACTATGTTCCGCCACCGCCTGGAGTCCGCTGAATGCCCGCTGCCGCCCGCCCCCCGATGAAGCCCCTGGACGAGGCGCTGGCCGAGCTGCTGGGCCAAGCCGTGCCCCTGGCCGGCACCGACACGGTGGACACGTTCGATGCCGATGGCCGCGTCCTGGCCGTGGCGGCCGTATCGCCGCTGCAGGTGCCGCCCCATGACAACAGCGCCATGGACGGCTATGCCGTGCGCCGGGCCGACGTGGCCGCGGCCGGGGCGCAACTGCCCGTGTCGCAGCGCATCGCGGCCGGCAGCGCGGGCCTGCCGCTGGCCGCCGGCACGGCGGCGCGCATCTTCACGGGCGCGCCGGTGCCGCCCGGGGCCGATGCGATCGTGATGCAGGAAGACTGCCAGGCGCTGGAGGGCGACCGCGTGCAGATCGATGCCGTGCCCGCCGTCCACCAGTGGATTCGCCGCGCGGGCGAGGACATCGCGCTCGGGGCCGAGGTGCTGGCCGCGGGCACGCGGCTCACGCCGGCCGCGCTGGGTCTGGCCGCGAGCATCGGCCTGGCGCGGCTCACCGTGGCGCGGCGCCCGCGCGTGGCGCTGTTTTCGACCGGCGACGAACTCGTCATGCCCGGCGAGGTGGACCCGGCCCGCATGCCGCCCGGCGCCATCTACAACAGCAACCGGTTCTTCCTGCGGGGGCTGCTGCGCCGCCTGGGCTGCGCGGTGACCGACCTGGGCATCGTGCCCGACCGGCGCGATGCCACCCTGGAGGCGCTGCGCGGCGCCAGCCTGGAGCACGACCTGATCCTGACCAGCGGCGGCGTCTCGGTGGGCGAGGAAGATCACGTCAAGCCCGCCGTCGAGGCCCTGGGCCGGCTGGACCTGTGGCAGATCGCCATGAAGCCCGGCAAGCCTTTCGCCCATGGCCGCATCGGCGCGGCGCACTTCATGGGGCTGCCGGGCAACCCGGTATCGAGCTTCATGACTTTCGCGCTGCTGGTGCGCCCGTTCCTGCTGCGGCTGCAGGGCGTGCAGGCCGTCGCCCCGCAGAGCGTGGAGGCCACGGCCGACTTCGACTGGCCGCGCGCGGACCGGCGCCGCGAGTTCCTGCGCGTGCGGCGCAACGCGGCGGGCGGGCTGGACCTGTTTCCCCACCAGGGATCGGGCGTGCTCACCTCGGTCGCCTGGGGCGACGGCGTGGTGGACACCCCGGCCGGCCAGACCATCGCGCGGGGCGATACCGTGCGCTTCATTCCCTGGGCGGAGCTGCAGTCATGAGCCGCACCGTCACCGTGCGCTACTTCGCCGCGATCCGCGAGGCCGTGGGGCAGGGCAGCGAGCGCCTGGCGACGCAGGCGGCCACGCTGGGCGCGCTGCGCGACGAGCTGATCGCGCGCGGCGGGCCCTGGGCGCACAGCCTGGGCCGCGACCGCGCGGTGCGCATGGCGCTCGACCAGACGCTGAGCGACGAATCCGCAGCGCTGGCCGATGGGGCGGAAGTGGCGTTCTTTCCGCCCGTCACGGGCGGCTGAAGGCCGGCGCGCCCGTGGCCTGACGCGCCCTTTTCGATGCCTGCTTCCGACACGTCCCTTTTGCCGTTGCTGCAGGCCCTGGAGGTGGAGTTGCACCGGTCGGCCGCGCGCCAGGACGCGGCCCGGCTGGACGCACTGCTGCACGACGACTTCCGCGAGTTCGGGCGCTCCGGCGCGGTCTACACCAAGGCGGACCTGCTGTCGCAACTGCCGGCCCAGGCGCAGCATGCCGTGTTGGTCGCGGACCGCTTCGAGGTCCGGCGTCTCGGTGAATGCGCCGCGCTGCTCACGTACCGATCGGCGCAGCGGTTGGACGACGGAACCCTGGAGCGGTGGACGCTGCGCACCTCGGTGTGGGAGCGGTCTGCGCGCGGGTGGCAGATGCGCTTCCACCAGGGCACGCCTGCCGCGCCCGACGGCCCCGGCGAATCCGAACCCCCGATGGCACGGGCCGAAGGGGTGCCGCCGCCTTGATGGCGGCGGCCCGAGGCCCGTCTCCCGCAGGCTCTTAGGCGCCCTGGGGTGCGGTGACGGCCGGCTCGCCGCGCGGCAAGGCCGCCAGGGCCTCTTGCAGCCGCTGTACCAGTGCCGGTGAGGCCGACGTCATCGGCGCGCGCAGTTCGTCCGCCATCTCGCCCTGCGCGGCCAGCAGGGCCTTGATGGGGGCGGGGTTGGGCTCGGCGAAGAAACGCTCCACCCACGGGAGGATCCGCTGCCAGAGCCCGCGTGCCTGCACCAGGTCCCCGGCCGCGACGGCATCCAGGCAGGCCACCCATTCGGCCGTCTGCCAGTGCGCGCTCGCGGCGATGGCCCCGGCGCCCCCGAGCGCGACGGTGGTGAATGCCTGGGCGTCCTCGCCCGCCAGCATTTGCAGCGTGCCGTCTGCGATCAGCGCCTGCGTCTTCGCCGGGCTGCCGCCGCAATCCTTCACGGCGCGGAGGTTCGGGTGCGCCGCCAGGCTGCGCAAGGTGGCCAGGTCGAGCGTGGCGCCGGTGCGGTAGGGAATGTCGTAGACGATGAGCGGGACCGCACTGGCATCGGCGATCGCCCCGAACCACTGTTGCAGCCCGGCCTGCGACGGCCGGATGGAATGCGGTGCCGACACCAGCAGCCCCGCGAGCGGCTGCGGGGCCAGGCTGCGCACCCGCGCCAGCACCTGGCCCATGTGGCAGCCCGACACGCCCATCACCACCGGCAGGCCGCCCGCGTGCGCGAGCACCGTGGCCAGCACGGCGTCCTGCTCCGGCGTGTCCAGCGCCCCGGCTTCGGCGGTGGAGCCGCAGGCCATGAACCCCGCGATGCCCGTGCCGCGCAGCCGCTGCACGAGGGCCTTCAGGGCGGCATGGTCCACGGCGCCGTGGCGAAACGGGGTGACCAGGGGAATCCAGAGGCCGGAGAAATCGCCACGGGCCCGCGGGGTGGCAGGGCGGGTGGTGGCATGGGAAGGGGTGGAATGTGAACGCACGGGAACATCCTTTCAGGCAACGACCGAGGGAGCCGTCCAGGGATGCGTGCGCCGACCGGCAAAGCGGCAGGCGTTCAAAAAGAAAAAAAGGGGAGAGGGTGCCTGCCGCGCGGTTCCGTCGCTCATCCGGACGGAACCGCAGCTCCGGTCAGATGAGCTGGGGTTTTTTGGCTTTGCCTGCGCACGCCGCCACGGACCGGAGGGTCCGCGAAGGCGAGGGGGTGTGCGAAGGCATGGGGGGCAGTATAGCCAGCGCGGCGCGGCGCGTTGCGGTGCCGGCACCCATCGGGCGCACCGGCCGCCGCTTCGCTCATCGCCCCTCGAATTGCCGGTAGACGGAGGGATCCAGTTCGCACGAGTTCGTCATGGTCCTGTCTTGCAGGTATTCGGTGGTGTCCAGTTCGCCAGAGTGGTGCACGACCTCGCTGTCCCAGGTCATTTCCTGCAGCCCGCTCAATTGTTCGCGAAGGTCCGTGATGCGCTGGCTGAGATTGGGTGGCGTGGCATCGCCATAGACCGCTGCCGAAATCTCGCCCTGAAGCTGATGCAAATCGTTTTCGGAAGCCCTCAGCGCCGCACTCGAGTGGGCGATGCGCTGGACATGCACGTTATTGAGCATGTTGTTGACCTCGGCGTAGGTGCTGTTCAGGCGTTGTGTCCGGGTCTGCGTTGCAGGCGCCGTCCCACCGCGGCGTGTCAGGCCCGAGAGGATGCCGCCCGACGATGCCGTCGAAGACGCACGGACCTGGCCTGATGCTGGTGACTGGACGTCAGAGGATGGTGCCCGGCGAGGCGGGCTGGAGGTGGCGCCTCCACGAATGCATGCGTTTCCCACGGTCAAACTCCTTAAAAGGAGGGGATGGTGCGTTCTGGTCCGTGAAAAGATGAGGGGAAAAGCGAAGCCATGCCGCTCCATGCGAATGGGCGCTGTGTAGCGGTCGGTCCGTGTCGAGGCGGGATCGCAGCGGCAGTGCAGCGAAAGAGGCCACCGGAAGGCGTCACGGCGCGGACGGGGCTTGCGGCAGTTCCGGGCAGCGCCAGTTCAGCAGTTCGGCCAGGCGCAGCGTGATCCAGCGCGCCTCGGGTGGCGCCACGCCGGAGCCGGGCGTGGCCAGCCCGGCGTGGATGCGCAGCAGGATCTCGGCCTCCGACGGGGCCTGCACGTGGTAGAGCGTCTGCGCCTGCTCCACCAGATGGCTGGCCAGGTCTTCGCACAGCTCGTAGCGCTCGCGGACCACGGCGACCGGCTCGGACAGGCGCTGGCGGGCATCGCTGTACACCGCCAGGAACGAGGGCGGGACGTGGATCTGGTTCTCGTCGTGCATGGCGGATGCGGCTCAGTCGGGCGTGAACAGGCGCGCGAACCGCTCGGCGTCCTCGGCCAGTTCGAACGTGGCGAGCTGGCCCATCTTGCCGTCCGCCAGGCGGTGGGCGGCGAACAGGCTGTAGCGGCCCCGCAGGTCGTAGCTGGGCAGGTCGATCAGCGCGTAGGGGTGGGGCTGGAAGACCTCGTGCTCGAACACCACGCGGTGCTGGTTGCGCGGCGACGGAAAGAGCTTGTAGCGGTCGGTGGTGACGGTCTGGGTGGCCATGCGGAAAGGAGAGCGAAGGGGGGTGTGGCAGCGGTGCGAAGCGCAAGAGGTGGGCGCGGCGGCACGCCTGGCAAGCCGGCCACTTTAGCAAAGGCGCTCTTTTCCCGGCCGGCGCCGGCGGCCGGGCGGTTTCCGTGACAATCGCGATTTGCGAACGCACGCACAAGGACACCGCCGCATGGCACGCAATTCGAGAGACAAAGACGAGTGGGCCGGCAAGGTCTTCGCCCTCATCCAGGGCGGCAACACCCAGGCGGCCATCGCGCAGGTGAAGGTCGCGCCGTCGGTGAACGACGTGGTGCGGCTGCAGGCCATGCTGGCGCGCGTGCCGGCGTCCCCCGCGCGGCGCCAGCTCGACCAGATCATCGAGGAAGAGCGCGGCCTGCTCTCCGCCCCGCGCCTGCACCGCTCGCCATGAGCCGCACCGGCGACAGATCCCTTTCGCAGCGGCCATGAACCCCGTTTCCGCTCCACACCCCATCACCCCGCCCCGCGTGGCCGTCCAGGCGGCCGACTTCGACGTGTCCGCCGAACTGGCGGCCCTGCGCGCCGGCGATCCGCGGGTGGGCGCAGTGTGCTGCTTCGTGGGCACCGTGCGCGACCACAATGCCGGCGACGCCGTCGCATCGATGGAGCTGGAGCACTACCCCGGCATGACCGAGAAGTCCATCGAAGCCATGGTGGACGAGGCGCTGCGCCGCTTCGAGCTGTTCGGCGCCCGGGTGGTGCACCGCGTGGGGCTGCTGCAGCCGCAGGACCAGATCGTGCTGGTGGCGGTGACCTCGGCCCACCGGGGCCAGGGCTTTCAGGCCTGCGAGTTCCTGATGGACTACCTCAAGACCCAGGCGCCGTTCTGGAAGAAGGAGGTCACGCCCCAGGGCGCGCGCTGGGTCGACGCCCGCGTGACCGACGATGCCGCGCTGGCGCGCTGGGGCATCGCGGCCCTTCCCAATGCGGATCAGGGTTTGAGGTAAAAAAGGCCTTCACCGCATATTCCACTAGGGCATGGTGCTATCAATAAGTGAGCATTTGGCATTTTTTGAAATGCCCGCCTGAATTTGATCTGGCGCATGGCCTGCTGTGGGGCGCGCGCTTGAAATGTGCCTCCACCTCCCCCAACTGCGTTGCAATTCGGAGGACATTTCAACCATGCGTCTCGACAAATTCACCACCAAGTTCCAGGAAGCCCTGAGCGACGCGCAGTCGCTGGCACTGGGCAACGACAACGCCTACATCGAACCCGTGCACATGCTGGTCGCCATGCTGCGCCAGGAAGACGGTCCGCGGGCACTGCTGCAGCGCGCCGGCGCCAATGTGCCGGGGCTGCTGTCCGCGGCCGAGGCCGCGGTCAAGCGCCTTCCCCAGGTGCACGGGCAGGACCAGGTGCAGGGCGGCCCCGAGCTGGGCCGCGTGCTGCAGGCGACCGAGAAGGAGGCCATCAAGCGCGGCGACCAGTTCATCGCCAGCGAGCTGTTCCTGCTCGCGCTGGTGGACAGCAAGGGTGACGCCGCCCAGATCGCCAAGGACAACGGCCTGACCCGCAAGAGCCTGGAGGCCGCCATCGACGCCGTGCGCGGCGGCCAGAAGGTGGACAGCGCCGAGGCCGAAGGCCAGCGCGGCGCCCTCGCCAAGTACTGCCTGGACCTGACCGAGCGCGCCCGCATCGGCAAGCTCGACCCCGTGATCGGCCGCGACGACGAGATCCGCCGCGCCATCCAGGTGCTGCAGCGCCGCACCAAGAACAACCCCGTGCTGATCGGCGAGCCCGGCGTGGGCAAGACCGCCATCGTGGAGGGCCTGGCCCAGCGCATCGTGGCCGGCGAGGTGCCGGAATCGCTCAAGGGCAAGCGCGTGCTGTCGCTGGACATGGCGGCCCTGCTGGCTGGCGCCAAGTACCGCGGCGAGTTCGAGGAGCGCCTGAAGAGCGTGCTGAACGAGCTGGCCAAGGACGAGGGCCAGACCATCGTCTTCATCGACGAGCTGCACACCATGGTCGGCGCCGGCAAGGGCGAGGGCGCCATGGATGCGGGCAACATGCTCAAGCCGGCGCTGGCGCGCGGCGAGCTGCACTGCGTGGGCGCGACCACGCTCGACGAATACCGCAAGTACATCGAAAAGGATGCGGCCCTGGAGCGGCGCTTCCAGAAGATCCTGGTGGGCGAGCCCACCGTGGAGGCCACCATCGCCATCTTGCGCGGCCTGCAGGAAAAGTACGAGGTGCACCATGGCGTGGACATCACCGACCCGGCCATCGTGGCCGCGGCCGAGCTGTCGCACCGCTACATCACCGACCGCTTCCTGCCCGACAAGGCCATCGACCTCATTGACGAGGCCGCGTCCAAGATCAAGATCGAGATGGACTCCAAGCCCGAGGTCATGGACCGGCTCGACCGTCGGCTGATCCAGCTGCAGATCGAGCGCGAGGCCGTGCGCCGCGAGAAGGACGAATCCTCGCAAAAGCGCTTCGCGCTGATCGAGGAAGAGATCGCCAAGCTGCAAAAGGAAATCGCCGACTACGACGAGATCTGGCAGTCCGAAAAGGCCCAGGCCCAGGGCAGCGCGCACGTGCGCGAGGCCATCGACAAGCTCAAGTTCCAGATCGAGGAGTTCACCCGCAAGGGCGACTTCAACAAGGTGGCCGAGCTGCAGTACGGCAAGCTGCCCGACCTGGAAAAGCAGCTCAAGGAAGCGCAGGCCAAGGAAGCCGGCAAGGACGGCGCAGGCAGCGCCCCGCGCCTGCTGCGCACCCAGGTGGGCGCCGAGGAGATCGCGGAGGTGGTCAGCCGCGCCACCGGCATCCCCGTGGCCAAGATGATGCAGGGCGAGAAGGACAAGCTCCTGCAGATGGAGGACAAGCTGCACGAGCGCGTGGTGGGCCAGGACGAGGCCATTGCCGCGGTGGCCAACGCCATCCGCCGCTCGCGCTCGGGCCTGTCCGACCCCAACCGGCCCACGGGCTCGTTCCTGTTCCTGGGCCCCACGGGCGTGGGCAAGACCGAGCTGTGCAAGGCGCTGGCGGGCTTTTTGTTCGACAGCGAAGACCACCTGATCCGCATCGACATGAGCGAGTTCATGGAAAAGCACTCGGTGGCCCGCCTGATCGGCGCGCCGCCCGGCTACGTGGGCTATGAAGAAGGCGGCTACCTCACCGAGGCCGTGCGCCGCAAGCCCTACAGCGTGCTGCTGCTCGACGAGGTGGAAAAGGCCCACCCCGACGTGTTCAACGTGCTGCTGCAGGTGCTGGACGATGGCCGCCTGACCGATGGCCAGGGCCGCACCGTGGACTTCAAGAACACGGTGATCGTGATGACAAGCAACATCGGCTCGCACCTCATCCAGGCCATGGTGGGGCAGGACTCGGACGACATCAAGGAAGCGGTTTGGGGGGAACTCAAGAACCATTTCCGACCCGAATTCCTGAACCGTATCGATGAGACGGTGGTGTTCCACGCGCTGGATGCGAAGAACATCGAAGCGATTGCACGCATCCAGTTGCAGTTGCTCGAAGCGCGTTTGGCGAAAATGGACCTGCACCTGCAGGTGTCCGACACGGCCCTGGCCGAGCTGGCCAAGGTGGGATTCGATCCCGTGTTCGGTGCGCGGCCGCTCAAGCGGGCGATCCAGCAGCGGCTGGAGAATCCGCTGTCCAAGCTGCTGCTGGAAGGCCGGTTCGCGCCCAAGAGCGTGATTCCGGTCGATGTGGACCCGGTGCTCGATCCGGGCGTTTTCCGCTTCGGCGAGGCCCTGATACAGGGTTGAGCCGGGCCTTCTCAGGAAAGGACGTGGTTTGAACGATTTTGCAGCCGGGGTGATCCGGTGGATGGTGCGCCTGGCTGTGGTGGCCGTCGGCGTGGTCTTTTTCCTGAGCCTGCTGACCGTGGCCGCTTTGCTGGCGGTGGTCTGGGGCGCCCGTGCCCTGTGGGCGCGAGTGACCGGCCGCCCCGTGACGCCCTGGGCCATGCGAATGGACCCGCGTGCCGGCTGGAGCACGGTGTACCGCAGCACGGCGCGCTGGTCCGCTGCCCCGGGCGGCCGCCCGGTGGCGGACTGCCCCGCCGAGCCGGCGGTGCGCTCGCGCGAACTGCCCGGCGCGCGTGAGGTGACCGACGTGCAGGCGCGCGACGTGTCCTGAGCCGGCGGCGCGGCGGAGCGGTGGCCCGCTCGCCTGCCTTTGTGTTGGGACATCGGTGCCGGGCCGCGCCCGGGATCGCACCGCGCCCGGGATCGCACCGCGCCCGGCTCGGCCTGGGCCAGCGGCCATCGGGCAAGCGTTTCCCCGCTTATTTTTCTGAATGAGGCACTTGGAGACCTGGATTTACAGGCGGTTGCAAGGGCGCTGCCTATGATGCGTGCAATGACCCCTGCCGATATCCGCCACCAGTTCGAAATCCAGCGGCGTGCCAGCCGGGACCATGCCGACGTGCCCCTGCTGGTGCGCCGAGAGCGCCTGCTGCGGGTGCGCAAGATGCTGGACGAACACGGCCCGGTGCTCGCGGCGGCGGTGCAGGCCGATTTCGGCATGCGGTCGCCGCGCCTGACCGAGGTGGCCGATCTGTTCGTGCTGCGCGCGCAGCTGTCGCACACGCTGCGCCACCTGGCCCGCTGGGCCAAGCCCCGCAAGGTCTTCACCCCGATGTTCCTGCAGCCGGCGCATGCCTGGGTGCAGCGGCAGCCGCTCGGCGTGGTGGGCGTGATCGCGCCGTGGAACTATCCCGTGCAGCTGGCGCTGGCACCGGCCATCGGCGCCCTAGCGGCAGGCAACCGGGTGATGCTCAAGCCCAGCGAACTCACGCCCCACACCTCTGCGCAACTGGCCTCCCTGGTCTCGCAGTTCTTTTCGCCCGACGAGTTCTGCGTGGTGCAGGGCGATGCCGCGGTGGCGGCGCTGGTCGCCTCGCTGCCGTTCGATCACCTCGTGTTCACCGGCTCCACGGCGGTGGGGCGCAAGGTGGCGCAGGCCGCCGCCGTGCACCTGACACCCACTACGCTGGAGCTGGGCGGCAAGTCCCCGTGCATCCTCGATGCGGACTGCGACCTGCAGGACGCCGCGCTCAAGATCGCGCACGGCAAGCTGCTGAACGCGGGCCAGACCTGCATCGCGCCGGACTATGTGCTGCTGCCGCGCGGGCGCGAAGCCGCGTTCGGCGAGGCCTACCGCACCGCCGTGGCACGGCTCTTTCCGTATTTCGAGGGCAACCCCGACTACGCCTCCGTCATCAACCCCCGGCAGCTGGCTCGCCTGCGCACCATGCTGCAGCAGGCGCAGACGCAAGGCGCCGACGTGCAGGTGCTCGAACCCGTGCCCGGCTCCCCGCCACCGCCCGCGCAGGGCATCGGAGACGGGGTGGGGCGGCAGATGCCGCCGGTGCTGGTCTTCAACGCCAGCCTGAACATGCAGGTGATGCAGGAAGAGATCTTCGGCCCCGTGCTGCCCGTGCTGGGCTACGAGCGGCTGGACGACGCCATCGCGCACATCAACGCCGGGCCGCGGCCGCTGGCGCTGTATTGGTTCGGCCGCAACGAAGCCGTGCGCGACGATGTGCTGCGCCGCACGGTGAGCGGCGGCGTCACGGTGAACGACACGCTCATGCACATCACGCACGACAACCTGCCGTTCGGCGGGGTCGGCGACAGTGGCTGGGGCGCCTACCACGGCGAGGCGGGCTTTCTGCGCTTTTGCCACCAGAAGTCGGTGCTGGTGCAATCGCGCTGGTCCATGGGCTCGGCGCTCTACCCGCCGTATGGCGCGCGTTTCGACCGCGTCATGGGCCTGCTGCGCCGCTGGCTTTAGCCGCCACGGGGCCCTCGCACAGGGCCCGGGACAGCCGGGGGCTGGAGTGGAAAAACCATTTGCGGCGACAATGCCGCTCCTTTCGTTTTTTCATCCCCTGTTTTCGTCCCGTTTTTTCCATGTCCAGTATCCAGGTCCGTCCCGCCACGCTTCGCGATGCCAAAGCCATTGCACAGATCCATACCGTCTCCGCAGCCGAGGTATACCGTGGCTTGTTGCCTGACGACCAATTGAAATCCCTCTCTTCGGTCGAGAAGCGCCAAGCCTACTGGCGCGAGGCCATCGAGTACTGTGAGCCCCAGGTCCAGGTGGCCGTGGACGGCGACAAGATCGTCGGCTTCGTCGGCTTCGACCGCTCGCGCGATGAAAAATCGCGCCCCACCACCGGTGAAATCTGGGCCATCTACGCCGCCCCCACCCACTGGAGCCAGGGCGTGGGCGTGGCCCTTTGGGACGCCGCACGCGACGGCCTGCAGGAAGAGGGCTGCACCAACGTCACCGCCTGGGTGCCGCTGCGCAACGAGCGCGCGCTGCGCTTCCATGAACTGGCCGGCTTCAAGCGCGAAATGTCCACGGCCAAGACCGCTGTCGTCGGCGGTGTGAAGATCGAGGAAGTGCGCCTCAAGCGCCCCTTGAACTGATCTGCAGCCTCCCCTGACTTTCCTTTTCGCACACCCTTCATGATCCACTGGACCGAGCACGGCGAGGAGCGCTCAGCGCCCTGGCGCAGCGAGAGCAACGCTGCGGCGCCCCGGCGCGTGGTGCTGGCCGACGACACGCTCGCGGCCGACACCGCCTATCGGCTGGCGTGCGAGGGCACGGGCCTGTTGTGGCGCGGCGATTTCCAGAACGCGCGGCACCTGCTCCAGGCGCTCATGCGCCGCGCGGACAAGAAGCCCAAGGCCAAAGGGGCCAAGGGCGGTCGCAAGGCCCAGGCCGCAGGCTCTGCAGCCGAGAGCACGATCCCTGCTCAGGCCTTCCATCTGCACCGGCAGGCCCAGGCGCAACGTGCGCGCACGCTGGGCATGCTGCTCGTGCCCGTGGAGGGGGACCGCACCATTGCGTTGCGCCGTGCGCCCGATTGGCGAGAGGCATTCGCCGAGGCCTGGGGGCCGGCCGACGGCACCGCCTGCGTGGTGTCGCTGCGCGAAATGCTGGGGCTGGTCGGGGCACACGAGTGGCGAAAGAAGGGTGTGGAGATTCCCGCCCTGGGCACGCCCCAGGCCCCGCGCCGCATCCATCCGCACTACGGCGTGTTCTCGCCCGTGCGCGGGGAGTATGTGGACCTGGTGGCCCAGGCGCCGCTACCGGCCAGGGATCTGGCCTTCGACATCGGCACCGGAACGGGCGTGCTCGCGGCGGTGCTGGCCCGGCGCGGCGTGCACCGCGTCGTGGCCACCGACCAGGACCCCCGCGCTTTGGCCTGCGCCCGCGACAACATCCATCGGCTGGGCCTGTCGGCCCAGGTCGAGGTGGTGCAGGCTGATCTCTTTCCCGAGGGCCAGGCGCCGCTGGTGGTGTGCAACCCGCCCTGGCTGCCGGGGCGTGCCAGCTCGTCCATCGAGCATGCGGTCTATGACGAAGACAGCCGCATGCTGCGCGGCTTTCTGTCGGGCCTCAAGGCGCACCTGGCGCCAGCCGGCGAAGGATGGCTGATCCTGTCCGATCTGGCGGAGCACCTGGGCTTGCGCTCGCGTGACCAACTGCTCGAATGGGTGGCCGGCGCAGGCCTGCGGGTGCTCGATCGGCGCGAGGTGCAGCCCCGCCATCCCAAAGCCGCGGACGCTACCGATCCGCTGCATGCCGCACGTTCGGCCGAGCGCACCTCGCTCTGGCGGCTGGCTGCGCTGTAGGTACTGCGCCAAGCGCCACCGGTTTCCTTTTCACACCGGCAGCAGTTGCTCCATGCGCTCGCGCACGGCGGCAGCGCGTTCGGGGCCAGCCAGCAAGGTGATTTCATCCAGCAGCGCCTCGCTCACGTCCAGCATGCTGTCGCGGTCGCGCGCACCGCGCAGCGCTTCATGGAAATTGCGGGCCAGGTCGGCATTGCGCCGCGCGAACATGCGCTCGCAAATGTCGAACAGGTACATGCGGGCGCCGGCCAGCGAACGCAGGGCGTTCGACGGTGCCGGGGCTTCGTTCGTGGCGGCCGGCGCAGTGGAAGGCGCGGGCGTTGTGTTGAGGCTGGCCAGGTAACCCTGGCGCATCAGTTGCTCGACGATCTGGGCGCCGATGCCGTTGTACATGGCCTGCAGGTCCTTCATCGGCCGGCCATCGGCCAGCAGCAGCAGGGAGCGTTCTCGCAGGCTCAGTGTTCGCACGCCGGGGGACAGTTCCAGGCGGGCCTTGTCGGTTCTCAGGAGCAGCATGGAAAGGGCAAAGATCAGGCGGGAGCCTGATTGCAGCGCACTCCCGTGACGTGGCGATGACGCCAGCAGGGCCACGCGGCTGCGTGCGGCCAATGCACCACGGTTCGTGCGCCGGATGCGGACCTTGCCGCGAAGGCCGGTGGTATTCTCGCGGGCTTCGCCCAGGGGGGAGAAGCATGCTGACGGAACACCCAATGAACAAGAAAACAATTGCAGGCGCCGCCGTGGCGCTGGTTGTCGTGGCCTATGGTGGCGCGACCTGGTATCTGGGCCAACGGGCCCAGTCGAGCTACGAGGAGGCGCTGGTCGATCTGCGCCAGGCCCTGGGTCCGGAGGCCATCGTTTCCGAGGAATACCACAAGGGCTTCTTCTCATCGCAGGCCAAGCTGGTGCTGCAGTGGACCCCGCCCCGCACGGCCGAGCAGGTGGAGGCCAATGTGCCGCCATCCCCGCCGTTGCGCCTGGCCGTGAACAGCACCGTGCACCATGGCCCGCTGGCGGGCCGCCGCCTGGCGGCCGCCGTGGTGGATTCGCGCTTTGCGCTGGAGGGTCTGGACGCGCAGGCCACCAAGGACCTGGCCAAGGTGACCGCTCCCACCCTGACCACCGTGCACCACCTGACGGGCCGGCACGACCTCCATTTCCAGTTGCCCGCAGGTGAAGTCGGCAACGAGGAGATGACGTTGCGTTGGCAAGCCATGGTCACCGACATGACCCTGAGCGGAGACCGCAAACGCGTCAAAGGCAGCTTCCAGTGGCCCGAATTCGCGATGGTCGGAATGCCCGGTGGTACCCCGGATGAAGACGACGAAGAGGCCAAGCCGGCGGCCCGCATCACCATGGCCATGAAGGGCATGGACGGCACGTTCGAGAACGAAGTGATCGAAGGCATGTGGCTCTTCGGGCCCGGCACCGGCACGGTGCGGCTCGCGGAGATGGACGCCAGCAGCACCCCGGCTGCAGGCGGTGCGGCGACGTCGCTGTTCTCTCTGAAAGAAGTGGCCGGGTCGTCCACGATCGAAAGCAATGGCGCCACGATCAGCATCGCCACTGCGCTCAACGGCAAGGGCAGCATGGGCCCGCTGAATTTCGAATCGGTGGGCTTCGAAGAAAAGTTCCAGCGCATCGACCTGGAAACGATCAAGCGCTTTCAGCAGGCACTGATCGAGGCCTACCGCACACAGGGCCTGGCGAACGCGGCCTCCCAAACGGAAGAGCGCATTCTGGCCTTGCTGGAAGAGAGCGCTCCCCGCCTGGTGGCAGCCCTTCCGGCTTACTCGATGAAGCTCATGGCCACCTACCAAGGCCAGCAGGGGCAGATCGAGTACGGCGGCGAAGTGCAGCGCGCTCCCTCGGCCGAAGAGGTTGCGCAGACGGGCTGGAAGGCCGCGTTGATCAAGGGCTCGATGCTGAATGCCAGCGCGCGTTTGCCCAAGGCGTGGATTGCGCCCATCGCCGAGGCCGCAGGCAAGAAAGACATGAAGAGCGAAGACATGGATGCCATGATCGGCATGGCCCAGGCTGCCGGGTTCCTGCGACAGGAGGGGGACAACCTGACCAGCGTAGTGAAAATGGAAGCCGGTCAGGTCAAGCTCAACGGCAAGAGCATCGACCTGCCGAAGGGGACTTTCTAAAATAGCGGTGCTTCGGTGGCTTCGGCCATCGGTCGGCTGCTCGCCAGGGCCCTTCGGGCCCTTTTTGTTTTTCCGGGGGGCCGGGCCGTTCGTGGGGCGGCAGGCAGTCCTTTTCCTTGTCGTTACCTTCATCGGAAATTCCGGATTCAAGGCCATGGGCGCTCTGCGCCGGTGGCGCAAAGGCCCATTCACGCTGCCATGACCTTGCTGCTTGCGCCCATGGAAGGGCTACTCGACTTCGTGCTGCGCGACGTGCTCACCCGCGTGGGTGGGGTGGACCGCTGTGTGTCGGAGTTCATTCGCATCACCGGCACCTTGCTGCCCGACAAGGTGTTCCTTCGCTATCTCCCGGAACTGCGCCATGGCGGCAGGACGCTGGCGGGCGTTCCGGTGCGGGCGCAGTTGCTGGGCTCCGATCCCGTCAGCATGGCCGAGAACGCGGCGCGCCTGGCGGCACTGGGGCCCGAGGGGATCGACCTGAACTTCGGCTGCCCGGCCAACGTGGTCAACCGCCATGGAGGCGGTGCGGCGCTGCTCAAGGAGCCGGAGCGCATCGCTGCCGTGGTCGAGGCCGTGCGCCGTGCCGTGCCGCCGCACCTGCCGGTGTCCGCCAAGATGCGGCTGGGCTACCACGATGCCTCCCTGGCCCGTGAATGCGCACAGGCCATGCAGGCCGGCGGCGCGTGCGAATTGGTGGTGCATGCGCGGACCAAAGCCGACGGCTACCGGCCGCCGGCCTACTGGGAGCAGATCCCGGCCGTGCGGGATGCGGTCTCCATCCCTGTGGTGGCCAATGGCGAGATCTGGACCGTGGCCGATGCGCAGCGCTGCCGCGAGGTGTCGGGATGCAGCGCCCTGATGCTCGGGCGGGGTATGGTGGCCGATCCCGGCCTGGCCCTTGCGATCCGCTCGGCGGACGCTGGTGACGCCGACGCGCCTGCATTGCCTTGGTCGGCGCTGCAGCCGCATCTGTCAGATTTCTGGCGTCTGGTTTGCGAAGACCTAGAGCCCCGGCAGCGCGCGGGCCGGCTCAAGCAATGGCTCAACTTGCTGCGCCGGCGGTTTCCGGAAGGCGAGGTGGCGTACCAACAGGTTCGCACCATGACGGATCAACAAGACATCACGCAATGGCTGCAACGGCAGTCGATGCCCGATCGGCTTGAAACCGAAGTGCCGCTGAGGATAGGGCGGGTCTGCCTCGGCTGAGTGCGGACAAGACGGTTCTGTCAGGTCGCACCCGGAGAAACGGGCCTGCGAAACAGGCCGCCTGTTTCGCGCTACAACAGGTGATCTGGTGCCAATGGCCCCAGGAGCTTCAGCAGCAAACGCAGTCCCAGACCGGTATCGGGGTCCGTCGTGGCATCTTCGAGGCCGCAGCCCTGGGGGGCTCGCCAAACCAACCCCTGGTCGGTCTTCTCCAGCCGCCAGGCGCCTTCGCGCATGGCGGTCTCGATCTGCTCTGACGCCATGCGGGAAAGGGCCCGGCTTTGAATCAGCAGGGCAATCTCGGTGTTCTGCAACTGGGAGCGCAGATCTAGGTTCATCGAACCCACCACCAGCAGCCGGCCGTCCAGCACCAGCACCTTGGAGTGCAGCATGGACCGGGACTCGCCCGTGGCCGCGGCCCCCGATGAGCCGAACGTCGACTTGAGACCTGCCTGCTCGCTGCGCAGTTCATACAGCTGCACGCCCATGGCCAGCAATTCATCGCGATGCCGTGCGTAGCCCACATGGGCGACCGGCGCATCGTTGGAGGCCAGCGAATTGGTGAGCACCCGCACGCGGACCCCCCGTGCCACGGCATCGGCAAACGCCTTCTTCATGTCCTCGCCGGGCACGAAGTAGGGCGAGATGATGAGCAGGTCCTGCCGCGCCTGGGCCAGCAACTGCAGAAGGCCGTCCACCACGGTTTCTCCTTGCGCTGCATGTTCTGCAGAGGCTTGGAGCGCCTGCGTGCGAGGTGTCGTGGAAGAGGGCGCGTTGTTGTCGGAATGGACGCCGGATGCGCTCACCTCGACGGCCGCTCCTGGCTTCATGTCGGCCACCGGAATGCCGCGCTCGCCTTCGGCGGGAATCTTCGCGGGTTGGTCCGCCAGCATGGCGGCCGGCGCCCAGACGAAGGCTGCCGCACCGAGGTCCATGGCTTGTTCATTCCAGACGCGCTCGCGCTGCGCCTGCGTGGGTCCATCGCTGGATGGACGGGGCTCGCCGTCCGGCGGCTTGGGCCCATCCCGCCGGTCAGAGGCCGCAGTGCGCGTCTCTGAAGGGAGGGCGTTGTTGTTGTCGCCATCACCCTGTCGCTGCTGTTCGGACACTGGCGCCTTCGAGGTCTGCTCGCGCAACCGTGCCAGTTCCTGCTGGGTGATGAGCGATTGCACGGGGTAGGCGCGCTGGTTGTTCCAATAGCTGTCGAAGCTGCGAGACAGATCCTGGACGATGGGGCCCACGGCGAGCACATCCAGATCCACGAAGTTGCCAGAATCGGCATTGCCGAAATAGGCATCGCCCAGATTACGCCCCCCCGTCACGCCCATCACGTTGTCTGCAATGAACAGCTTGTTGTGCATGCGCTGCTGCACCCTGGAAAAGTCGGTTACCGAGCCCCACACGCGCCCCAGCATCGAACCACGCGGCCCAGCGACCGGGTTGAACATTCGCATCTCTACATTGGGCTGGAACGCCATTCCCATGACCAAGGCATTGCGCCCTGTACTGTGAAAGTCGTCCAGGAGAATGCGCACGCGCACCCCTCGCCGCGCCGCCGCTGCAATGCCGCGCAGCAACCGCTCGCTGCTGGCATCCGCATGGATGGCGTAGTACTGCAGGTCCAGTGTTTTCTGTGCGTTCTCTACCAGGGCGAGGCGGCTGCCATAGGCTTCCTGGGGGCCGCTGAGCAGGAGAAAACCGGAGTCGTGGCGTGCTTGGGCGCCGCGACGACGATCGTCCACGATCTTGGACAAAACCGTATTACCGGTAGGTAACTCTGCGTGTGAGACAGGGCGTTCAACTCTATCAGGCAGGCCGGCACAACCTGAAATGAAGAGCAAGGCGACAAGCGCTGAAATACCGCGGTGACTGTACAAACTAAGATGTCTCACTCGTAAGGATCTTGTGGATGGCCGCTTCGCTGGGTTGAGTGGATATTATTTAATTTGAGGCCGTGGCCGTACAGTTGGAATCAGTGGATGGCTTGCACGATCGTGCTCTTCCAGTCTTCGAAATAATGATTCTTCGTGTTTCTTCATTTTGTGTGGCGGTGGATACATCATTTCTTTTGATGGAAAGAGTAAGATTTTCTGAGGAACTACCGTCTTTTTTCCTGGAAAATCCCGAACTGTCAAACGTCAAATAAGGATCGGTACCACTTGAAGTGCCGTTTCCCGATATGGTGAAGTAGTTGGCCGGCGCCTCTTGCTTCATCACCGTCACATCCCCGCTTTCGCTATAGCTCTGGTTGCGATCCTTGTCGACGAATACGATCCATCCACTGCCCCAATCGGCGCCGCTGGCGGGAATGACATATGCACTGGCATTTTGCTTCATGGCTTCCGCCTTTGCGGTATTGATGGCGACCAGTAGAGAACTGGTCAGTGAAGAGAGCTGAGAGTTGCGTTGGAAGGACTGGAAACCTGGCACAGCCACCAAAAGCAATATTGCAGCAATCGCCATCGTTATCACCAGTTCAATCAGCGTAAAACCGAACTGTGTTTTTGGTTTTTTACTCATGGCCAGCACAATCTAGGATTGCTTGTGTTGCCAGTGCATTTCTTCGTGCCATTGCTCATCAACTCCAAATTACCGACGACTGGGTCTGATTTCACTGGAGTTGCGATCACTCTGACACACTGAGAAATCGGCAAGGTCCCACTGCCTGTGGCGGGGCATGTATTGGCTGACAGCAGATAAGCCGCAGCAGGTAGGCCCCCATCGCCAGAAAAGGTTTTAAAGGGAACCGTTGAAGCTGTAACCCCCCCGCACGCCGTGGATGGCGAGGGTGCGAGGGCCGTGGCAGTGCCACTGCTATTGCTGAATGCCAAGTAGCAATTATTTTGGGTCATGTATCGCTCCTGTTGCTGCAGAAGCTCTGCCAAGGCGGCTCGCCCCTGCGCTCGCCGCCCTTTCAGAATGGAGTCGTTGTAAGCAGGATAAGCAACTGCTGCCAGAATGCCTATCACCGCCACCACAATCATGAGTTCTATCAGAGTGAAACCCCGGTTTGCTTGAGCTTTCATGGCGTGACTCAATTGTTTTTCATGTCTTGGTAGTTATTGATCTGGCGCCAACTTAGTCGGCCGACGGCCTCCGTGATACTGACAACTTGCGTGCTTGTACTGACACCGGATTGCCCAATGGTCGTGCTCCTCAAGGTGGTGGTTCTCCAGCCCCGACCGGTGCTGTCGAGTGGAGCCGGCGGGGTCTCGGATTCATTCACAAAGAACATGCTCGGTCCCAGCAGACCTACGGTCGATAGGTTGTATTTTCCTGACCCATCGCCAATATTGACCACATAGGCATTGCTAGTTCCAAGCGTGGGGGAACAACTTCCAGTAACTCCAGCGGAGCCAGGAATGATTGTATTGAAAGTTGCAAAAAGATTGCCTTGGTCACCAATCGCGCTGATCAATTTTTCTCCAGTAACCGGCATATCAAAATACCAACCGGAACGTTGTGTCGCATCGGTATCCGACATGGCCCGGCCCCATTTGAATGCACCAACCGTGATGACCCTCGTGCCGGTATTGATGGCGCCTTGTTTCAGCCGCGCCCGCCCACTGATGACACTTGCTGCGGCAGGAGAGTTGTCTGCAGTCGTAGTCCCGTTGTCGTAAACGGCATAGAAGCTGTTGGTTGCGGTCGATGTATTGTCCGCGGTTTCTAGATATTTCCCTGTGCCGAAGGTCACATAGAAGGTTTCCAGGCCGGATACCGCCGGTCCCGAGAATATGGCCGGTGCTGCAGTAATGGGTTGAATGGTATTGCTCGAATCTTTGGCAATATACAAGGGGTAGGGTACAGGCGACCCTGCAGTGCCCTTGTTGAATGCCGTCAATTTATTTATATTCCAATCACTGGTAGGCTGGTTTTTCGAAAAATCCAGTTTCCAGAGGTTGCCGTGAAAGTCGCCCATGTAGATTTGCGTGACTTCTCCAGCACTGCCCCAGAGCGGTTGAAAATTGGCAAGTCCGGTTGCTTTCCCTGCACTCAGCGTACTATCAATGGGCAAAGAGATCTTGAAATAGTTGGTTCCCAAGGTCCAAGAGGTCCCAGGCTGCTTGTCCAGTGCCAGCAAAAATAGGGCAGGCTGTCCAGTCGCGCTGAACACCCCATTGACGTCTGGCACATAGTTGTTAGCTCCGCTCGCCACCACTGCAAACCACCGATAGGTGCTGGTGCTGGAGCTTCCACTGGTTTTCAGTTTTAGTATCTGCGGCTTTCCAATCACCTGGCCCATGTCGGCGTCATCGGAACGCTTGAATTCCCACATGACGTTGGAGGCGGCAAAGGTGGAGGGGTCAGACACGTCCAATGCAAAAACCCCGGAGCCTCCACCCCCTGTTCCCGAAACCAGAACGGTTTTCCAGTCGGATGCTGTGCCATTGAACGCCACTTGCGCCTCTCCCACGACTGGGGGGGCATCGACATAGCTTTGATGGTTGGTCACATAGCTGGTGTTTGTCAATGCCGAGAGCTTGGGACCCATCCAGCTGGGAATATAGGCAAACAATTCGTCGCCAGTGCCCGCGTTGAATGAATGTAGCATGCCGTCATTTGCCCCCGCAAAAACGGCCGGCGTGCGATTGATATAGTTATTACGGAAGGCGACATACCCAGCGCCGGAATAGGCTGCAGTAGGCGCACCTGAGTAAACGACGCTGGAATTGACGATGTCTCCAAGCAATGAGCTGCGCACCCGGAAAGGGTTTCCTTCCTTGGTTCGATCCCCTCTTAAAAAGCTGACACGCGCCGAACCTTGCCCATCTGAAGATGCGGTAGGTTCCGCTTTATTGAGATAGCCTTGCAAGGTGTTTTCAATGGTTAACCAAGTAAATGACGCCGCCACTGGATTGGCGTTCCCAGCGGTATTACCTACAAAAATCTTGCGATTGGTTGCAGGCGAGGCCATTACCGATAGGCGGTCAGCGGCGCTCCAATTTTGAGAGCCCAGGCTAAGACTCGTACCAGAAACAGTCAGAGGTTCAGCGACGACGTCTCCGCTCCAGTTGCTGGTATCAAACTTGGCAGAATAGACAACGCTTCCCGACGTGCTGCTGATAGTCGTGGAAGAGGCTGAGCTGCCTGCGATGCTTCTGGCTTGGGTCGACGCCCTGCTGAAAATATCGTCAAAGGCTGAAAGGACACCACGTGCACTACTTTGAAGGTAGTAGGTGCCAGCCTCGCCAGGATCATTTTGCTTTTGCCAGACATTGTTGTCGTTGGTGCCGTCTTGGCGCTTAAAAGGATTGCCATAGGTGTTGTACGGCCTGGCTGCAGCGTTGCTGGGATCCGATTCGAAGCCGCCATACTTGGAGGCCATGAAAAACTGATTGGCAAAACGGCGTGTCGAGACGTTGTTTTGGTCCCCGTACTCGTTGACGTCGAAAAGGAACGTTTTGACTCGGAGTCCTGGGCGCTGTTTTGCGGGGGCAGCGGTCCAATCGGATCCACGAATGTCGTGCGTGTGAGACCAGTATGCCGACCCCATGATCTGGCTGGTTTGAGTGCCACTCGGCACGCTACCGTTGGCCCCGTTGGGATTGCCAGTGGTTCGGGTCACATTTTGACCATCTTGATAGGTCGTTGCTTGATTCCGCTCAAAAGCTTGAACCGTGCTACGCCATGCATTGATGTTCGGAATATTATTTGCCAAATCAGGCGTTGGCAGCCTGTTTCCGTCATGGGTGTTAACGTCTCCAATAACAACAACATTGCTTTTCAAGCAAGAATAATCCGATGCGTTACTTCTGTTGTCATATGGGTCGGTCCAGGTTGAATAAACCGGATAGCCATCGTACATATCAGTTGAAATATTGCTCGTCGCAGCGGTGCTTGGCTGCAAGCCTTGCAGGTATCTGATCGTTTCGTAATGGAGTTCACCGACGGGGTCATATATTTTGTAGCGACCCGGCACAGGTCCGGTTCTGCCGAATTTGTTCAGATAATTAATGACGCCGCTGATGTTTGGAGTTTGACTGGTATTATTGTCGGGATTGGATAGGAATACTCCGTTGTTGGCATTCCATTCTGCATTGGGATTCCCGCCGTTTGGAGTATTGTCCTGTCCGGTGGTGCTGAAGGTTTTGCTGCCGACATATTTCATCGGTGCGCGAAGTACCCCGCCATAGCGGCCGTTGTTATAGCTTGCCGTCTGATCCATGAGATAACCAAAGGCAGCCAATCGCATCTGATCACTGTATTTTTGAATAACACCGGTTGGTTTGTAATTGCCGTTAGGATACTGCCTGCACAAATTGTATGCAGCACGCACATCCTGCAAAACGCCAGAGGTGGTATTGCAGACTTGGACGCGGGCATAGAAAAAGCCATCGCTGTTCAAGTTTGCGTTAACAGGCGGTGTCCACGATCCGCTGTAGTTTCTGTAGTAACACTGCTTAGCAGTGCCGCTCTTCGGGTCGCCAAAGATGTCATTGGTACAAGCCACGCCATTCGATGCGGGAGCCACCTTCCAGTAATTCACACCATTGACTTTGACTCCATACCAAACCTCTTTGGTGCCCGTAAAACTGCATGTGTTGTTTTCGGTGGCACACTGGGTGCTGCCATTGGGCAGGTTGGACGAGGAGTCGCTCACTGGCCCTACCGATGAATTGGTCGTTGGCGAGCCCAACTTATATGACGCCGGGCCTGTAGAGCAGTTTCCGGTGTTGGAGGTGCCAAAATAGATTCGATTCAAGGTATTCGCTACCCATATATCGTTTCCATTGGCAGCTGTGATCATTGCTGTAGGTACAGCACCCCAATACGTCCCTGCACTTCCACCATCTTTTTGCAGTTGTTTGGCCGGAAAATTGCTGGTATTCCACATGCAGACCGGGTCCCCATTGGGAATGACTGCACGTTGAAGTATGGTCAGGGAAGAGCTGGTAGTGGCTGTATCAATGTATCGATCACCGCCTGACAATGCCAGGCGGAGCATATCAATGGCTGAACTGCTGGCCCAGTTCAAAAAATTACCGCTGAAGGCATTGGTGCACTTTCGTGCGGTTGCAGCACCGCTGCGATCGAAACGCTTGTAGTCTGCTGCAGTCAAGCCACTGGCAGGGGTTTCAGCTGGGGAGTCATTATAAGTATAACAACTTTCCGCATCGTAATATCCCAAATATTCTTGCAGATTGGAATAGGTGTTGTCTGTAGTGCCACCCGATGGGTATTGGGAGCCCACTGTTGGATATTCAACCGATAAAGCCAGTGCCAAGGTGGGCTTATCCACCGCAGCTGCTGCATACAAAGGGTCTGCGGAAATGTTGATTGCAGGTATGGCCGGCGCAGTGCCTGCGCTGAGTGCAACAAATGAAATGGTGGCCATGATAGGCACGGCTGCCAACGCAATCCATTTCGCAGAAGACGAACTTTTAATGCTCTCTTTGAATTCTGCAATGATTTTCATTGCCGTCGCAGGCCTGGGGGAAACAGAGTTATTCATATAGGCCTCTTCAATTTCTGAAAATCACTTGCGATACGGTCTGGGTGTCCGCATTCGGGCCAAACCCCATGGCAGTTATTCTGTAGATATATTTGACGTCTTTTGGATCTTTGGTGCGGGACATGGAGGGATCCGGGATGGGCTCTATGACATAGCGGGGAGGCTGTGCGGGTTGAATTCCTGCATTGCCTGAGGGAAATGTCCGTCCTGTATAAGTCCCGAATACCGTCGTCGGGGCATTGTTTGCTGTAATCGTGAAGTCCACGGCCAACCAAGCCGGCTTGCCTGTGGCGTTGAGAGCGCACAGACCGATTGTGTTTCCAGATGTTCCGCAGTCTTGGACAAATTGCGAGATATCTGTGCTGCCTCGTTTGAAGATGCTGTTTCTTTTTGTGGAAGAACTGGCTGGTTGTCCCAGAATGTCGAATTCTGCGTCCATCAAGGCAGCTTCGGTGGATTGCCAGGCGATTTGAGTATCCCGATCATTTCGAGTGCCACGCTCCGCCATCATCGATATCTGCACTCCTGATATTCCCAATATGGAGACAATCACCAACAACAGCATCACTACAATTAATGACGCTCCTCGTTCTTTTGAAGCTCGAGGTAACACTGTGAATTTCACAGATAAATCTTGGAATTTCAGCATGCTAATTGTCTTGTTGATAGTTGCGCAGGTGTACCGTGAAGGTAACGGTTTGCCGCAATCTTCCATCGGATGACGTGAAAACGGTGCCTGGATCATTGCTCGCGTCTGCCAGACCGCTGCCTATTGCGCCAGAACTGGAGCCTTTGGCGATACCCAGCGGATAGAGGGTTTGAGAGCTCTTGTCAATAGCCGAGCCACTGGGACCTCTGATAACCATGCCGATGCGCAGGCTCCTGACGCGCCTCCAATTGGAATAGCTGACGGCCGCATTTGACGTGTTGGTGATCTGGTCGGCCCTTAAATAACGCTCAGGCCCATTTTCTGGCGAACTTGCTGCACTGGCCGGCAAAGTGGCATTGTTTGGACCGATGCCATCAACCCCGTAAAGCACTTGAAAGTTTTCCACTCCCCTGATCAAAGGCTCCGCTTCCAGAGAACCGGTTGAACCGATATGGGTGCACATGAGAGACGGCTCACCGTCTTGTCCAACACCAACGTGCAATATACTCAATATGCGGTCGTATCGATCAACGGGCACTGCTGTCGGTGCCACACCCATGCAATCAATCATGGTTTGATCAGAAGTGGTCGCTGTTGGCACGAGCTGACTGGTTTGATTTCTTAGCACCAAAATATCGCTGCCTGCTCCCACCGCAGAACCCCAGTTGGAGCTTTCATCCCACGCGTTGGTTTCACTGCGTTTTTGATTATTAATCCCGTAAACATTTGGTGGTGGATTTGATTCGATTCCGGCTGTACTGTTGGGTACTGGGGTCGCAGCATCTCTCACGTCCTTGTATCCCGCCTGTACCCCTAAGCGCTGAATAAGATCGACAGCAAATCTACCGTTATCTCGGAGTTGTGAGGCGGCATCGACGCTGCTGAAGCCCTGCCTGGATACCACCAATGCGGCCACCGCTGCCAGTACAATCAGCAGGCTGATGACCATTGCTACCATCAGTTCGATAAGGGTCAAGCCCTTTTGTCGATGTTTGGCGGCTAAATAATTCCGCATGAAATCATTCTTTTTCATATCGAACTGGCGTTGCCACTGGTCACTGGAAAAATAATATAGGGAACGCTTGTTGAACTACTTGCCTGCTCAAGCAAGTCGCTCCCAGTTTTGCTTCTGTCGGTAGAATTACGGGTCCAGCCAATCTTTATGACGGCAATCTCATTTGAATTTGTTCCGGCAGGAGGACATGCCCATCGAGGAATACCGTTGCTGTCGTATGGAGCACTGTCAAAACAGATAACCACACGGGCTCCAGGCAGAGTGTTGTCTACCCTGGCGAGCCAATCCGTCATTTCTGCGTTGGCAATATCAGTTGCGGACGTGCAACCTGTGGCCGCATTGCCCACGCTCAGGCAATACGATGGAGTGGCTGGGACCATGGAGCCGCTAGAGAGAGATACCAGATACGGGTTGTCAGCAGTTGCCGTCTTGACGCCGACTTCTTTGTTGCCCCGCATCATTTCGGCCAGTTCCCTCGCCAACATCGCAGCTTGTGCTTGCAATCGAGCCTCTCTGTTCGACTGCAGTGCAAAAGCCTGCATGCCAACCAAGCCCAGCATGCCGAAAGACAGCACCATGATCGCGACCAGGACTTCAACCAAGGTAAAGCCTAGAGATTGCCTGATGGGTCGTGGACGGGAAGGGGTTTTGGCGGCCAGCCTGGGCGTTGGTAACAGGGCAGGGAATGTCATGTGCGAATGTTACGGAGGTCTCCTCCAGTTCACCCACCCCTCCTGTGCCGTTGGCTCCATAAGGCTGACCGTTTGGCGGCAGAATGGGCGGCTGCCCGCCAACCGTGGCATCCAAGACTGGAGTTTTCTCAGGCCGTATGAACAAGTCAGCAGAGTCAAATTTCATGAGGAGGGCGTTGGAGCTGGCGCAGCAAGGCCTCTTTCGTACCTCGCCCAATCCACGAGTCGGCTGCGTGATCGTCAATGCTTCTGGCACGGTGCTGGGCGAAGGATCTACACAGCCGGCAGGTCAGGCGCACGCTGAAATCATGGCGCTGCGCGATGCCCATGGGCGTGGGTTGTCGGTAGAAGGGGCTACTGCCTATGTCACTTTGGAGCCCTGTTCGCATCATGGGAGAACCGGTCCGTGCTGCGATGCTTTGGCTGACGCGGGATTGAGCAAGGTGTTTGCCTCTATCACCGATCCCAATCCCATGGTGGCGGGGCAAGGGGTGAGCAGATTGCGCGGGCGTGGCGTGGAAGTAGACGTGGGCCTTGAATCGCAAGCATCCCGCGAGTTAAACCTGGGCTTTTTCAGCCGCATGATCCGCCGACGCCCCTGGGTTCGCATGAAGGCAGCTGCCTCTCTGGATGGCTTGACGGCCTTGCATGGAGGTGAAAGCCAATGGATCACGTCGCCCTTGGCGCGCTCCGATGGCCATGCCTGGCGTGCGCGGGCGTGTGCGGTGTTGACTGGCATCGGCACCGTTCTGGCGGATGATCCACGGCTGGATGTCCGGGAGGTCGAGACTCCTCGCCAACCTGACCTGATTTTGTTGGACAGTCAGTTGAGGGTGCCATTGCACGCGGCCATTTTCAAAGCCGGGCGCCGGGTTTTTATTTACACGGCCATCCAAAACCCTGAAAAGGAGGCGTTACTCGCTTCACGCGGTGTCACCGTGCTGCATTTGCCCAATGCGGAAGGGCACATCGACCTGGCTGCCCTGATGTTGGATCTGGGTCGCCTGCAAATGAATGAAGTGCATGTGGAAGCGGGCAGCCAGTTGAATGGCGCGTTACTGCAAGCGGGGTTGGTGGACGATGTGCTGCTTTATCTGGCCCCTAAATTGTTGGGGCCTGGATTGGGCATTGCGCACCGGGTGGCATTGTCCAAGCTATCCGACGGAACCGACATGGCATTCCAATCGGTCGAGATGGTCGGCCCGGACCTGCGCGTGGTCGCGCGGCTGTCCGGCCACGCTGATTTTTAAGACCCAATTTTCGCCTCGGCTTTTTGAAAGCTCATGGCTTGGCATATCCAAGACACGCCCCGGCGTTCGGTCGCCCTTTGCATTCTCTGTACAGCCTGCGATCGCGTTCGGCAGTCGACTCTTCGGAGGCGCTGCGCGGGGTGGTCGTTTTCAGCTTGACCGTGTTCTTTCTTTTGTTGCCCTGCGCTGAATTCGAAGCATGGGTTGTTGTCGCTGCATGGGCCTCAAGCGTATTCATGCTGAGTGAGACCCCGGCGCAAAGCATGAAGGCAACTTCCGCAAGGCATTTGGCAGTTCGAGTGGGCATGTGTTCCTCCCTGGGATTTTGATTTCAGGATATTGTGGCGCAAGAGCATGGTGGAAGCCGCTACGATGCCCCCTGATCTTTTTTCCCTGGAAGTTTCGATGCGCGCTACCGTCATTCACCTTGAAGAATCCAAAATCCGTGAAGTGGCCAATGCGGGAATGGGACGCAGCGATGTGCTCGCTTTCTGGTTCGGCGAAAGCGATGAGGTCACCCCTGAGCCTGTGCGGCAGGCGGCCATGGAATCTCTTGGGCGGGGAGAAACCTTCTACTCACATAACCTGGGGCTACCCGAGCTGCGCAGCGCGATCGCCTCGTACACGAGCGCATTGCATGGGCCGATCGCTGCAGACCGGGTGGCTGTGACCTCGGGCGGGGTGAACGGGCTGATGCTGTCCATGCAGACGTTGCTCGATCCTGGCGACGAGGTGGTGGCGGTGACGCCGGTGTGGCCCAACCTGACGGCGCAGCCACAAATCATGGGTGCGCGGCTGCGATGCATTCCGTTGCGGCCTCAGCCGGGGGGCGCATGGGTGTTGGACATGGATGCGCTGTTGGCTGCCATCACCCCCTCCACGCGTTTGCTGATCGTGAATGCACCCAACAATCCCACGGGCTGGACGCTCACGCGCGACGAGCAGCAGCAAATCATTCAGCATTGCCGTACAACGGGCACGTGGATACTGGCCGACGAGGTGTACGAGCGGCTCTATTACGACGATCTGTCCAACTCGGTGTGCGCGCCCAGCTTTCTGGATCTGGCAGAGGCTGAGGACCGATTGGTCGTGGTGCAGAGCTTTTCCAAAAGCTTCCTCATGACGGGCTGGCGTCTGGGTTGGCTGGTCATGCCGGCGGAAATGACCCATCACATGGGCAAGCTCATCGAGTTCAATACCTCGTGCACCAGTGTCTTCACCCAGCGGGCGGGAATTGCGGCTTTGCAGCATGCGTCAGAAATCACGCCCCGTGTCGTCTCTCATCTTCAGGTGTGCAGGGATGCGTTGCTTCCCTTGCTGCAGGCGCTGCCGGGCATTGAGGTCGCCAGTCCGCGTGCCGGCATGTATGCGTTCTTTCGGCTGCCCGGCCAGGGCGACTCTCTGGATTTGGCCAAGCGGTTGGTGCGGGAAGCCGGTTTGGGGTTGGCACCGGGCAACGCGTTCGGTCTGGAGGCGCAAGGATGGTTGCGTTGGTGCTTCGCTTCCCGCGATCCTGAGCGGTTGGTGCAAGGGGTGCAACGGCTCAAAACATGGCTCGGGGTATAATCGCCGAGTTTTGCATGGTGCAAGACGCACGCTTGTGGCCATTCCAGCCGCTTGCGCAAGTAAGACAGGGGCAGGGCAGCCATGCGCTGCAATCACCGGCCCCGCAATTCAAGGAAAACCAATGATCGCATCCTCTATCAAGGCCGAAGTCGTCAAGGCCAACGCCCGTGCTGCCAACGATACCGGTAGCCCGGAAGTTCAAGTGGCCCTTCTGACGGCCCGTATCAATGAACTGACCCCTCACTTCAAGACCCATGCCAAGGATCACCACGGTCGCCGTGGCCTGCTGCGCATGGTGAGCCGCCGCCGCAAGCTGCTGGACTACCTGAAGGCGAAGGATGCTGAGCGTTATACGGCATTGATCGCCAAGCTGGGTCTGCGCAAGTAAGCGCATTCGCATGCCGAAACGCCTGGGTTAGCACGCTAGCTCAGGCGTTTTTTACTTCGGAGTCGCAAAACAGAGCGAAGCTGTGTCATTCCAATGGCCTTGTTCCATCGAGGAAAAGGGCAGGGTCACTGGAATGGCATCGTGTTCTGAATCGCACTCCTTTGCAGGCTGGTTCTGTGTAGCCAGCGATTAAAAATGGAGCAAACATGAGCATTTTCAATAAAGTTACCAAGTCCTTCCAATGGGGCGACAAGACCGTCGTCATGGAAACGGGCGAAATCGCCCGCCAAGCGTCCGGCGCCGTGCTGGTCAACATCGATGACACCGTCGTTCTGGCCACGGTGGTGGGCTCCAAGACCGCCAAGCCCGGGCAGGACTTTTTCCCCTTGACGGTGGATTACATCGAGAAGACGTACGCTGCCGGCAAGATCCCTGGCAGCTTCTTCAAGCGGGAAGCCAAGCCCAGCGAGCATGAGACGCTCACGAGCCGCCTGATCGACCGCCCGATCCGCCCGCTGTTCCCCGAAGGCTTCTTCAACGAAGTCCATGTGGTCATCCATACGGTCTCGCTGAACCCCGAAGTGGATGCGGACATCGCCGCCATGATCGCTGTGAGCGCTGCGCTTTCCATCTCCGGCATCCCGTTCAATGGCCCCATCGGTGCAGCGCGCGTGGGCTACATCAACGGCGAATACGTGCTGAACCCCGGCCAGACGGCGCGCAAGAATTCCCAGATGGACCTCGTGGTGGCGGGCACCGAAGCTGCCGTGCTGATGGTCGAGTCGGAAGCGCAACAGCTGTCCGAAGAGATCATGCTGGGCGCCGTGGTGTTCGGTCATGAGCAAGGCAACATCGCGATCAACGCAATCCACGAATTGGTGCGCGACGCTGGCAAGGCCGTCTGGGACTGGCAGCCGCCAGCCAAGGATGAGCCCTTCATCGGCAAGGTCAACGCCCTGGCGGAAGAAAAGCTGCGCGCGGCTTATCAGATCCGCAGCAAACAGGCCCGCACGCAGGCCTTGCGCGAAGCCACGGCTTCGGTGCTGTCGGCTTTGAAGGCAGAAGGCGCCGAGTTTGATGCCGTCAAGGTCGAAGGCTTGTTGTTCGACATCGAAGCCAAGATCGTTCGCAGCCAGATCCTTGCGGGCGAGCCCCGGATCGACGGCCGCGATACTCGCACGGTCCGTCCCATCGAAATCCGCAATGGTGTGCTTCCCCGCACCCATGGGTCCGCCCTGTTCACGCGCGGTGAAACCCAGGCGCTGGTGGTTTCCACGCTGGGTACCGAGCGGGACGCCCAGCGCATTGACGCACTGGCAGGCGAGTACGAAGACCGTTTCATGATGCACTACAACATGCCTCCCTTCGCCACGGGCGAAGTGGGCCGCATGGGTTCGACCAAGCGCCGCGAAATCGGCCACGGCCGTCTGGCCAAGCGCGCGCTGGTGGCGGTGCTGCCGACCAAGGAAGAGTTTCCCTACACGATGCGTGTCGTGTCTGAGATCACTGAGTCGAATGGCTCCTCTTCGATGGCTTCGGTGTGCGGCGGCTGCCTGTCGCTGATGGATGCCGGCGTGCCGATGAAGGCGCACGTGGCGGGTATCGCCATGGGTCTGATCAAGGAAGACAACCGTTTTGCCGTGCTGACCGACATCCTGGGCGATGAGGATCATTTGGGCGACATGGACTTCAAGGTGGCTGGCACCACGGGTGGCATCACTGCGCTGCAGATGGACATCAAGATCCAGGGCATCACCAAGGAAATCATGCAGGTCGCGCTGGCCCAAGCCAAGGAAGCGCGCCTGCACATCCTGGGCAAGATGCAGGAAGCCATGGGCGAGGCCAAGACCGAGGTCAGCAACTTCGCGCCGAAGCTGTTCACGATGAAGATCAACCCCGAGAAGATCCGTGACGTGATCGGCAAGGGCGGTGCGGTGATCCGTGCCCTGACGGAAGAAACCGGCACGCAGATCAACATCGACGAAGACGGCACCATCACGATCGCGTCCACCGACAGTGCCAAGGCAGACGATGCCAAGCGCCGCATCGAGCAGATCACGGCGGAAGTCGAGATCGGCAAGATCTACGAAGGCCCCATCGTCAAGATCCTGGACTTCGGCGCATTGATCAACTTGCTGCCCGGCAAGGACGGTCTGTTGCACATCAGCCAGATCGCTCACGAGCGTGTCGAGAAGGTGACCGACTATCTGACCGAGGGCCAGATCGTCAAGGTCAAGGTGCTGGAGACGGACGAGAAGGGGCGCGTCAAGCTGTCGATGAAGGCTTTGGCTGATCGCCCCATGGGAGACAGCGGCGGCCGTCCTGCACCTGCAGAGCGGGGGGAGCGCTCGGACCGTGGCGAGCGCCGTGAGCGCCGCGACGGTGCCGATCAGCAGCAACAGCAACAGTCCCTGGCTTCCGGCGAGTCGTCGGGTCAGATGGACGCCTGAGTCCTAGCACGATTGAAATGAGCGCTGCCGGCGCGGGCTTTGTCTGCGCCGGCGCGGTATTCATCTCGACTTTTGTAGCAAGGTGATGGCTATGCGTGTGGTGGAAATCGAAAGCCCGGGCGGCCCCGAGGTTCTGCGCCTGGCGGAGCGCCCGGTGCCCGAGCCAACCCCGGGGGAGTTGCTCATCCGGGTCGCGGCCAGCGGCATTAACCGGCCCGACGTTCTGCAGCGCAAGGGGCACTACGCCCCGCCGCCGGGTGCGTCGGATTTGCCGGGGCTCGAGGTGGCAGGGGTGATCGAGCGGGGCGATCGGGCTGCGATGGACAAGGCCGGCCTCAAGGTGGGGGACCGCGTCTGCGCGCTGGTCGCTGGCGGTGGTTACGCCGAGTACTGCGTAGCACCCGTTGAACAATGTTTGCCCGTGCCGGACGGTTTCACCGACGTCGAGGCGGCCTCGCTGCCGGAAACGCTTTTCACCGTATGGAGCAACGTGTTCGACCGCGGCCGCCTGCAATCCGGTGAAACGCTGTTGGTGCAGGGTGGAAGCAGCGGCATCGGTGTGACGGCCATTCAATTGGGGCGTGCATTCGGCGCCACGGTCATCGTCACGGCCGGCAGCGATGAAAAATGCGCGGCCTGCCTGGAAATCGGTGCACATCACGCCATCAACTACAAGACTCAGGACTTCGTCGCAGAGGTGCAGCGCATCACTGGTGGCAAGGGGGTGGATGTGGTGCTGGACATGGTCGCAGGCGATTACGTCGCCCGCGAGATCGAATGTCTCGCCGAGGATGGGCGCCTGGTGATCATTGCCGTTCAGGGAGGCATCAAGGCCGAGTTGAACGCGGGTCTCGTGCTTCGCCGCCGTCTCACCGTCACCGGCTCCACGCTGCGGCCTCGGTCCGTGGCGTTCAAAGGCGCGATTGCCCGTGCCCTGCGCGAGCAGGTGTGGCCGCTGCTGGCATCCCGCAAGGTTCGCCCGATCGTGCACAGTACGTTTGCCGCGGCGGAGGCTTCCAAGGCGCACGCGCTGATGGAGTCCAGCCAGCATGCAGGGAAAATTGTTTTGACGTGGACCGCATGAAAAAGAAATTGATTGCCGGGAACTGGAAGATGAATGGCAGCCTGGCTTCCAATCAGGCTTTGGTGAACGCGTTGCGCGAAGGCATGGGGCAACCCGGCTGCGAAGTGGCGGTGGCGGTGCCTGCGCCTTACCTGGCGCAAGTGCAGGCCCTGGCCGACGGCTCCGCTGTTGCAGTCGCCGCGCAGGATGTGTCGGCGCACGAGTCCGGCGCCTACACTGGGGAGGCCTCTGCCGCCATGCTGCTGGAGTTCGGGGTGCGCTACGTGTTGGTGGGGCATTCCGAGCGGCGCCAGTACCACGGAGAAACCGACGAGTTGGTCGCGGCCAAGGCGCAGCGTGCGCTGGCGGCGGGCATCACACCCATCGTCTGCGTCGGAGAAACGCTGGCAGAGCGTGAGGCGGGGCAGACGCAGGCCGTCGTCAAGCGCCAGTTAGCGGCCGTGGTGCACGCGAACGGGCACTGCATCAGCGAGATCGTCGTCGCCTATGAGCCCGTTTGGGCGATCGGTACGGGTCGCACCGCCACGCCCGAGCAGGCGCAGGAGGTCCATGCGGTGCTTCGCGCCCAATTGGCTGCGGCAAGCCCTCAGGCGGATCGCATCCGTTTGCTGTACGGCGGAAGCATGAACGCGGCAAATGCCGCCCAGTTGCTGGCCCAGCCTGATATTGACGGCGGTCTGGTGGGCGGGGCGTCGCTCAAGGCGCAGGACTTTTTGCAAATCATCGCTTCGGCGCAATAAAGACGCCGGCATACAGCTATCAAATTAGGAGTAAATAGAGAATGAACGCGCTTGTGAATGTGATTTTGGCGGTGCAGATTCTGGCTGCGCTGGGCATGATCGGCTTGATCCTGATCCAGCATGGCAAGGGTGCCGACATGGGGGCGGCCTTCGGCAGCGGAAGCTCCGGCAGCCTGTTCGGTGCCAGCGGCAGTGCCAATTTCCTGTCGCGCAGCACAGCGGTGCTGGCGGGGGTGTTCTTCGTGGCAACGCTGGCGCTGGCATATTTTGGCAACGTCCGTCCTGCGGGTGTTGGCAGCGTGCTGGAAGTGCCTGGGGTCGTGGCGCCCGCTCAGCCGGCTTCTGGTGCGGCGTCCGAGGTGCCTGCGGCACCCGTGGTGCCGGCCTCCGGCGCTGGGCAGATTCCCACCAAGTAAGAAGAAAAGCGCAAAATTTGATCCTGCTCTCCGGAGCAGGGTTTTTCCGGAGTAGAATCCCGGATTGTCTGGAAAGCCAAAAACCCAACGGGTTCCTCATGCCATCCAGATGCATAAATCAGCCGTCGTGGTGAAATTGGTAGACACGCTATCTTGAGGGGGTAGTGGCGAAAGCTGTGCGAGTTCGAGTCTCGCCGACGGCACCAAAACAAAAGCCCATCCAACACGCCCATCCTGGGGCGTCTGGGTGCAGCTTCAGCGGTGAGCACATCCTCCAGATGAACCTCGATCAGTACCTCCCCGTTCTTTTGTTCATCTTGGTCGGCATCGGTGTCGGCTTCGTGCCGCTGGTGCTGGGCTATGTCCTCGGTCCCAATCGCCCGGATACGGCCAAAAACTCCCCCTACGAATGCGGTTTCGAGGCCTTCGAAGATGCGCGCATGAAGTTCGATGTGCGCTACTACCTCGTCGCCATCCTCTTCATTCTTTTTGATCTGGAAATCGCTTTCCTGTTTCCGTGGGCGGTTTCGCTCCACGAAGTGGGGCTGACGGGTTTCATTGCCGTTGTCATCTTCCTGGCCATCCTCGTCGTGGGCTTTGCCTACGAGTGGAAAAAGGGTGCCCTGGATTGGGAATGACCGGTCTTCATAAGGAATGACACGATGATTGAAGGCGTGATGAAGGAAGGCTTCATCACCACCAGTTACGACTCGGTGGTGAATTGGGCCAAGACCGGCTCGCTGTGGCCCATGACCTTTGGTCTGGCGTGCTGCGCGGTGGAGATGATGCACGCCGCGGCGGCGCGTTACGACATCGGCCGTTTCGGTGCCGAGGTGTTCCGCGCCAGTCCGCGCCAGTCCGATCTGATGATCGTGGCCGGCACGCTGTGCAACAAGATGGCGCCGGCCCTGCGCAAGGTGTACGACCAGATGTCCGAGCCGCGCTGGGTGCTGTCCATGGGTTCGTGCGCCAACGGCGGCGGCTACTACCACTACAGCTATTCGGTGGTTCGCGGCTGCGATCGCATCGTTCCGGTGGATGTGTACGTGCCGGGTTGCCCGCCCACGGCCGAGGCATTGATCTACGGGATCATCCAGCTTCAGCAGAAGATCCGCCGCACCAACACCATCGCTCGCGTCTGAAGGGTTGACGATGACTGCCTTTGCTATTCGACCCGAAGCACTTCGGGGCGCGATTGCCGCTGCGCTCGGCGACAAGGTGCGCCAGCTTTCGGTGGCGCTGGATGAGGTGACCCTGGTGGTCTCTGCCGCGGACTATCTGGCGGCCATGCAGTTGCTGCGCGATGCGCCGGGCTGCCGGTTCGAACAGTTGGTCGACCTGTGCGGTGTGGACTACTCCTCGTATGGCGACGTCGGCGTGGAGGGGCCGCGCTACTGCGTGGTCTCGCACCTGCTGTCGGTCAGCATGAACCAGCGCGTGCGGGTGAAGGTGTTCTGCCCGGATGACGATTTTCCGGTCGTGCCGTCGGTCTCGGACCTCTGGAACTCTGCCAACTGGTACGAGCGCGAGGCGTTCGACCTGTACGGCATCGTGTTCGACGGGCACAGCGACCTGCGCCGCATTCTGACCGACTACGGCTTCATCGGCCACCCCTTCCGCAAGGATTTCCCGTTGTCCGGGCACGTGGAAATGCGCTACGACGCCGAGCAGCGCCGCGTCGTCTACGAGCCAGTCACGATCGAGCCTCGCGAGATCACGCCCCGCATCATCCGCGAAGAAAAGTACGGAGGCCTGCACTGAGGCGCTCGCCGAAAAGTGATCCACCATGGCTGAAATCAAGAACTATTCCCTGAACTTCGGGCCGCAGCATCCGGCCGCACACGGTGTGCTGCGCCTCGTGCTTGAGCTGGACGGCGAAGTCGTGCAGCGTGCCGACCCGCACATCGGCCTGCTGCACCGCGCCACCGAAAAGCTGGCCGAGCACAAGACCTTCATCCAGTCGCTGCCCTACATGGACCGCCTGGACTACGTTTCGATGATGTGCAATGAGCACGCCTACTGCCTGGCCATCGAGAAGCTGCTGGGTCTGGACGTGCCCGTGCGTGCGCAGTACATCCGCGTGATGTTCTCCGAGATCACGCGCCTGCTGAACCACCTGATGTGGCTGGGTTCGCACGGCAACGACTGCGGCAGCTCCACGATCCTGATCTATACCTTCCGCGAGCGCGAAGACCTGTTCGACATGTACGAGGCGGTCTCCGGCGCGCGCATGCACGCGGCGTACTTCCGTCCGGGTGGCGTGTATCGCGACCTGCCGGATTCGATGCCGCAGTACAAGGTCAACAAGATCCGCAATGCCAAGGCCATCGAGGCGCTGAACCAGAACCGCAGCGGCTCCCTGCTGGACTTCATCGACGACTTCACGCAACGGTTTCCGAAGTGCGTGGACGAATACGAAACACTGCTCACCGACAACCGCATCTGGAAGCAGCGCACGGTCGGCATCGGTGTCGTGACGCCGGAGCGCGCCCTCAACCTGGGCATGACCGGTCCGATGATCCGCGGCTCGGGCATCGCATGGGATCTGCGCAAGACGCAGCCCTACGACGTCTATGACCGCATGGACTTCGACGTGCCGGTGGGCAAGACGGGCGACTGCTACGACCGCTATCTGGTGCGTGTACAGGAGATGCGCCAATCCAACCGCATCATCAAGCAGTGCGTGGACTGGCTGCGTGCCAACCCCGGCCCGGTGATCACGGACAACCACAAGGTGGCACCCCCTTCGCGCGAATCCATGAAGTCGAACATGGAGGAGCTGATCCACCATTTCAAGCTCTTCACCGAAGGTTTCCGCGTGCCCGAAGGCGAAGCGTATGCGGCAGTGGAGCATCCCAAGGGTGAGTTCGGCATCTACCTGGTGAGCGATGGCGCCAACAAGCCCTACCGCCTGAAGATCCGCGCGCCCGGCTTTGCCCACTTGGCCACCTTGGACGAAATGGCCCGTGGCCACATGATTGCCGATGCCGTGGCCATCATTGGCACGATGGATATCGTGTTCGGGGAGATTGACCGATGAATACCGAAACGAAGACGGTGGTGCCCGCCGCGTCCCAGATCACCGACGCGACGCTGGCGCGCTTTGCGCGCGAAGTGGCGAAGTACCCCACGGAACAGAAGCAGTCGGCCGTCATGGCCTGCCTGGCCATCGTCCAGCAGGAGCTGGGCTGGGTCAGCACCGAGAACGAGGCCGTGATCGCCAGCTACCTGGGCATGCCCCAGATCGCCGTGCACGAAGTCACCACGTTCTACAACATGTACAACCAGCAGCCGACGGGCAAGTACAAGCTCAACGTCTGTACCAACCTGTCCTGCCAACTGCGCGATGGCCAGAAGGCGCTGCACCACCTGGAAAAGAAACTGGGCGTGGCGATGGGCGAGACCACGGCCGATGGCCTGTTCACGCTGCAGCAGTGCGAATGCCTCGGCGCCTGCGCCGATGCGCCCGTGATGCTGGTCAACGACCGCACCATGTGCAGTTTCATGGACAACGACAAGCTCGATCAGCTCGTGGATGGCCTGCGCCAAGCCGAAGGCGTGGCATCCCCGGCCCGGGCGGAAGGGCAAGCATGACGACCGCTGCGCAGAAGATCCTGTCGCAATTCCAGGCGACGGGCGTTCAAACCTGCTTCCACGACCGCCACATCGATCCGCAGATCTATGCGGGCCTGGATGGCACCAACTGGAGCCTCAAGGACTACGAAGCGCGCGGTGGCTATGCCGCCTTGCGCAAGATCCTGGAGCAGGGCGAAGGCGTGGGTCTCACCCAGGACCAAGTCATTGCGACCGTCAAGGAATCGGGCCTGCGTGGTCGTGGCGGTGCGGGCTTTCCCACCGGCCTCAAGTGGAGCTTCATGCCCCGCTCGTTCCCTGGCCAGAAGTACCTCGTCTGCAATTCCGACGAAGGCGAACCGGGCACCTGCAAGGACCGCGACATCCTGCAGTTCAACCCGCACATCGTCATCGAAGGCATGATCATCGCGGCTTACGCGATGGGCATTTCCGTGGGCTACAACTACATTCACGGCGAAATCTTCCAGACCTACGACCGCTTCGAAGAAGCGCTCGAAGAGGCGCGCGCTGCGGGCTACCTGGGCGACAAGATCCTGGGAAGCACCTTCAGCTTCCAGCTGCATGCCGCCCATGGTTTCGGCGCCTACATCTGCGGCGAGGAAACCGCATTGCTGGAGTCGCTCGAAGGCAAGAAGGGCCAGCCGCGCTTCAAGCCGCCATTCCCTGCGAGCTTCGGCCTCTACGGCAAGCCCACCACGATCAACAACACCGAGACGTTTGCCGCGGTGCCCTGGATCATCCGCAACGGTGGCGCCGCCTACCTGGCCTGCGGCAAACCCAATAACGGCGGCACCAAGATCTTCTCGGTCTCCGGCGACGTCGAAAAGCCCGGTAACTACGAAGTGCCCATGGGCACTCCATTCGCCAAGCTGCTGGAACTGGCGGGTGGCGTGCGCAAGGGCCGCCAACTCAAGGCCGTGATTCCCGGTGGATCGTCCGCTCCGGTGTTGCCGGCGTCCGTCATCATGGAATGCACGATGGATTACGACTCCATCGCCAAGGCCGGCTCCATGCTGGGTTCAGGCGCCGTGATCGTGATGGACGATTCGCGCAGCATGGTGGAGAGCCTGTTGCGCCTATCGTATTTCTATTCGCATGAATCGTGCGGACAGTGCACACCGTGCCGCGAAGGCACCGGCTGGATGTGGCGCGTGATCGACCGCATCCAGCACGGTGAAGGCCGCGACGGCGATCTGGAGCTGCTCAATTCGGTGGCCGACAACATCCAGGGTCGCACCATCTGCGCCCTGGGCGATGCCGCCGCCATGCCGGTGCGCGCCATGATCAAGCACTTCCGTCCGGAATTCGAAGCGCTGATCCGCAACAAGACCCCTCAGGCGTCTGCCTCTGCCTGATCGCGAGAAAAGCATATGGTTGAAATCGAACTGGACGGGCAGAAGGTAGAAGTCGCCGAGGGCTGTATGGTGATGCATGCGGCCGAGAAGGCGGGCACTTACATTCCCCATTTCTGCTATCACAAGAAGCTTTCCATCGCCGCCAATTGCCGCATGTGCCTGGTGGACGTGGAGAAGGCGCCCAAGCCGATGCCGGCTTGCGCCACACCCGTGACGCAAGGCATGATTGTGCGCACCAAGAGCGACAAGGCCATCAAGGCCCAGCAGTCGGTCATGGAGTTTCTGCTGATCAATCACCCGCTGGACTGCCCGATCTGCGATCAGGGCGGCGAGTGCCAGCTGCAGGATCTGGCGGTGGGCTACGGCGGCTCTTCTTCGCGCTATGAAGAGGAAAAGCGCGTGGTGTTCCACAAGGACGTGGGTCCCCTGATCTCCATGGAGGAGATGACCCGCTGCATCCATTGCACCCGCTGCGTGCGCTTCGGCCAGGAAGTGGCCGGCGTGATGGAGCTGGGCATGATCCATCGTGGCGAGCACTCCGAGATCACCACGGTGCTGGGCGACACGGTCGATTCCGAGCTGTCGGGCAACATGATCGACATCTGCCCTGTGGGCGCGCTGACCAGCAAGCCTTTCCGCTACAGCGCCCGGACCTGGGAGCTGTCGCGCCGCAAGTCGGTGAGCCCGCACGATTCCACCGGTGCCAATCTCATCGTCCAGGTGAAGAACCACAAGGTGATGCGCGTCGTTCCCTTCGAGAACGAAGACGTCAACGAGTGCTGGATCGCCGACCGTGATCGCTTCTCCTATGAAGCCCTCAACGGAGACGAGCGCCTGACGCGCCCGATGCTCAAGCAGGGTGGCCAGTGGAAGGAAGTCGACTGGCAGACCGCGCTGGAATACGTGGCCAATGGCCTGCAGGGCATCCGCACCGACCATGGCGCCCAGAGCATCGGTGCGCTGGTGAGCCCGCACAGCACGCTGGAAGAGTTGTTCCTCGCCGGCGCGCTCGTGCGCGGCATCGGCAGCGACAACATCGACCACCGCCTGCGTCACGCCGAGTTCACTCAGGCCGATGGCATCCATTGGCTGGGCACGAGCATCGCTTCGCTGTCCTCGCTGCAGTCGGTGCTGGTCGTGGGCTCGAACCTGCGCAAGGACCATCCGCTGTTCGCCCAGCGCATCCGCCAGGCTGCGCGCAAGGGCTGTACCGTCAGCGCCCTCAACGCCGCGGTCTACGACTGGGCCATGCCCGTTGCGCAGTCCATCGTGGCGCCAGCCCAGGACTGGGCTGCGATCCTGGCCGACGTGGCCGCCGCCGTGGCGCAGGACCGCGGTGTGGCTGCCCCCGTGGCCACCGGCCGTGTGACCGACGCCTCTGCCGGCATGGCCCGTGCATTGGCTTCGGGCGAAGGCCGGGCCATCCTGCTGGGCAACGCCGCTGCGCACCATGCCCAGGCCTCGAGCCTGCTGGCGCTGGCCCAGTGGATCGGTGCCCAGACGGGCGCGGTGGTGGGCTACCTCACCGAAGCCGCCAATACGGTGGGCGCGCAGTTCGTCGGCGCACAGCCGCAGAAGGGCGGCCTGAACGCCGGCCAGATGCTGGCGGGTGGCCTCAAGGCGGCGCTGCTGCTGAACACGGAACCCGTCCACGACTCCGCCGCAGGTACACAGTCAGCGGCTGCGCTGTCAGGTGCCGAGATGGTCGTCACGCTGAGCCCTTTCAAGGCCAACATGGAATTCAGCGATGTGCTGCTGCCCATCGCGCCGTTCACCGAAACCTCGGGCACCTTCGTCAATGCCGAAGGCCGCCTGCAAAGCTTCCATGCCGTGGTCAAGCCGCTGGGCGATGCCCGTCCCGCGTGGAAGGTGCTGCGGGTGCTGGGCAACCTGCTGGGTGTGCAGGGCCTCGACTTCGAGACCTCTCAGGACGTGCTGGCGAAAGCCACGGGTGCGACGGTGGCCGCTCCGCTGGCCCAACTGCCTGCCGACCGCCTGAGCAACAGCACGCGCGCTGCCATCGCCGCGCCCGCCGGTGCGGGAGCCGCGCCGGTCGTGGCCAGCATCTACCAGCTCGACGGGCTGGTTCGCCGTTCGCCGTCGCTGCAGTTGACGGCCGATGCACGCCGCGCCGCTGAAGGAGTTGCAGCATGATCGACGCGCTGTACAACGGCGGCCTGCACCTGTTCGCCCAGTCCTGGTGGACGGCGGCGGTGTGGCCGGTGATCTGGAACCTGATCAAGATCGTGGCCATCGTGGCCCCCCTGATGGGCGCCGTGGCCTACCTCACGCTGTGGGAGCGCAAGCTGCTCGGCTTCATGCAGGTGCGCCATGGTCCCAACCGGGTCGGTCCGTTCGGGCTGCTGCAGCCGCTGGCCGACGGCCTCAAGCTGCTGACCAAGGAAATCATTCAGCCAACGGCGGCCAGCAAGGGTCTGTTCGTGCTCGGCCCCGTCATGGCCATCATGCCCGCGCTGGCGGCCTGGGTGGCGATTCCGTTCGGTCCGGATGTGGCCCTGGCCAACGTGAATGCCGGCCTGCTGCTGGTGATGGCCATCACCTCCATCGAGGTGTACGGCGTGATCATCGCCGGCTGGGCTTCCAACTCCAAATACGCCTTCCTGGGAGCGCTGCGCGCTTCCGCGCAGATGGTGAGCTATGAAATCGCGATGGGCTTCTGCTTCCTCGTCGTCATCATGGTGTCGGGCAGCATGAACCTGACCGAAGTCGTGATGGGGCAGGGCGCCGGCATGGCCGCCGCGAAGGGCTTTGGCTTCCTGTCGTGGAACTGGCTGCCGCTGCTCCCGATCTTCATCGTCTACCTCATCTCGGGCGTGGCCGAAACCAACCGCCACCCTTTCGACGTGGTCGAAGGCGAGGCCGAGATCGTGGCCGGCCACATGGTCGAGTACTCGGGCATGGGCTTCGCCATCTTCTTCCTGGCCGAATACGCCAGCATGTGGCTCGTGTCCATCCTGGCCGTGCTCATGTTCCTGGGCGGCTGGCTGTCGCCGGTGGCGGCGCTGGACTTCATCCCCGGATGGATCTGGCTGGGCCTCAAGACCTTCCTCGTGGTGTCCATGTTCATCTGGATCCGCGCGACCTTCCCGCGCTTTCGCTATGACCAGATCATGCGTTTGGGCTGGAAGATCTTCATTCCGGTCACGCTGGTGTGGCTGCTTATCGTTGGCGCGTGGCTGCACTCGCCATGGAACATCTGGAATTGAGCGGGGACACCGATGACTGCTGTTGCTGCTACTGCATCCTTTTCGATCAAGGATTTTTTCAAGAGCTTCATGCTGGTGGAGCTGGTCAAGGGCATGGCCCTGACGGGTCGCTACGCGTTTCGGCGCAAGGTGACCGTTCAGTTCCCTGAAGAGAAGACGCCCCTGTCGCCCCGGTTCCGCGGCCTGCACGCGCTGCGCCGCTACGACAACGGCGAAGAGCGCTGCATCGCCTGCAAGCTGTGCGAAGCCGTGTGCCCGGCACTGGCGATCACCATCGAGTCCGATGTGCGTGCGGACGGTTCGCGCCGCACCACGCGCTATGACATCGACCTGACCAAGTGCATCTTCTGCGGCTTTTGCGAAGAGAGTTGCCCGGTGGACTCCATCGTCGAGACGCAGATCCTGGAATACCACGGCGAAAAGCGCGGTGATCTGTACTTCACCAAGGATATGCTCCTGGCCGTGGGGGACCGCTACGAGGCCGAGATCGCCGCAGCCAAGGCGGCCGACGCCAAGTACCGCTGAGCGCGGCTCCTGAACCCCTACAAAGACCCGATTCATGGACGCCAAGACTGGTTTCTTCTATCTGTTCTCGGTCGTGCTGCTCTTTGCAGCCTTCCGGGTCATCACCGCGCGCAACCCCGTGCATGCGGTGCTGTATCTCATCCTCGCGTTTTCGCAGGCGGCCGCCATCTGGCTGCTGCTGAAGGCGGAGTTCCTCGCTATCGCCCTGGTGCTGGTGTACCTCGGCGCGGTGATGGTGCTCTTCCTCTTCGTGGTGATGATGCTGGACATCCACATCGATTCCATCCGGCAGGGCTTCTGGCGTCACTTTCCGCTGGCGGCGTTCATCGGTGCGCTGATCGCCCTGGAAATGGCGGCCGTGCTGATGGGCGGCTTCCGTGGCATGGATGAGCCCAAGGCGGTGGCGGCCGTGGTCGATGCGGCGGGCTATGTGCTGCCTTACTCGAACACCAAGGCGCTGGGCAAGCTGCTCTACACCGAGTACCTTTACCCCGTCGAGATCGCAGCGGTCATCCTGCTGGTGGCGATGATCGCGGCCATCGCGCTCACCCTGCGCCAGCGCAAGGACAGCAAGGCGATCAATCCATCGCAGCAGATCCGTGTGCGCGCCAGCGACCGTGTGGAGCTGGTGAAGGTCGCCGCGACGCAAAAGCCTGCAGAGGAAGCAGCGGCGACGCCCGCTGCCGAGGAGAAGAAGGCATGACATTGACCCTGGGCCATTTCCTGTCACTGGGCGCGATGCTGTTCGCGCTCGCCGTCATCGGCATCTTCCTGAACCGCAAGAACCTGATCGTGCTGCTGATGGCGATCGAGTTGATGCTGTTGGCCGTGAACATGAACTTCGTCGCGTTCTCGCACTACCTGGGCGACATGCACGGCCAGGTGTTCGTGTTCTTCATCCTGACGGTCGCCGCGGCAGAGTCGGCCATCGGCCTCGCGATCCTGGTGCTGTTGTTCCGCAACAAATCCAGCATCAACGCGGAAGACCTCAACACCCTCAAGGGTTGAGTCGCCGGTACTAGCCAAGGTCTTCAAGAATGAGCCAAACCCTTTCTGCTTCGACACTGCTGGCGGTGCCCATGGCACCGCTGGTGGGATCCGCCCTGGCGGGTATCTTCGGCACCGCCTTCGGCGGCAACTGGATCGGCCGGCGGCTGAGCCACACGCTGACCATTCTCGGCGTGCTGGCGGCCTTCGTCCTGTCCGCCATGACGCTCAAGAGCGTGGCCATGGACGGCGCGCGCTTCAACGAAACGCTCTACACCTGGATGGTGGTCGGCGGCCTCAAGATGGAGGTCGGCTTCCTCGTGGACAGCCTCACGGCCATGATGATGTGCGTGGTGACCTTCGTGTCGCTGATGGTGCACATCTACACGATCGGCTACATGGAAGAAGACGACGGCTACAACCGTTTCTTCGCCTACATCTCGCTGTTCACCTTCTCGATGCTGATGCTCGTCATGAGCAACAACCTGCTGCAGCTGTTCTTCGGCTGGGAAGCAGTGGGCCTGGTGTCGTACCTGCTGATCGGCTTCTGGTTCAACAAGCCGACCGCCATTTTCGCCAACATGAAGGCGTTCCTGGTGAACCGCGTGGGCGACTTCGGCTTCATCCTGGGCATCGGCCTGATCGCGGCGTACACCAACACGCTGAACTACAGCGAGATCTTCGGCAAGGCGGGTGAGCTGGGCGCACTGTCGTTCCCGGGTACCAGCTGGATGCTGATCACGGTCATCTGCATCTGCCTGTTCATCGGTGCGATGGGCAAGAGCGCGCAGTTTCCGCTGCACGTGTGGCTGCCGGACTCGATGGAAGGCCCGACGCCCATCTCCGCGCTGATCCACGCCGCCACCATGGTGACGGCCGGCATCTTCATGGTGTCGCGGATGTCGCCGCTGTTCGAACTGTCGGACACCGCGCTCAACTTCATCCTCGTGATCGGTGCGATCACGGCGCTGTTCATGGGCTTTCTGGGCATCATCCAGAACGACATCAAGCGCGTGGTGGCCTATTCCACGCTGTCGCAGCTGGGCTACATGACGGTGGCGCTCGGTGCCTCCGCCTACTCGGTGGCGGTGTTCCACCTGATGACGCACGCGTTCTTCAAGGCGCTGCTGTTCCTCGGAGCGGGCTCGGTCATCATGGGCATGCACCACAACCAGGACATCCGCTGGATGGGCGCCGTGCGCAAGTACATGCCCATCACCTGGATCACGTCGCTGCTGGGTTCGCTGGCACTGATCGGCATGCCGCTGTTCTCCGGCTTCTACTCCAAGGACAGCATCATCGAAGCCGTGCATGCCAGCACGCTGCCGGCCGCGGGCTTCGCTCACTTCGCCGTTCTGGCGGGCGTGTTCGTCACCGCCTTCTATTCGTTCCGCATGTACTTCCTGGTCTTCCACGGCAAGGAGCGCTACGACCAGAACCCGGATGCGCACCACGACGACCACCATGCCCATGACGACCACCACGGCCATGGCCACGATGCCAAGCCGCACGAGTCGCCCTGGGTCGTCACCGTGCCGCTGATCCTGCTGGCCATTCCTTCGGTGGTCATCGGTTTCCTGTTCATTCAGCCCATGCTGTTCGGCGACTTCTTCAAGGACGTGATCTTCGTCGACGCCGCCAAGCACCCCGCGATGGCGGAACTGGCGGAAATCTTCCACGGTCCCGTGGGCATGGCGCTGCACGGCCTGCAGACCGCACCGTTCTGGCTGGCCCTGGCGGGCGTGGCGGCGTCTTACTACATGTACATGGTCAACCCGGCCCTGCCGGCCGCGATCAAGCGCATCTTCCATCCGATCTACGTGCTGTTCGAGAACAAGTACTACCTCGACTGGATCAACGAAAACATCATCGCGCGGGGCGCCCGCGCGCTGGGCACCGGCCTGTGGAAGGGCGGCGACCAGGCCGTGATCGACGGCGCGCTGGTCAACGGCTCGTGGAAGCTGGTGGGCCGCGTGGCGGGGGGGGTGCGCTGGTTCCAGACGGGCTACATCTACCACTACGCGCTGGTCATGATCCTGGGCATCTTCGCGCTCATGACGTACTTCGTGTGGCTCAACAAGTAGAGGGAAAACAAAAATGGGTTTGTTGAGTCTTGCCATCTGGGTGCCGATCGCGTTTGGCGCCCTGCTGCTGGCCTTTGGCCGCGATGAGCACGCACGCGCCGTGCGCTGGCTGGCCCTGATCGGGTCGCTGGTGGGTCTGGCCGTCACGCTGCCGCTGTACGGCGGCTTCGAGGCCACGTCCGCCGCAGCGCAGTTCGTCGAGAAAGCGCAGTGGATCGAGCGCTTCAACGTCCACTACCACCTGGGAGTGGACGGCATCTCGTTCTGGTTCGTGCCGCTCACGGCGTTCATCACGGTGATCGTGGTGATCGCGTCGTGGGAGTCGATCACCGAGCGCGTGAACCAGTACATGGGCGCGTTCCTGATCCTCTCGGGCCTGATGATCGGCGTGTTCAGCGCGCTCGACGGCCTGCTGTTCTACGTGTTCTTCGAGGCCACGCTGATCCCGATGTACCTGATCATCGGCATCTGGGGCGGCCCCAACAAGATCTACGCGGCGTTCAAGTTCTTCCTGTACACGCTGCTCGGCTCGCTGCTGATGCTGATCGCGCTGATCTACCTGTACAACCAGTCCGGTGGCAGCTTCGACATCGCCACGTGGCACCAGCTGCCGCTGTCGGCCCGTGCCCAGACCCTGCTGTTCTTCGCCTTCTTCGCCGCGTTCGCGGTGAAGGTGCCGATGTGGCCGGTGCACACCTGGCTGCCCGACGTTCACGTGGAGGCCCCCACCGGCGGCTCCGCCGTGCTGGCCGCCATCATGCTGAAGCTGGGTGCTTATGGTTTCCTGCGCTTTTCCATGCCCATCGCCCCCGACGCCGCGCGCGAATGGGCCTGGCTGATGATCGCGCTGTCGCTGGTGGCCGTGATCTACGTGGGCCTCGTGGCGATGGTGCAAAAGGACATGAAGAAGCTGGTGGCGTATTCGTCCGTGGCGCACATGGGCTTCGTGACCCTGGGCTTCTTCATCTTCAACGACCTGGGCGTGTCGGGTGGGCTGGTGCAGATGATCGCCCACGGCTTCGTGTCGGGCGCCATGTTCCTGTCGATCGGCGTGCTGTACGACCGCGTGCATTCCCGTGAGATCGCGGCCTATGGCGGCGTGGTCAACACCATGCCCAAGTTCGCGGCCTTCGCACTGCTGTTCGCCATGGCCAACTGCGGCCTGCCGGGCACGGCCGGTTTCGTGGGCGAGTGGATGGTGATCCTGGGCGCCGTCAAGGCCAACTTCTGGATCGGCCTGGCCGCGGCCACGGCGCTGATTTTCGGCGCCGCCTACACGCTGTGGATGTACAAGCGCGTCTACCTCGGCCCCGTCGCCAACGACCACGTGAGGGACCTCAAGGACATCGGCGCCCGCGAGTTTCTGGTGATGGCCGTGCTCGCGATTGCCGTGCTGTACATGGGGCTGTACCCCCGTCCCTTCACCGACGTGATGGATGCTTCGGTGGCGCAGCTGCTCAAGCACGTGGCGCTGTCCAAGCTCAACTGACCAGACTGAAACGAGAGACTCGAGATGATTGACAACATCAGCTGGCTGGCGGTGTATCCGGAGATCGTGCTCCTGGTCATGGCCTGCGTGATCGCGCTCGTGGACCTGGGCGTCACCAGCCCACGGCGCACGGGCACCTACGTGCTCACCATGCTCACCCTGACCGTGGTGGCCGTGCTGCAGGCCCTGTATGCCAACACCGGCAACACGTTCTACGGCTTCGGCAACATGGTGGTGAGCGATGCCATGGGCAACTGGCTCAAGTGCTTCGCCACCGTGGCCATGATGGTCACGCTCGTCTATGGCCGCCCCTATGCCGGCGACCGCGACATGCTGCGCGGCGGCGAGTTCTTCACGCTGTCGATGTTCGCGCTGCTGGGCATGTTCATCATGATCTCGGGCAACAACTTCCTGGTGATCTACCTGGGCCTGGAATTGCTCACGCTGTCCAGCTATGCGCTGGTGGCCCTGCGCCGCGACCATGCGACTTCCACCGAGGCCGCGATGAAGTATTTCGTGCTGGGCGCGATGGCCAGCGGCTTCCTGCTGTACGGCCTGTCGATGATCTACGGCGCGACCGGTTCGCTCGATATCGGCCAGGTGTTCAAGGCGGTCAACTCCGGCCAGATCCGTCACCAGGTGCTGGTGTTCGGCCTGGTGTTCGTGGTGGCAGGCCTGGCCTTCAAGCTGGGCGTGGTGCCGTTCCACATGTGGATTCCCGATGTGTACCAGGGCGCTCCCACGGCCGTGACGCTGATCATCGGCGGCGCGCCGAAGCTGGCGGCCTTCGCCATCACCATCCGCCTGCTGGTGGACGGGCTGCTGCCGCTGGCCATCGATTGGCAGCAGATGCTCGCGGTGCTGGCCATCGGCTCGTTGCTGGTGGGCAATCTGGCGGCCATCGCCCAGACCAACCTCAAGCGCATGCTGGCGTACTCCACGATCTCGCAGATGGGCTTCGTGCTGCTGGGCCTGCTGTCGGGCGTGGTCAACGGCAACGTGGATGCCAATGCGGTCGAGAACGCCTACAGCTCCTCCATGTTCTACGTGGTGAGCTATGTGCTGACCACGCTGGCGAGCTTCGGCGTGATCCTGCTGCTGGCCCGCGAAGGCTTCGAGAGCGAAGAGATTTCCGACCTGGCGGGCCTGAACCAGCGCAGCCCGCTGTATGCCGGCGTGATGGCAGTGTGCCTGTTCTCGCTGGCCGGTCTGCCGCCGCTGGTGGGCTTCTACGCCAAGCTGTCGGTGCTGCAGGCCCTGGTGGCTTCGGGCCAGACGCTGTACATCGCCTTGGCCGTCTTCGCGGTGGTGATGTCGCTGATCGGCGCCTTCTACTACCTGCGCGTCGTGAAGGTGATGTACTTCGATGCACCGCTCACCGCCGCGAACGTTTCGGCCCCGCTGGACGTGCGCATGGTGCTCACGCTCAACGGCGCGCTGGTGCTGGTGCTGGGCCTCCTGCCCGGCGGCCTGATGGCGCTGTGCGCCGACGCCGTCGTGCGCGCGCTGGCGACCTGAGCACGCCCGGGTTTCCCTTTCCCAGGCCGTTGCCCCTCCTGTGTCTGCCACCGCGTCCATCTGGCTGGTGATCGTGCTGGCGGCCATCGGGGCCAACCTGCCGTTCTTCAGCCAGCGCTGGCTGCTGGTGGGCCCGAAGGCGGCGCCCACCAAGCCCATGGCGATGCGCCTGGGCGAGATGGCCCTGCTGTACTTTCTGGTCGGTGGCGTCGCGCTGCTGCTGGAGCGCCGTGTGGGGCAGATCGCACCCCAGCAGTGGGAGTTCTACGCGATCACCGCCACGCTGTTCATCACGCTGGCGTTTCCCGGGTTCATCTACCGCTACCTGCTGCGGCGCAACAAAGGCTGAGGCCTTGCGCATCGCCGGCCGGCTGCCTCCGTTGCCTGCTCCATTCCCATTGCCATGAAAGTGCTCGATCTCCATTGCGAACAGGGCCATGCCTTCGAGGGCTGGTTCGGGTCCGAGGCCGATTTCCAGAGCCAGCTGGCGCGCGATCTCGTTCAATGCCCCCTGTGCGGCAGCAGCGAGATCCGCAAGGGCCTGAGTGCCCCGCGCCTGAATCTGGGCGCAACGCCCAACCCGGCTGCCCCGCGCGCCCGCGAGGACGGTGCTGGCAGCACTGCGGTAGCCCACCCATCCCCTTCCATGCCCCAGGGCGATTCCGCCCTGCAAGCCGCGTGGCTGCGGGTGGCCCGGCACATGGGTGGCCCACACCGAGGACGTGGGGCCGCGCTTCGCGCAGGAAGCGCGCCGCATGCACCACGGCGAAACTGAAGAGCGCGGTATCCGCGGCCAGGCCAGCGCCCAGGAAGCGGCCGAACTGCTGGAAGAGGGGATCGCCGTGATGCCCCTGGTGCTTCCGGACGCGGCCAAGGAAACCTTGCAGTAGCCGCCTGCCGGTGCGTCGGTATCGCCGACCGGATGGCAGGCCTCGGCCCGCCGGCCTTCACTGCGTGAACTGCAGCGCCGCCAGCCGGGCGTACACGCCGCCCTGCCGGACAAGGTCCGCATGGCGCCCTTCCTCCACGATCTGCCCCTGGTCCATCACCACGATGCGGTCGGCGTTCTGCACCGTGGCGAGCCGGTGCGCGATGACCAGCGTGGTGCGCTGGCCGCTGTGGCGCTGCATGGCGGCGTCCAGCGCGGCCTGCACCATGCGTTCGCTTTCCGCATCGAGCGCGCTCGTGGCCTCGTCCAGCAACAGCAGCGGCGGGTTCTTGAGCAGGGCGCGGGCGATGGCGATGCGCTGGCGCTGGCCGCCGGACAGGCGCACGCCACGCTCGCCGAGGAAGGTGCCGTAGCCTTCGGGCAAGGCCGCGATGAACTCGTGTGCGAAGGCGGCGCGCGCGGCCTCCTGCACCTCCTGCTCGGTGGCGCCGGGGCGGCCGTAGCGGATGTTGTCCAGGGCCGAGGCGGAGAAGATCACCGCGTCCTGCGGCACGATGCCCACGTGGGCACGCAGGTCGCCGAGCGCCAGCCGGCGGATGTCCACGCCGTTCAGCGCGATGCCGCCGCCTGCGGCATCCACGTCGTAGAAGCGCTGCAGCAACTGGAACACCGTGGTCTTTCCGGCGCCGCTGGCGCCCACCAGCGCGACGGTTTCGCCGGCCGACAGGTGCAGGTCGAAGCCGCGCAGCGCGGGTGCCTGCGGTCGCGAGGGGTAGTGGAACGCCACCCGGTCGAAGTCCACGCGCAGCCCGCCGCCCGTGTCCGGCAGCGCCGCGGGCTGCGCGGGGCTGGCGATGGGCGATCGGCTGGCGAGCAGTTCCATGAGCCGTTCGGTGGCCCCGGCGGCGCGTAGCAGGTCGCCGTACACCTCGCCCAGCACGGCCACGGCGCCCGCAAGGAACATGACGTAGATGACCGTCTGCCCCAGGTGGCCGGCCGACATCTCGCCCGCCAGCACCGCCTGCGTGCCCCGGTAAAGGCCCCACAGCAGCAGCGCCGCGTTGGCGATCACGATGAAGGCCACCAGCGCCGCGCGGGCCCGGCTGCGGCGCACGGCGGTCTGGAAGGCGTTCTCGGTGGAGGCTTCGAACCGGCGGGCTTCGCGCGATTCCGCCGTGTAGCTTTGCACGGCGGGCACGGCATTGAGCACCTCGGCCGCGATGGCGCTGGAATCGGCCACCCGGTCCTGGCTGGCCCGGGAGAGGCGTCGCACCCAGCGGCCGATCCACAGCGTGGGCAGCACCACGACCACGATGGCGGCGAACACCACCGACATGATGTACGGATTGGTCCACACGAGCATCCCCAGCGCCCCCACGCCCATCACCGCGTTGCGCAGGCCCATCGACAGCGACGAGCCCACCACGGTCTGCACCAGCGTGGTGTCCACGGTCAGGCGCGACAGCACTTCACCGGTCTGCGTGGTTTCGTAGAACTGCGGGCTTTGTTCCAGCACGTGCGCATAGACGGCGTTGCGCAGATCGGCCGTCACCCGCTCGCCCAGCCAGCTCACGGTGTAGAAACGCGCGGCGGAGAACAGCCCCAGGGCCACGGCCACGGCGAACAGCAGCCCGAAATGCTCGCGCAGCGCCATGGCCTGCTCGCCGCGCGTGGCGCCCACCAGCCCGCCGTCGATGAGTTCGCGCAGTGCCAGGGGAAACGCCAGCGTGGCCAGTGCCGCCAGCACCAGGAAGACCAGCGCGAGCGCAATGCGACCGGCGTAGGGCCGGAGGAAGGGCAGCAGGCCGCCGAGCGAGCGCGGGGCGCCGGGGGTGGGGGAGGAGGAGGGCATGGTCGCAGTGTAGGAGCCCGCGCCCCGATCGGCATGCGCCTTGCCGTGAAGCCTGCCGCGAAACAGGTTTGCTATGAATTTAATAGCTATCCGGGCAATCGGATCTAGGGCATGGAGCGGCTTTCATCCAAAGCCCTGGGGCGGAAGGCGTGCGCCGGACCGCGCCCGCGCCTCCCAGAGGGGGCGGTGCCGGCCGGCCGGCCGGGTAGGCGTTTATACATAGGCATTTGTCCCAGTATCTGCGCAGCGGGGGCGCGCCTTAGGATGCGGTGCAACCTAACGCAGGCCAGGGTGCCTCGCTCCCCCGGGCGAAGCGCCCCGCCCAGCACCACCACGGAGCGGCCAAGGCGCAATGAGCGACGTCATTCTCGAAACCCACAGCCTGACCAAAGAGTTCAGAGGCTTCACCGCGGTCAGCGATGTCAATCTCGCGGTCCGCCGGGGCTCCATCCATGCGCTGATCGGTCCCAACGGCGCTGGCAAGACCACCTGCTTCAACCTGCTGACCAAGTTCCTGGAGCCGACCTCCGGCGTGATCCGCTTCAACGGCGAGGACATCACCCGCGAGCGGCCCGCGCTGATCGCGCGGCGCGGCGTGATCCGCTCGTTCCAGATCTCCGCCGTGTTCCCGCACCTCACGCTGCTGGAGAACGTGCGCATCGGCCTGCAGCGCAAGCTGGGCACGGCGTTCCACTTCTGGCGCAGCGAACGCAGCCTGCAGCAGCTCGACGGCCGCGCGATGGAACTGCTGGCCGAAGTGGGCCTGCAGGACCTAGCCGACGAGACCACCGTGAACCTGCCCTACGGCCGCAAGCGCGCGCTGGAGATCGCCACCACGCTGGCCATGGAGCCCGAGCTGATGCTGCTGGACGAGCCCACGCAGGGCATGGGCCACGAGGACGTGGACCGCGTCACGCAGCTCATCAAGAAGGTTTCGGCCGGCCGCACCATCCTCATGGTGGAACACAACATGAAGGTGATCTCCACGATCGCCGACCGCATCACCGTGCTGCAGCGCGGCGCTGTGCTGGCCGAGGGGCCGTACGAAGAGGTATCGCGCAACCCGCAGGTGATGGAAGCCTACATGGGCACCACGGACGGCCAGCTGCAAGGGGCCCACGCATGAGCGCGCCGGCCCTCGAAATCAGCGGTCTGCAGGCCTGGTATGGCGAGTCGCACGTGCTGCACGGCGTGGACATCACGGTGCAGCCCGGCGAGGTGGTGACCCTGCTGGGCCGCAACGGCGCGGGCCGCACGTCCACCATGCGCGCCGTGATGGGGCTGACGGGCGCCCGCAAGGGCTCCGTGCGCATCCACGGGCAGGAGACGATCCAGATGCCCACGCACCGCATCGCGCACCTGGGCGTGGGCTACTGCCCGGAAGAGCGCGGCATCTTCGCGAGCCTGTCGTGCGAAGAGAACCTGCTGCTGCCCCCGGTGCTCAAGACCGGCACGCAGGGCATGTCGGTCGACGAGATCTATGCCATGTTCCCCAACCTAGCCGAGCGCCGCCACAGCCAGGGCACGCGCCTGTCGGGCGGCGAGCAGCAGATGCTGGCGGTGGCGCGCATCCTGCGCACCGGGGCCAAGCTGCTGCTGCTCGACGAAATCTCCGAAGGCCTGGCGCCGGTGATCGTGCAGGCCCTGGCCCGCATGATCACCACCCTGCGCCAGAAGGGCTACACCGTGGTGATGGTGGAGCAGAACTTCCACTTCGCCGCGCCGCTGGCCGACCGCTTCTACGTGATGGAGCACGGCCGCATCGTGGAGCAGTTCGGCGCCGCCGAGCTGCAGGCCAAGATGCCCGTGCTCAACGAACTGCTGGGTGTCTGACCCGGCGCGGGACGGCTTCGACCACCGCCTTTGCCCAGAGCACCCCGATCCCCCTTTCCATCGAAGACCCAAGGAGACAACGACATGAAAAAGATGAACCTCAAGGCGCTCGCCGTGCTGCTCGGGGCCGCGGGCCTCGCGACGTTCTCCGCGCAGGCGCAGGACAAGGTGAAGATCGGCTTCATCACCGACATGTCCAGCCTGTACGCCGACGTGGAAGGCAAGAACGGTGCGGTGGCGATCCAGATGGCCATCGACGACTTCGGCGGCAAGGTGCTGGGCCAGCCCATCGAGCTGCTGAGCGCGGACCACCAGAACAAGGCCGACATCGCCGCATCGAAGGCGCGCGAGTGGATCGACACGCAGGGCCTGACCATGCTGTTCGGCGGCACCAACTCGGGCACGGGCCTGGCGATGGCGAAGGTGGCGCAGGAAAAGAAGCGCGTGTTCATCGTCAACGGCGCGGGCTCCTCGGCGCTCACCAACGAGCAGTGCAGCCCCTACACGGTGCACTACGCCTACGACACCGTGGCGCTGGCCAAGGGCACGGGCGGCGCGATCGTGGGGCAGGGCGGCAAGGACTGGTTCTTCCTCACGGCCGACTATGCGTTCGGCGCCGCGCTGGAGGCCGACACGGCCAAAGTGGTCAAGGAAAAGGGCGGCAAGGTGGTGGGCAGCGTGAAGCACCCGATCAACGCGTCGGACTTCTCGTCCTTCCTGCTGCAGGCGCAGAACTCCAAGGCGCAGATCCTGGGCCTGGCGAATGCCGGCGGCGACACCATCAACGCCATCAAGGCCGCGCGCGAGTTCGGCATCAACAAGACCATGAAGATGGCGGGCCTGCTGGTCTTCGTGACCGACATCCACAGCCTGGGCCTGAAGAACACCGAAGGCCTGCTGCTCACCACCAGCTGGGACTGGAACCTGGACGACAAGACCCGTGCCTTCGGCCGCAAGTTCTTCGCCAAGACCAAGCGCATGCCGACCGACATCCAGGCCGCCGACTACTCGGCCACCATGAACTACCTGAAGGCGGTGGAAGCCGCCAAGACGCTCGATGCCGACAAGGTGATGGAAAAGCTCAAGTCCACGCCCATCGACGACTTCTACGGCAAGGGCGTGATCCGCCCGGACGGCCGTTTCGCGCACGACATGTACCTGGTGCAGGTGAAGGCCCCGGCCGAATCCAAGGAGCCCTGGGACTACTACAAGGTCGTGAGCAAGCTGCCCGCGGACCAGGTGTGGACCACCAAGGCCGAGAGCAAATGCGCGCTGTGGAAATGAGCTGACGCGCACGATCGAAAAAAACACATCCGAGATCAGGAGACAAAGCCATGAAAAACAGACAACTCACCCGATTGGCCCTGGTGCTGGGCGCCCTGGGCCTGGCCGCATCGGCCGTACAGGCACAGGACAAGGTCAAGATCGGCTTCATCACCGACATGTCCAGTCTGTACGCCGACGTGGAAGGCAAGAACGGCGCGGTGGCGATCCAGATGGCCATCGACGACTTCGGCGGCAAGGTGCTGGGCCAGCCCATCGAGCTGCTGAGCGCGGACCACCAGAACAAGGCCGACATCGCCGCATCGAAGGCGCGCGAATGGATCGACACGCAGGGCCTGACCCTGGTGTTCGGCGGCACCAACTCGGGCACGGCCCTGGCCATGGCCAAGGTGGCGCAGGAGAAGAAGCGCGTGTTCATCAACAACGGCGCGGCCACCTCGGCACTCACCAACGAGCAGTGCAGCCCCTACACCGTGCACTACGCCTACGACACCGTGGCGCTGGCCAAGGGCACGGGCGCCACCATCGTCGATGGCGGCGGCAAGAGCTGGTTCTTCCTCACGGCGGACTACGCGTTTGGCCACGCGCTGGAGGCCGATGCGAGCACGGTGGTCAAGGCCAAGGGCGGCACGGTGGTGGGCAGCGTCAAGCACCCGCTCAACGCGTCGGACTTCTCGTCCTTCCTGCTGCAGGCGCAGAACTCCAAGGCCCAGGTGCTGGGCCTGGCCAACGCGGGCGGCGACACCATCAACTCCATCAAGGCCGCCAAGGAGTTCGGCATCGGCAAGAGCATGAAGCTCGCCGGCCTGCTGATCTTCTTCAGCGACATCCACAGCCTGGGCCTCAAGACCACCGAGGGCCTGCAGTTCACGACGAGCTGGTATTGGGACCTGAACGACGACACGCGCAAGTTCGCCGACAAGTTCATGGAAAAGACCAAGCGCCGTCCGACCGAGATCCAGGCGGCCGACTACTCGGCCACCATGAACTATTTGAAGGCCGTCGAAGCCGCCAAGAGCACCGATGCCGACAAGGTGATGCAGGCCTGGCGTGGCATGAAGATGAACGACTTCTTCGGCTCCGGCACGCTGCGCCCCGATGGCCGCTACGTGCACGACATGTACCTGATGCAGGTGAAGTCACCGGCCGAATCCAAGGGCGCGTGGGATTACTACAAGCTCGTCAAGAAGCTGCCCGGCGAGGAAGTGTTCGCCACCCAGGCCGAGAGCAAGTGCGCGGCCTGGAAATGACGCACCGCCCGTTCCGCTGACCTTCTTTTTTCACCGCTTCACTGCCACTCGCGCCCTCCCATGCAAATCTTCGGTGTCTCACTGCCGGGCCTGTTGAGCCAGCTTCTGCTGGGGCTGGTCAACGGGTCGTTCTACGCCATCCTCAGCCTGGGGCTGGCGGTGATCTTCGGCCTGCTCAACGTGATCAACTTCGCGCACGGCGCGCTGTTCATGCTGGGCGCGATGCTCACCTGGATGGGCATGACCTACCTGGGCATCAACTACTGGGTGATGCTGCTGGCGGCGCCGGTGGTGGTGGGCATCCTGGGGGTGCTGATCGAGCGGCTGCTGCTGCGCTGGATCTACAAGCTCGACCACCTCTACGGCCTGCTGCTGACCCTCGGGCTCACGCTGCTGATCGAGGGGGTGTTCCGCTCCATCTACGGCGTCTCGGGGCTGGGGTACGACACGCCCGAACTGCTGGAAGGCGCGACCAACCTCGGCTTCATGATCCTGCCCAACTACCGCGCCTGGGTGGTGGTGGCCTCGCTCGTGGTGTGCGTGGGCACCTGGTACGTGATCGAAAAGACCAAGCTCGGCGCCTACCTGCGCGCCGGCACCGAGAACCCGCGCCTGGTGGAGGCCTTCGGCGTGAACGTGCCGGTGATGATCACGCTCACCTACGCGTTCGGCGCGGCGCTCGCCGCGTTCGCGGGCGTGCTGGCCGCGCCGGTGTACCAGGTCACGCCGCTCATGGGGCAGAACCTCATCATCGTGGTGTTCGCCGTGGTGGTGATCGGCGGCATGGGCTCGATCATGGGCTCCATCCTCACCGGACTGGGCCTGGGCGTGATCGAAGGGTTCACCAAGGTGTTCTATCCCGAGGCTTCTTCCACCGTGGTGTTCGTCATCATGGTGATCGTTCTCCTCATCCGCCCCGCAGGCCTGTTCGGCAAAGAGAGATAAGCAGGGGCCGCACGCATGAACTCCCAAAAACTCGCCCCCATCGGCTACGGCCTGCTGCTTGCCGCCCTGCTGGCGGCGCCCTTCCTGGGCGCCTACCCTGTCTTCGTGATGAAGCTCATGTGCTTCGCGCTTTTCGCCTCGGCATTCAACCTGCTGCTGGGCTACACCGGTTTGCTGTCGTTCGGTCATGCGGCCTTTTTGGGCGGCGCGGCCTACGTGGCCGGCCACGCTATCAAGGTCTGGGGCCTCACGCCCGAGCTGGGCCTGCTGGCCGGCACCGCCGGCGGCGCGCTGCTGGGGCTGCTGTTCGGCTGGCTGGCCATCCGGCGCCAGGGCATCTATTTCTCGATGATCACGCTGGCGTTGGCGCAGATGCTGTTCTTCGCCTGCCTGCAGGCGCCGTTCACGGGCGGGGAGGACGGCCTGCAGGGCGTGCCGCGCGGCAAGCTGTTCGGGCTCATCGACCTGTCCAGCGACCTCACCATGTACTACGTGGCACTGGTGGTGGTGGTGCTGGCCTTCCTGCTGATCGTGCGCACCATCCACTCGCCGTTCGGCCAGGTGCTCAAGAGCATCAAGGAAAACGAGCCGCGTGCCATTTCGCTGGGCTACGACACGCACCGCTTCAAGCTGCTGGCCTTCGTGATCTCAGCCGCGCTCGCCGGGCTGGCAGGCTCGCTCAAGACCCTGGTGCTGGGCTTCGCCACGCTGTCCGACGTGCATTGGACGGCCTCGGGCCAGGTCATCCTGATGACGCTGGTGGGCGGCCTGGGCACGCTGTCGGGCCCGCTGGTCGGGTCGGCCGTGGTCGTGCTGCTGGAAAACAAGATCGGCGAGTTCGGGCACCTGGTCGCTTCGATCACGGGCGTGGACTGGTTCAACACCCTGGGCGAGTCGGTCACCATGGTCACCGGCCTCATCTTCGTGGTGTGCGTGCTGGCCTTCCGCCGCGGGATCATGGGCGAGATCATCGCGCGCCTGCCGCGGCGCGCTGGGCGCAAGGCCTGAGCCAGCGGGGCGTGAAGCGCGGGGTGCCCGGCTGACTCCTGGCCGGTGCGCATGGACCCCTGTTGCGGCTACAACCGCAGCGGCCGGGCGTAGCCGGTCATCTCCAGGTAGCCGCGCCCCACTGCGCGGCCGGCCCCGTCCCGCAGCTCGCTCAGGCCCTCCCAGTAGATGGCGCCCGTCGAGGCCTGGCTGTCCAGCTCCTGCGCATCCAGCAGCGCATGCACTTCGAACGATCCGGCCGGCGTGTCCACGCGCCACTGCACCGGGTAGCGTGCCTGGCTGACGGGGCTGGTCCAGTGGCGCTGCGGGGTGAACGCGACGGCCTGCGGCCCGAACACCTGCGTGGTGCCCCCGGCCGCGCGCAGCGAGCCGCCGGCCCAGAGCGCCGAACCGTCGCCGCGCCGCAGGCGAAACGCCGTGAGCGCGCTGCCGTCCTGCAGGTTCATGCCGATCCAGTCCCAGCCCACGGCATCGGGGTGCACCAGTGCATCGCTCCATTCGTGGTCCAGCCAGGCGCGGTTGTCCAGGCTGCCGGGTGCCGCGGCCTCCAAGGCCATGCGCCGGCCCGCGAGCTGCAGGTGCCCGGTCACGGCCATTTGGGGCTGGCTGTAGTAGTAGCTGGCCTGGGTGGCGTCCGGCCCTTTGCGCGACAGGCCCTGTGCGCCCTGCAGCAGCACGGGCTGCGTGGTGTCGAACTGCAGGTCCAGCGCGAAGTCGGCCGCTCGAACCTGGGCCGCATAGCGGCTCCCCGCACCGCGGAGCGTGCGAGCCAGCGTCCAGTCGCCCAGGCGGATGTCGGTGTCGGCTTCGCTGGCTCCGGCGATGCCGAAGCCGGCGCGCGCGATGCGCTGGTCATGGTGCAGCGCGGCGCCGCCCAGGTCGGTCAGCGCGGCATGCGCGAACACCAGTTGTCTGGCGGCGAAGGCCGACTGCAGCGGCTGGGCGGCCTCGACCCGCGAGCGAAAGAACGTCACCTGAAACCCCCACAGCCGCCCCGCCGCGCGCGCCTGGCCGGTGATGTACCACCACTCGGTGCGCAGCGCCGGATGGCTGCCATGGTCCTGCGGGAACACCAGCGTGCGGGGCGCGAGGGCGTGGGCGGGCAGCCAGGGCGCGCCGCCGGCCAGGGCCGTGGCCGCCAACCAGGCGCGGCGCGTCCAGCCGGCGGGCGGGGCAGGGGGCGCTGGCGGTTTCATGGGGTGCATGGCGGGTGGCCTTGCGCGCGCAGGGTGCGGCGGGCGGTGAGGCGGACGACGAAAGCAGGCAGGCGCATCCAGCCATTGTCACCGCGCGAAAAAAAGCGGTTTGCGCAGACCGATCGGGGCCTGCACAGGGCCGGCCCCATGGCGCAGTGGCTGGGGTCGGCAGACCGTCTCGTGGTGGGTGGCCGGCGTGGCGCGCCGCAGCGCCTGTGACCGTTCCGTCAGCGGGGCATCACAGCCCGTAGAACGTGCGATTGGCTTGCATGCGCGCGGCCTCCGATGCCGGAAAGCGCTGGTCGCGCAGCAATTGGCGCAAGGCGTCCCGGCCCTGGTCCTGCGCGCCGGGGGCGTAGAAGGAACTGACGGCCAGTTCGTCCAGCGCGCGCCAGGCGTACACCGCGCCGTCCACGAACAGAATGTCCGCCGGCCTCGGGATGCGCGCGGCCTGCTGGGCATACAGGTGCGCCAGCGCGAACTCCGACCGCAGGCGGTGGTAGCGCGCCAGCTCGCACAGCGGCTCGGCGCGCTGGGGCCGCTGTGCGTAGGCGGCGAGATAGGCGCCGCGCACCGCGCTGTCGGGCATCTGCAGGCGCTCGGTCAGCACCGCCACCTGGAACAGCGCGTACCAGGATTCCTCTTCCCAGCCGCCCATGCCGGCGCGGCGGCGGTACCACTCCAGGCTGTCCTGCAGGCGGCCCGCATCGCGGTAGCTTTGCGCCAGATAGAACACATTGCGGGTGTTGTCCGGGTGCTCGCGCAGGTCCTGCTCCAGCACCGCGATGTCGCGCAGGTAGGTGTCGGGATCGCGCCCGCGCGCGCCGTCATGGGCCACCTCGATGACCGGGCCCGCCAGCGTCTGCCAGGGCCCGTGCGCGGGCGCGGCCAGGTATTCGTGCAGCACGCCTTCCCAGCGCCAGTCCACGCGTGTGGCCACCATGCTGTTGCGCTGGTATTCCCAGCCGTTCATGTCGCACAGGAAGAGGTAGCCGTCCGCGTCGAGCGCCGGCCACCGGTACTGCGCCGGCATGCGCAGTTGCTCATCGGCGTCGATGAACAGCAGGTAGTCGGCGTGCGGCCGGGCCAGTTCCAGGGCTTCGTTGCGGTTGTGCGCGAAGTTCTTCCACGGGCGCTCGTGCAGGGTGCCGGGAAGGTCGTGCAGGAAGCGGCGAACGATGTCCTGCGTACCATCCGTGGAGCCCGTGTCCACGATGACCCAATGGTCGATGAACGGCCGCACCGAAGCGAGGCACCGGGTGATCACCGGTGCCTCGTTCTTCACGATCATGCTGAGGCAGACGCGTGAACTGCTCACATTGAAGCGGGTGCCGATAGGACTGGGAATCACCAAATAGCGATGCGATCCGCTCATCCACCGTGATCACTGGCAGTAGGCTTCTGCCCTGACGCTAGCGCTAGTTGACCCCGTGCAGTTGAATTTGCATGACCATTGGTTTGCGGACGAGCGGTATGAAGACGCCAAGGTATTCAAATAGTCACTTGAGAAGCATCCGCCAGAGACGACGTTACCTGAACTGCAAGTTGCGGTCAGGTTCTCTTCACCACCGCCGCCGTTGCAATTCGTCGTGGTGGACTGGGAACTTGTCAGTGCCCCCACACTGCCCGTGGCCCCCGTTGCGCCAGTGGCGCCCGTCACGCCGGTCGCTCCTGTGGCACCGGTCACGCCCTGGATGCCTTGAACTCCCTGATTGCCTTGAGCGCCTTGAGGCCCCGTCGGCCCCGTCGCTCCGGTGGTTCCTGTCGGGCCGGTCACGCCCGTCGCTCCCGTGACGCCGGTCACGCCCTGAATCCCTTGGGGGCCGGTGGCGCCGGTCGTGCCCGTGGCCCCGGTCACCCCTGTCGCGCCAGTGGCGCCCGTCACGCCGGTCGCCCCGGTGACGCCCGTGGCACCGGTCACCCCTGTTGCGCCCGTGGCACCTGTGACACCCGCTCCGGTGGCGCCCGTGGCCCCGGTGGCTCCCATCGGGCCCGTCACGCCGGTGGGGCCAGTGGCCCCCGTGGCTCCGGTGGCGCCCGTCGCGCCGGTGCCCACGCCAGGGGCGCATTGCGTCAGCTGGCCCGTGGCGGCGTTGTAGCAAGTCAGGCTGGCGTTGGTCGGCGAGGCGGACAGGCCGGGCACATAGACCTCACCCGTGCCTTGCACGCGCAGGCGTTCCTGGCCGCCCTGGCCCTTGACCACGAATCCTCCGCCGGCAGGGGGCGTGACGGTGATATCCGCGGCCAGCACACCGGCGGCATGCAGGGCCAGGACGGAACTCAGTGCGGGAACGACCCAGTAGCGGTGCAGGCGATTCTTGGACATGGGGAAACCCTCTCTTGTCTAGCAGTGTGTTGAATGTTTTTCTAGCGTTGGATCGGCTGGCGATGCCCGTCAGCTGATCCGGCGAGCATGCGCCTCAATGTCGCGCCGTTTCCAGAACATGGCCATGCCGATCAGCAGCGAAAGCAGCATCAGACCGTACTCGCTGAGGGTGGGAATGGCGGCCAGATTGGGCAATGCACCCAACTGAACGGTGCCGGTCACCGTGGCGAAGTTGCGCACCACGGTGGCGTTGGGGCCCAGGTTGACCACGGCCGTCGTACCGTTGGATGACACGAGCTGCACGTTCTGTCCCGGAGCGCCCTGCACGGTGAGCGTGCCCAGCACGGTGATGTTGGTGCCGGCAGGCAGCACGAAGGTGCGGCCGGTGGTGCTGGACAGCGTCAGGTTCTGGAACACGAAGTTGCCGCTGATCTGGCTGGTGTTGCCGGGATCGCAGCCGTCGCGCAGCACCACGGTGTTGTTGCCGGTATTGATGTTGCCGCCGGAGATGAGATTGCCACCCACCGAAATGACGCCATTGCTGCCCGTGACATTGGAGCCCGAACTGAAGGTGGCGTCGGTGTCCACGGTCACCGTGCCGCCATTGAGGTTCAGCGTGCCTTGCATGTCGAGCGCGGAGCATCCCAGATCCGTCTGGCCTCCCGCGGGAACGTCGAGCGACGAGCCGGGTGGAAAGACCCATTGCGCGGCAACGGGGCTGCACAGGACCAAAGCGGTCGCCAACCCAACCAGGAGCCGCCCGAATGCTTGTTTCATACCGAATTCCTTGATTTGACCGGACAGGCTCGACGACCGGGTCACTCCTGCCCGGTCAGCCATGTCCGTGAGAGTCCGCATTGCGGTTTTTTAACTGACTATCGACACCGAATCATCGCTAAATAAATACTGTCTTGCAAACAAAATTTAACGCCTGTGACGATGGTGCATCACTCGGGAAAACGCCCATGGTGAAGGCAGATCACGCTTTCGTTGATGCAAGTCAGTCCCGCCTACCAGTCTTCCTTCACCGCCAGCACCGCCTGCCGTCCCCCGGCCGCGCGCCCTGCCAGCCAGGCGGTCACCGTGCCGGTGGCCAGCACGGCGGCGCAAAGGGCCAGCAACCGCAGCCAGGGCACCCGCAGGTCCATGGTCCAGTGAAAGCTCTGGGGGTTGACGACGTGCACCAGCACCACCGACACGGCCAGGCCCAGCACCGTGCCCGCGACGGCGCCGATGGCGGTCCACGCGGCGCCTTCCCCGGCCACCACGGCCAGCACCTGCCGGCGTGTCAGGCCCAGGTGCGCGAGCAGCCCGAATTCCTTGCGCCGCGCCAGCACCTGGGCGCTGAAGCTGGCGGCTACGCCGAACAGGCCGATGCCGATCGCCACCGCCTGCAGCCAGTAGGTGACGGCAAAGCTGCGGTCGAAGATGCGCAGCGAGCGCTCGCGGATGCCCGCCGCCGAGGCGAATTCCAGCGCGCCCCCCGCCGGGATCGCCGTGCCGCCCGCTGTCGCTGGGTCCGATGAGGCACTGGCCAGCCGCTCGATCGACTGGCGCAGCGCCGCCTCGTCCGCATCCGGTTGCGGCCACAGCGCCAGGTCGTTCGTGCGCGTGTCGCCGGTCAGGCGCACGAAGTCCGCACGGTCCAGCGTCACCGCGCCGAACTGGCGCACATAGTCGCGCCAGACGCCTGCTATGAAAAACGGAGCGCCCTGCCGGGAACTTTCTTGCGCCAGCGGCCGAAAAGACTGCGAAAGCGCCGGCCAGTCCATGCCGGGCTGCACGCCGTACAGGTCGAGCACCGCCTCGCTCACGTACACGCCGATGCGCCCCGGCGGCACGGGCAGCGGCGTGCCCACCAGCGGCAGCGCCTGGGCCGGGTCGCCGTCCAGCGGACGGGCCAGCAGTGCGATGGCGGGGCGGGCGGGGTCCAGCAAGAGGCTGCTGGTGCGCAGGGCCTGCACGCGCGCCACGCCCGGCAGCCGGGCCACCGCAGTGTCGAACCCGGGGGGAAAGGCCGCGGCATCGTCCGTCCCGGCGTTGGCCCCCGCCGTGCTGGCCAGGCGCAGGTAGAGCGGCGCGGGCAGCACCGCATCCAGCCACTGGCCGACCGATCCGCGAAAGCTGCTCACCATCACCGTGAGCGCCACGGCCAGGCTCAGGCTGGCCACCACGCCGCCCACCGCCACGGCGGCGGTGCCACGCGTGCGGCGGGCGCGCTCCAGCGCCAGCAAGGGCAGCAGGTGCTGCCCGGCCAGGGGGGCCAGCCCGCGCAGCAACCCGCCCACGATCCACGGCAGCAGGGCAATGCCGCCCACCAGCAAAAGGCCCACAGAGGCATAGGCGGCCAGCGGAATGCCGAACACGGGCGGCGCGCCGGCCAGCAGCGCGCCGCCCGCCATCAGCAGCAACGCCAGCCCACCGCGCTGCGTTCCGCCCAGTGATGCGCCCAGGCCCTTGAGTGTCTGCGCGGGCGGCAACTGCTGGGCCGCGCGGGCCGGCCACCAGCCGCCCACGAGCGCTGCGGCCAGGCCCAGCAGGCCATACAGCAGCGCGGCCGGCGCGCTCCATTGCAGGGCCGGCTGCACGCCGGCGAAGTAGCCGCCGCCCAGATCGCCGCCGAGCCAGCGCAGCGCCAGGGCCGCCAGCGCCGTGCCCAGCGCGATGCCCGCGGCACTGCCTGCCGCGCCCAATGCCGCCGACTCGGCCAGCACCAGGGCCAGCCGCTGGCGGGGCGTGGCGCCCAGCACGGCCAGCAGGGCGAACTGCGGCGCGCGCTGCGCCACGCTCAGGGCCAGCACCGAGAACACGAGGAAGGCCCCGGTGAACAGCGCCACCAGCGCCAGCACGGTCAGGTTGACGCGGTAGGCGCGCGACAGGTTGCTGGTGCGCGCGGTGGCATCCCCGGGCTGCAGCACGGCCACGCCGGCCGATGCGCCGGGCAGGGCCTGCAGCGCCTGGCGAAAGGCGTCGGCACTGGCGCCGGGGCGCAGCTGCACGTCGATGCGGCTCAGTTGCCCGCTGCGCTGGAACAGGTCCTGCGCCGCGCCGATGTCCATCACGGCCAGCGGCGCGCCGCCCGCGGCCACCGTGCCCGCCACGCGAACCGTGTGCACCTGCAGGCCCGTGCGCAGCTGCAGTGCCGGCACCACGGCATCGCCGCGCAGCCCGAGTGCCTGCAGGGCCGCGCCGTTCAGAAACACCGTGGCCGGCGCCAGCAGCGCCAGCCGGTCGGCGCTTTCGAAGGCCTGGGGCACCAGGGCAGGGGCCATCGCCGGCAGCAGCAACGCGTCGGCGCCCAGCACGCGCAAGGCCACCGCCGCGGCCCCCGCCGTTCCAGGCACGCTGGCCTGGGCGGAGGTTTCCAGCACCGGCCCGGCGCGTGCCACCAGCGGGTGCGTGGCGACCAGGCCATACAGCGCGTCGGGCAGGTTGCCCTGCGTGGCGCGCAGTTCCAGATCGGGCTGGCCGTTGATGCTGCGCACGGCCTGCGCGAACTCGGACAGGGCCGATGCATTGATCACATGGACCGCGAAGGCCAACGCCACGCCCAGCATGACGGCGGCCACGGCGGCTGCGGCGCGCCAGGGGTGGTGGCGCAGTTCCTGCCAGGAGAAGGTGCGCAGCAGGCGGAGCATGGGAATGGAGGCCGGTGCCGGTCAGGTCGCGGGGGGCACAACCGGGCCGGGTTGGCCGGCGGAAGGTGCCATGCCACTGGCCGTAAGGCGCAGCCGCCGGTCCGCCCGGGCTGCGGCGGCGTCCGAATGGGTGACCAGGACCAGCGCCGCGCCGTGTTCGCGCGTCTGGGCCAGCAGCAGGTCCATCACGCGGGCGGCCGTGGCGGGGTCGAGGTTGCCCGTGGGCTCGTCGGCCAGCAGCAGGGCGGGGCGGTGCACCAGCGCGCGGGCGATGGCCACTCGCTGCAGTTGTCCGCCGCTCAGTTGCTGGGGCAGGCGATCGCCCAGGCCCTCCAGGCCCACGGCGGCCAGCATGTGTGCCACCCGTGCCGGATCGGTGCGGCCCAGCAGCATGAGCGGCAGCGCCACGTTCTGCGCCACGTCCAGGTGCGGCAGCACGTGGAAGGCCTGGAACACGAAGCCCACGTGCGCGCGCCGCCAAAGGGCGCGCTGCGTGTCGTCCAGCGTGGACAGGTCGGTGCCGCCGTGCACGATGCGGCCCGTGTCCCAGGTATCAAGGCCCGCGAGGCAGTTGAGCAGCGTGGACTTGCCCACGCCCGATTCGCCCACGATGGCCACGAACTCGCCGGGGTGTACGGCCAGGTCCACCTGCGCGAACACGTCGGCCTCGCCGTAGCGCTTGCCCAACTGTTCGACGCGCAGCACGGCGGTCGCCGGGCCTGCGTTGCCGTGCGGTGCGGCGTTCATGCCGCGGCCTGGTCTGCCAGCCGCCGGTGCACGGCCTGCACCAGCCGCTCGGTGGCGCCGGGGGCATCGCAGGGGATGGTGTGGCGTGCCGGCATGCTGCGCAGCCAGGTCACCTGGCGCTTGGCCAGTTGGCGGGTGGCGGCCATGCCGCGCTCGCGCAGGCCGGCGAGGTCCAGCGCGCCGGTGGCCGCCTCGGCATCCAGCACCTCCCAGGCCTGGCGGTAGCCCACGCAGCGCATGGAGGGCAGGTCGGGGTGCAGGTCGCCGCGCGCCCGAAGCCGGCGCACTTCATCGACGAAGCCCGTGTCCAGCATGGCGTCGAAGCGCTGGGCGATGCGCCCATGCAGCCAGGCGCGGTCTTCGGGTTCCAGAGAGAAAAGGGCATCCACCGCCGCATTGGCGCCGTCTTCTGCTCCTTTTTTAATCGTATGAAAGCTCGACAGCGGCTGCCCTGCGATGCGCCACACCTCCAGCGCGCGCTGGATGCGCTGGCTGTCCGCCGGTGCCAGGCGCGCGGCGGTGATCGGGTCCACGCGGGCCAGTTCGGCGTGCATGCCGGGCCAGCCGATGGCGGCGGCCTGGGCCTCCAGTTCGGCGCGCACGGCGGGGTCGGCGGGCGGCATGTCGTCGATGCCGTCCAGCAGGGCCTTGAAGTACAGCATGGTACCGCCCACCAGCAGCGGCAGCGCGCCGCGGGCGCGGATCTGCGCGATGAGGCGGGTCGCGTCGGCTACGAACTCGGCCGCGCTGTAGGCGTGCAACGGGTCGCGGATGTCGATCAGGTGGTGCGGCACCGAGGCCAGTTCGGCGGGCGTCGGCTTGGCCGTGCCGATGTCCATGCCGCGGTACACCAGCGCCGAATCGACGCTCACGATCTCCACCGGGCAATGCGGCGCCAGCGATGCGGCCAGCGCCAGGGCGCCCGTCGTCTTGCCCGAGGCGGTGGGGCCGGCCAGCGCGATGCAGGGCAGCGTCTCAGGCAGGCGCATGGGGCTCTCCGTGTCGTTGCACCAGCGTCCAGGCGGTCAGGGCCAGCGCGGCCGAGCAGGCCCACACGCCGTGCACCAGCGGCCACACGGTGCCGTCCAGCCGCGCGCCGACCCATCGGCCCACGGCAAAGGCGACCAGCATCATCATGAAGCCGTTCAGGGCCGAGGCCACGCCGGCCGCCTGTGGAAACGGGCCCACCGCACCGCTTTGCCCGCACGGCTGGTGAATGCCATGCGCCACCATGAACACGCACATCGGTAGCAGCAGTGCCAGCGGCGCATGCCAGCCGGCGAAGGCCGCCGCGGCCATCAGCGTACCGCCGAGCAGGCTGACGGCGCCGGCCACCGCCACGGTGCGCCGCACGCCCAGGCGCGCGACCAGCTGCCGGCAGAGCACCGTGCCCACCAGGTACGCCAGCGCGGTCGACAGCAGCACGGCGCCGTATTGCGGTCGCGAAAGCCCCAGGGCTTCGATGAAGACGAACGACGATGCTGCCAGGAACGTGAACAGCCCGCCGTAGCTGGCCGTGGTCAGCAGCGAATAGGCCCAGAACGTGCGGTGCCGCAGCACCGTGGCCCAGGTGTGTGCCAGCGTGGCCGGCCGCAGGGCGTTCGGATTGCGCCGCGCCAGCGTCTCGGGCAGGCCCAGGGCGACCACGGCCAGCGTGGCCACACCGTAGGCGGTGAGGGCCGAGAGCGCCGCGCGCCAGCCCAGCCACTCCGTCAGCAGCCCGCCCACCGGTGCGCACAGGCTGGCCGCGATGCCCAGCCCGGTGAGGGCCCGCGACATCGCGCGCGCGCCCAGTGCCGGCGTGTAGAGGTCGCGCACGATGGCGCGGGCGCACATCACCACCGCGCCCATGGCCGCGCCCTGCGCCACGCGCCAGCCGATCAGCCATTGCATCGACGGGGCGAGCACGCTGGCGACCGATGCCAGGGTGTAGATGGAAAGACCCGCCAGCAGCACCGGCCGGCGGCCGAAGCGGTCCGACAGCGGCCCCCAGACGAGCTGCGAGCACCCGAAGGCCAGCAGCAGCGCGCTGAGCGTGAGCTGGGCGGACGCCACGGGTGCGTCCAGGCTGCGCGTGAGCGAGGGCAGCGCAGGCAGGTAGAGATCGGTGGTGACGGGCTGCAGGCTCAGCAGCAGCGCGAGCACGGTGATGGCCAGACCCGGCGCGACGGCGACCGCCGGCGGCTCCTGGCCCGTCGCGGCGAAGAGGGGAACGGACATGCGGGCGAGCCTACCAGATGGGCACCGCCCGACCGGGTGCGCAGGCGGCCTTTGCCTGCGCACGCCGGCCGGGTCAGTACACCTGGAACAGGTCCGCCAGCGCGGCGCGGTACTGCGGCTCGCCCACCGTGTTCGTGCTGTGGTGCGTGCCGCCTTCCACCAGCACGAAGCGCTTGGGTTCCTGCGCGGCGTCGTACAGCTTGCGGCCGAGGGTGGGCGGGATCAGGCTGTCGTCGCTGCCGTGCACCACCAGCAGGGGCGAGCCGATGTGGGCCACCTTGCGCGCCGACTCGAAGCGCTGGGTGATGAGGGCCGACACCGGCAGCCAACCCCACTTGAACGTGGCCACGACCTCGGGGATGTTGGTGAAGGTGCCTTCCACGATGGTGCCCTTCTCGTCGTTAACCATCGCCGCCAGGTCGATGGCGATGGCGCCGCCGAGCGAGTGGCCGAAGATGTAGCGCGGCTGGTCGGGCGCGCGCTGCGCGAGCCAGTCCCACGCGGCGCGGGCGTCTTCCAGGGCCGTGGTTTCCGACGGCAGGGCCGCGCTGCTGCGCCCGAAGCCGCGGTAGTCGACTGCCAGCACCGAGAACCCCATGCTCTGCATGCGCCGCATGCGGCCTGCCGATCCCGATACGTTCCAGCGCGCGCCGTGCAGGTACAGCAGCACGGGCGCATCGGCTTTGGCGGCCGGCAGCCACAGGCCGTGCAGCTTCTCGGCCTTGCCGGTGGCTTTCGAGTCGAATGCGATCCAGACATCTTCCATGTCGTCGGTGGACTGGGCACCGCCCCAGGCACGGTCGCTGGGCTGGAAGATCCACTCGCGCTGCTTGGCGTCGAGGGTGGCGCAACCCGCCGTGACGGCCATGGCGAGGGCGATGGATGAAAGGAGGGGCCAGCGTTTCATGGGTAGGACTGAGTGCCGCGGTGTCGGGAAAGTTCTATGGCAGTGTTTCAGCGGGTATGCCGGCGGTTTGATTGCCTTGGTTGCTCACTTTTCAATAGCAAATCGGGAAATCCCCGGCTTTTCCGGCTTTTGCAAGAAACGCGCCCGTCGATGCGCTTTGTTACATGCGGATTGTGCGGGAGAGATGGCCTGATTTCGGCACCGCTGCCCAGGTCAGGAGCCCGGAAAAGCGCCGATTGACGCTGCAGCGCAGCATCGATAGGCCGTGACGGCCGGACGGGGTCGCCCGTAGGATGCGCACTCAGGGGGCAAGGCGGGGTAACAACGCACAACAACGCACAACAACGCACAACAACGCACAACAACGCACAACAACGCACAACAACGCACAACAACGCACAACAACGCACAACAACGCACAACAACGCACAACAACGGTGCGTGAAGCGCCGAGATACCGCTGCCGCGGCAAAGTTCCCCGAGTCACCGTCCTGTCATGTGGCGCCTCCACAGTGGCGCACTTCAACGATCAACGAGGTAGAGCAATGCACCTGTCTGGTTTCAAGGGGGCCGCGCTGGCCCTGGCCGCCGCCGCTGCCCTGGCCGCCTGTGGCGGCAATGACGATGATTTCCCCACGCTGAACGGCGCCAAGCCCCTGGTGATCGGCCACCGCGGTGCCGCCGGCTACCTGCCGGACCACACGCTGGAAGGCTACAAGAAGGGCATCGAGCTGGGCGCGGACTTCATCGAACCGGACCTCGTGGCCACCAAGGACGGCGTGCTGATCGCACGGCACGAACCCAACATCACCGGCACCACCGACGTGTCGCAGCGCCCGGAGTTCGCCAGCCGCAAGACCAAGAAGATGGTCGATGGCGTTCAAGAAGAAGGCTGGTTCGCCTCCGACTTCACCCTGGCCGAGATCAAGACCCTGCGCGCCATCCAGCCCCTGGCCGAGCGCGATCAGTCGTTCAACGGCAAGTACCAGATCCCGACGCTGGCCGAAGTGCTGGACCTCGCCCGGTCCGAAGGCACGCGCGTGGGCCGCACCGTGGGCGTGTACATCGAAACCAAGCACCCCACCTACCACGCCAACCTGAACCTCAAGCTCGAGGACCGGCTGCTCACCACGCTCTCGCAGTACGGCTACACCACCGCGGCGTCGCCCGTCATCCTGCAGTCGTTCGAAGTGTCTAACCTCAAGTACCTGCGCACCAAGACCCAGGTGCGCCTGGTGCAACTGGTGGATGCCAACGACATCAAGGCCGACGGCAGCATGGACCTGACCGCGCCCTACGACAAGCCCTACGACTTCGCCGTGGCCGGCGACCAGCGCACCTTCGCCAGCCTGCTGACCCCTGCGGGCTTGAAGGAGGTCAAGACCTATGCGGACGGCATCGGCCCCTGGAAGCCGTACCTGATCCCCTCGAAGCTGGTGGATGACAACAAGGACGGCCAGCCCGACGACCTGAACGGCGACGGCAAGATCGACGAGCGCGACCGCGTGATGATGCCCGCGACCTCCGTCGTGTCCGATGCGCACGCGGCCGGGCTCTTCGTGCACCCGTACACCTTCCGCAGCGAGGCGCGCCGCCTGGCTTCCGACTTCAAGGGCGATCCGAAGGCGGAATACCGCATGTTCTACCGCCTGGGCGTGGACGGCGTGTTCGCGGACTTCCCCGACCACGCCAAGGCGGCGCGGGACGACTGATCCCTCGGTCGACGGCCTGCCGGCGGCAGGGTCGCCGGCGGGCCATCGTTTTGGGGTGCGTCAGAAGCTGTGCTTGACGCCGATGCTCAGCAGGGTCCTGCCCTGCCGGCGCCCGACGACCCCGTCCAGTTGCCAGCCCGGTGTCCATTCCCACAGCGCGCCGGTCTGGAACGTGGGCGGACCGCCGCGCTGGCCGAACGCCTCGATGTGCGCCGTGACCGCACCCCAGGTGGATTCGACCGCGGCGCCCCAGGTGGGCAGCCAGCGGTGGTCGGGCGTGTGCAGCGTGCCGGCATTGGCGTGCACGGCCCCCCAACTGGCGATGCAGGTGCCCAGCAGGTTGAGGGCCCGCGTGCTGCGCGGCTCCCGGTGGGTGTGCCACAGGCCCACGCTGCTGGCCGCGTGGCAGCCTTGCTCGGGCGGCGGCGTCCACTGCCATTTGGCCACCACGCTTTGCACCGTGGCGCGGCCGTCCAGATCGCGCGCCAGCAGGGCGCCCAGCTCCAGGCCCGGCAGCGCCGCCGGGGCATAGGCCGGCGCTGCATAGAAGGCGCCGCGGTCGCGGTGCACGCCCTCCCACCACACCTCCACGTGCCCTTCGCCAGGGGCGTTCACCCCCGCGTCGTCGACCGTGAGGGGCCGCCCCGCGTGGGCCGGCAGCGTGAGGGCGGCGATGGTCGCCAGGGCTGCCACGCCATAGCCCTGGCAGGCGGAGCGAAGGTGATGGGGGTGGTGGCGGCGCAGTGGCATGGGTGGAATCCGTATGGCCTGCGGCGCCGGGGGGTCAGCGTCCGCGCAGGAAGAGGGCGTCCAGCTCGCGCATGGACAGTTGCCGCCAGGTGGGGCGGCCGTGATTGCACTGGTCGGACCGGTCGGTGACTTCCATCTGTCGCAGCAGGGCGTTCATTTCGTCGAGGGTGAGCCGGCGGTTGGCGCGCACCGCGCCGTGGCAGGCCATCGTACCCAGAATTTCATTGCGGGCGCGCTGCACCACGGTGCTGGCGTCGTGCGCTGACAACTCCGCGAGCACGCTGCGTGCCAGTTCCACCGCATTGCCCTGGGCCAGCGAGGTGGGCACGGCGCGCACGGCCAGCGTCTTCGGGGAGAAGGGGGCGATCTCCAGCCCCAGCATCGACAGCGTGTCGGCCTGGGCCTCGGCCGTGGCCACTTCCTGCGGCGTGGCGGCGAAGGTCGCCGGGATCAGCAGCGGCTGGCTGGCGATGCGTTCGCTGCCGTCCACCTGCGCCTTGAGCCGCTCGTACACGATGCGTTCGTGCGCGGCATGCATGTCCACGATGACCAGGCCGTGGGCGTTTTCCGCAAGGATGTAGACGCCCTGGATCTGCGCCACCGCCCGGCCCAGGGGCCAGGCCGGCGCGTCGTCGTCCGGCGTGGGCGGCGCGGGCGCCACGTCGGCCGCTGAAGAGGGGGTGGTCTGCGGGGAGGGGGGCGGAGTCCAGGCAACGGTGCCGGCCGTCGCAGCGCCGGCATGGCCCCATTCGGCGCGCGGCTCCTGCACGCTGGCCGGGAAGGCGCTGTCTTGTGCGCCGACGCCGGGCCCCTTCGGCGATCCCCACAGCGCCTGCAGGTCGGTCACCCAGTGGCCGACCACGGGCTCATCGAACCGGATCGCCGCCTGCGCTTTCCAGCTGGGCGCCATCCCGGGAGCGGGCGCCGGGGCGGCCTCCCCTGGCGCCGTCTCGGTGGCGCCGCTCGCGGCGAGTGCCTGGGCACGGGGCACGGCCAGGGCGTTCTCCACCGCATGGCGCACGGCCTGGTGGACCTCGCGGCTGTCTCGAAAGCGCACCTCGATCTTGGTGGGATGCACGTTCACATCCACCCGCAACGGATCGATGGCCACGTACAGCGCATACACGGGCTGCTTCTGCCCGTGCAGCACGTCCTCGTAGGCGGCGCGCGCGGCGTGCGTGAGCACCTTGTCACGCACGAAGCGGCCGTTCACGTAGCAGAACTGCTGGTCGGCGCGCGAGCGGGCCGCATCCGGCAGGCCGGCGCGGCCGGTCACCGTGATGGCGCCGTGGCGGTGGCGCACGGCGACCGATTCCGCGAGGAAGTCCTCTCCCAGCACGTCGGCCAGCCGCCGGTCGAGCGCCTGCTGCAGCGCCGTGTCGGAGTCGTCGCCGCTGGCCAGGGTGGCGCGCCACTGCTCGACCAGCTTGCCTTCGTGCCAGATGGCGAAGCCCACATCGGGCCGGGCGAGCGCGTGGCGGCGCACGGCCTCGATGCAGTGGGCCAGCTCGGTTGCGTCGGTCTTGAGGAATTTGCGCCGCGCCGGTGTCGCGAAGAACAGTTCCTTCACTTCCACCGTCGTGCCCTGGCTGCGTGCGGCGGGCCGCAGTTCGCCGCTGCGCGCATCCAGCAGGAAAGCGCTGGCCTGCTCCGCGGTGCGCGACAGCAGGGCCATTTCCGACACCGAAGCGATGGCGGCGAGCGCCTCGCCGCGAAAGCCCATGGTGGCCACGGATTCGAGGTCGTGCAGGTTGGTGATCTTGCTGGTGGCGTGGCGCCGCAGGGCGATCGGCAGTTCTTCCTGAGGGATGCCGCTGCCGTCGTCTTCCACCGAAATCAGCCGCACGCCGCCGGCCAGCAGGCGCACGGCGATCTGGGTGGCGCCGGAGTCGAGCGCGTTGTCCACCAGCTCGCGCACGGCGGAGGCGGGCCGTTCGACCACCTCGCCGGCCGCGATCTGGCTGATCAGTTCGTCGGGCAGGTCGCGGATCGGTCGGCGCAGGGTGGGCTCTGTGGTCATTGCCCGGCATTCTAGGCAGTGCGGTTAGAGTACGCGCCGCATTGGCAATCCCGCCATCCCACTTTCCTCAGAAGGTCCGCCCTTGGAAATCATCCAGTTCCTGATCGACTTCATCCTGCACGTGGACAAGCACCTGGCGGCCTTCGTCAGCGCCTACGGCCCGTGGGTGTATGCGTTGCTGTTCCTCATCGTCTTCGTCGAGACGGGTGTGGTGGTGATGCCGTTCCTGCCCGGCGATTCGCTGCTGTTCATCGTCGGTGCGCTGTGCGGTGCGGGGCTCATGAACTTTCCGCTGGCCTGCGCGGTGCTGATCGCGGCGGCCATTCTCGGAGACCAGTGCAACTACACCATCGGGCGCTATTTCGGGCCCAAGGTATTCCAGTGGCCCGATTCGCGCTGGTTCAACCGGCGCGCGTTCCAGCAGGCGCACGACTTCTACGAACGCTACGGCGGCGTCACCATCGTGCTGGCGCGCTTCATGCCCTTCATCCGCACCTTCGCGCCCTTCGTGGCCGGCGTGGCCGAAATGGGCCGGGCGAAGTTCACGGCGTTCAACGTGGGCGGTGCGCTGCTGTGGGTGCTGGGCATCTGCACGGCGGGCTACTTCTTCGGCAACTTCCCGTGGGTGCAGGCCAATCTGGACAAGATCATCTGGGCGCTGATCCTGGTGCCGGGCCTGATCGCGCTCTACGGCGGCTGGCGCGCCGGCCGCCAGAAAACGGCCTGAGCGGGAGCCGGGGGCACCGCGCGCCCCATCCCCGATGCCAAAGCGAATGCGCTGTCAGCGCATCGTGCGGTCCAGCCACTGCAGCAGCTGGCGGGTGACGAACTCCGGGTTGTCCAGGTTCGAGATGTGGCCAGCCTCGGGGATCACCACGGCATCGCAGCCGATCACCTCGGCCATGGCGTGCATCTCGTGCGGCGGGCGGGGAATGTCCTCGTCGCCGCACATGAGCAGCGTGGTCTGGGGGCGGAGCGCAGCCAGCCGGTCCATCGCATCGGCGCGGCCGAAGATGATGCGGCCCAGCGGCACCACCGATTGGCGCAATCGATCAGGCGCCATCGCCGCCAGGCTGCGGCCGAAGGCGGCGGGGCGGGGGCTCGAGGGATCGGTGCCGGGCCGAAAGAAGATCGGCACGATGGCATCCACCAGCGGCTGGGTGATCTGCCCGCCAGCCTCGATCGCATCGAGCAGGCCGAAGTAACGCAGACGCGTGGCCTCGGGCTCGGCCCCGAGGTAGGTGTCCATCATCACGAGGCTGCGAACCCGGTCCGGCGCCTTCAGCGCCAGCTCCGCCCCCCACATGCCGCCGACCGAGAGGCCGACCACGGCGCATTCGCGGACGTGCAGGGCGTCGAGCAGTTCCAGCATCTGTGCCGCCAGGCCTTTCAGGTCCTGCGTGTCGGCAGGCAACGGCCCCGACGCGCCGTGGCCCCACAGGTCGGGCGCGATGACCCGGAAGTGCCGCGACAACGCCTGGATCTGGGGCGCCCACATCGAAGAATCCCACAGGTAGCTGTGCCCGAGCAGCACGACCGGGCCCCGGCCACGATCCTGGTAGTGCAGGTGGCAGCCTTGCGACGTGGTGAATCGCTTCTTGGATGCAGCGCTCGCTGCATCCGCCGTGCCGTTCGCCAGGGCACTGCCCGACGCGATGGCGGCGGGTATGGCCATCAGTTGCAGCGCGGCTCGGCGGCGGCTCAGCGCAGGCTCGGGCGAAAGAGGTTCGTTGGCGGAGGCCAGGGGCGACGGGCGCATGGAATGCATTCTGCAGAGTGGAACAAGCGAAGAATGTTAGCCGCACCCACGCGCTTTAAATGTACTAAACCGTATCGGTTAGTGGCGAGACGCTTTTTTATCGCTTTGCATCTGTGCTTTGAGAGGCGCTCCGCCTGGCACCCACGCAAAAACGCCTGCAGGGCACTGGGGCCCTGCAGGCGTTTTGTGATCGAAAGGATGGGGGGTTAAACCATCCCCGTGCGATCAGCGGCGGCGTTGATCGCGGTCTTCGCCGAGTTCGTGGCCGACCAGCGCACCGGCGCCGGCACCGATCACGGTTGCGGTGGTACCACCGACGGCACTGCCCAGCACGCCACCGGCGACGGCGCCTACGCCGGTACCGATCTGTGCATTGGTGGGGTTGGAAGAGCAGCCGACGAGGCCGAGTGCGGCTGCGACAGCGGCGGCGGAAACGAGATGGCGGTAGTTCATGACTTGGCTCCTGATATCTGTGAGGGCATGGGATCCGGACAGGGCGGCGATCCATTCAAACCGCTGCATTTGCCTGTCCCAACCCATGCCTGTACTATCGCCCCGGCGCCGCGACTGCGGTGTAGGCAGGCGAGGCCGCGTGCTGTAGGAGGTGCCCCACCTGACCGCGGCTTGCGGGTCAGCCCGGGGACAGGCAGATGGTCACGAGAAGCGACGCATCGCTCACCGCGCGCAGCGAGTGCGCGGCGCGGGGCTGCAGGTGCACGAAGTCGCCCGGGCGCAGCAGACGTGCCCCGCCGGCGGTGTGGAACTCCGCTTCGCCCTCCAGGCACTGAACGGTGATTTCGCCCGGCGTGTCGTGCTGGCGCAAATCCTTGCCGGCCGCCAGCACGACGCGGATCACTTCCAGCTGGGCGGCCTTGATGATGGCCGTGGTGGCGGCGCTCGCCAGCCGGTCGCCCAGAGGGCTCAGGCTGACGACTTCTCCAGAACGTGCGTGGTGCAGGGCCATGGGGTTCTCCTCGTGGTTTCAGGTCACGCTCTCAGGCCCGCCGAGCCCTCAGACGGACCGGCTGCGTGCCAGCGGCGGGTTCTTGGCGAAGTATCGCGTGATGCCGCGCATCAGTGCGTCGGCCAATTGCTGCTGGTAGGCGGCGGTGCGCAGCTTGGCCTCTTCCTCGGGGTTGCTGATGAAGGCGGTTTCCACGAGCACGCTGGGAATGTCCGGCGCCTTGAGCACGGCAAAGCCGGCTTGCTCCACGCGCGGCTTGTGCAGTTTGGCCATGCTGCCGATCTCGCCCAGCAGCACGCTGCCGAGCTTCAGGCTGTCGTTGATCTGCGCCGTGGTGCTCATGTCCAGCAGGGCGCTTTGCACGTGCCGGTCCTGCACGCGGACGTTCAGGCCGCCGATGAGGTCGGACTGGTTTTCCTTGTTGGCCAGCCAGCGCGCGGCCGAGCTGGAGGCGCCGCCCTGGCTCAGCGCGAACACGCTGGCGCCGCGCGCCGCGGGCGTGGTGAAGGCGTCGGCGTGGATGCTCACGAACAGGTCGGCCTGCACGCGCCGGGCCTTGTCCACCCGCACGCCCAGCGGCACGAAATAGTCGGCGTCGCGGGTCAGGAAGGCCCGCATCGGATTGCCGCCGACCGTGGTGGCGTTGATGCGGTCGCGCAGCAGGTGCGCCACCTTGAGCACGATGTCCTTCTCGCGCGTGCCGCCGGGGCCGGTGGCGCCGGGGTCTTCGCCGCCATGGCCGGGGTCCAGCGCTACGATGATGAGCCGGTCGGTCGCCTTCGCGATGGCGGGCGCGGCCGGTGGCGGCGACGGCGCGTGCGGCGGGGTGGGGGCGTCAGCGGCCGCTGCCACGGCCGGTGGCGGCGCGGCGGGCGCGGCCGGGGCGGGCAGGCCCACCGGCGGGGGCGGCGCGCCGGGGCGCTGGATCTGCTGGGCGATCAACTCACCCAGCGGATCGCCCGCCGTTCCAGGCTTGGCGGCGGCGATGTTGGGCAGGGGCGCGGTCGGCGGCGCTTCGCGCAGGCGCTCGGCGATGAGGGCCTCCAGCGGGTCTTCGGGCTCGGCGGGGTACAGGTCGAACACCAGCCGATGCTGGTAGGCCGCGATCGGCGGCAGCGTGAACACCTGGGGCAGGGCGGGCCGCTTGAGGTCCAGCACCAGCCGCACCACGTTGGGCGCGTTCTGGCCCACGCGGATGCCGGCGATGTTGGGGTCGTCTGCCTTCACTTTGGCCACCAGTTCGCGCAGCTCGGGGTTCAGGTCGATGCCTTCGATGTCCACCGCCAGGCGGGGCGGCGTGGTCACGAAAAATTGCTTGGCCACCAGCTGGCGGTCGGATTCGATGGTGACGCGGGAGTAGTCCTGCGCCGGCCAGACGCGCACGGCCAGGATGCTGGCACCGCGCGCGATCTGCTGCGTGCCCAGCAGCAGCACCAGCGTGCCGGCCTGGAGCAGCGACCGCCGGCTGGGTGGATGGGGGGGTGGCGCTTCGCTCATGCCTTCGATCCTTGTGCAAGGGTGCGGCCCGATGCGGTGCGGGCCTGCAGGGTGACGTGCCGCTCGCCATCATCCCCTGCTTCAATGTGTATAGCAAGGTCTTCAACGGGGATGAGCGCGGCGGCCTTTTCGGGCCATTCCGCGATCTTGAGTCCCGGCCCCGCGAAGATGTCGCGAAAGCCCGCGTCTTCCCACTCGCGCGGGTCGTTGAAGCGGTAGAAGTCGAAGTGCCAGATGGCCAGCCCCGGTGCCTCGTGCGGCTCCACCACGGCATAGGTCGGGCTCTTGATGCGGCCCTGCACGCCGAGCGCACGCAGCAGGTGGCGCACCAGCGTGGTCTTGCCGGCGCCCAGATCGCCGTGCAAGGTGATGAAGGCATTGGCGATCGGGGCTTGGGCGGCCAGCCGGGCGGCGAAGGCGGCGGTGTCTTCCTCGCTCTCCCAGCGCAGCGCGACGAGCGTGTCCGCGGGGGGGCTTTCTACAATCCGGGGGTGATGTTCAGCAGCAGTCAACTCGTTCCTCAAATGCAAGGCTGGGCCCGCGAATTGGGATTCTCCCAAATCGGCGTGGCCGGTGTGGATTTGTCGTCCGCAGAACCGGGGTTGATGCAGTGGCTGGCGCAAGGGTTCCATGGCGACATGCATTACATGCAAACCCACGGCCTGCGCCGCGCCCGGCCCGCCGAACTGGTGCCCGGCACCGTGAGCGTGATCACCGCCCGCATGGACTACCTGCCGCGCGACACGCCAGCCGGGCCGGCGCACGGCGCGCCGGGCGCCGGCCCCGGCTGGCAGGCCGTGGAGTTCGCGCGGCTGGAGCGCCCGTCCGAAGGCATTGTGTCGGTGTACGCCCGGGGGCGCGACTACCACAAGGTGCTGCGCCAGCGGCTGCAGAAGCTGGCCGACCGCATCGGCGAGGCCGTGGGGCCGGTGGGGCACCGGGTGTTCACCGATTCGGCGCCCGTGCTGGAGGCGGAACTGGCCAGCCGCAGCGGGCAGGGCTGGCGCGGCAAGCACACGCTGGTGCTCAACCGCGAGGCGGGCTCCATGTTCTTTCTGGGCGAGATCTATGTGGACATGCCGCTCGAGCCCAGCGCGCCCGTCACCGCGCATTGCGGCAGTTGCCAGGCGTGCATCGACGTGTGCCCCACGCAGGCCATCGTCGCGCCGCACCGAGTGGACGCCCGGCGTTGCATCTCTTACCTCACCATCGAACATGCGGGGCCGATTCCCGTCGAACTGCGCCGCCCGATGGGCAACCGCATCTACGGCTGCGACGATTGCCAGCTCATCTGCCCCTGGAACAAGTTCGCGCAGGTCAGCGGGCTGCCCGATTTCGACGCGCGGCCCGGCCTAGGCGGGCAGCAGCTCGCGCACCTGTTCGCCTGGGACGAGCCCACCTTCCTGCGCATGACGGAAGGTGGCCCCATCCGCCGCATCGGCCACGAACGGTGGCTGCGCAACGTGGCCGTGGCGCTGGGCAATGCGCTGCATGCCACGGGCGACGCCGGCATTGAGGCCGCGCTGCGGTCCCGCGCCGCCGACGCCAGCGCCCTGGTGCGGGAGCACGTCGCCTGGGGGTTGGAGCAAAAACGGCCTCCAGCGCAATAAGTACTAGGGCATCGTGCTATTAAATAGATAGCATTCGCCTGCGGCAAAACGCCCGGGTGCGGGCGGGCTGCGGCTGGCCGACAATACCGGCCTGCCCATGATCCAAGCCCTGTGCCTTCTCATCGCCTTCCAGTTGCTCGGAGAGGCCACGGTGCGCCTGACGGGCTGGCCGTTGCCGGGCGCCCTGGTCGGCATGCTCTGGCTGCTGGCTTGGCTGGCTTGGCTGGCCTGGCGGCGGCGCGTGCCCGAAGCGCTGGCCACGACCGCGTCCTCCCTGCTGCAGCACATGATGCTGCTGTTCATCCCCACCGTGACCGGCGTGATGGTGCACTTCGGCCGGGTGGCGGACGAGTGGAAGCCCTTCCTCATCGCCTGCATCGTCGGTGCGGCGGTGACGATGGCCGTGACGGCGCTCACCCTGCATTGGCTGCTGGCGCGCAGCCGGCGCGCGGGTCCGCCGGCATGAGGGCGCCCGCATGACGGATTCCACCGCGGGCCTGGCGGCACTGAGCGCGCTGGAACGCTCCCCGTTGACCTGGCTCACGCTCACGCTGCTGGCCTACCTCGCGGCGCTGTGGATGTACCGGCGCAGCGGCCACAACCCGTTCCTGCTGCCCGTGCTCACGGCCGTGGTGGGCATCGTGTGCGTGCTCTTGGCGCTCGGCGTGCCGTACCCGGTGTACTTCGAGGGGGTGCAACTGATCCATTTCTTCATCGGCCCGGCCACGGTGGCGCTGGCGGTGCCGTTGTATGGGCAACTCGGCCGGATCCGGCAGATCTGGCGGCCGGTGGCGATCGCGCTGCTCGCCGGATCGGTGGCGGCCATCGGATCGGCCGTGCTCGTGGCGTGGGCGCTGGGCGGGTCGATGCAGACGCTGATGTCGCTCGCGCCCAAGTCGGCCACCATTCCCATCGCGACCGCCGTGGCCGAGCGGCTGGGCGGCATCGCATCGCTGGCGGCGGTGGCCGTGGCGGTCACCGGCATCGCCGGCGCGGTGATGGCTAGCCCGCTGCTGCGCGCGCTGCGGCTTGATGGCGACCCGGTGGTTCGCGGCTTCGCCGTGGGGCTGACGGCGCATGCCATCGGCACGGCGCGCGAGTTGCAGACCCACGCCACCGCCGGCTCGTTCGCCGCGCTGGCCATGGCGCTCAACGGCATCGCCACGGCGCTGCTCATGCCGGCGATGGCCGCGCTCCTGCACTGGGCCGGCGTGTGGTGAGCGGCCCGTGGGCCGCATGGGTTTGTCAGCGCAGCACGGCGAGCGCGAAGGGCAGGCTGACCACCCCCAGCACGGTGGACAGCGTCACCAGCCCGGCCACGTAGGGCCCGTTGTAGCCCATGCGGGCCGCGAGCACGTAGCAGGTGGATGCGGTGGGCAGGGCGGAGAAGGCCATCAGCACCGTGGTCTGCACTGCGTCCAGCCGCAGCAGTCGCGCCATGCCGAACGCGATCACCGGCTGCACCAGATGGCGGATCGCCAGCACCGATGCCGACAGCAGCTTTCCGCGCGTGAGCAGGCCGAACTGCATGCCCGCGCCGGCCGCCATGAGCCCGAGCGCGAGCGACGCCGCGCTGATGCGGCTCACCGTGGGCTCCATCCACACGGGGATGTGAAAGCCCAGCAGGTTGGCCGCCAGCCCCGATCCGGTGGCCACGATCAGCGGGTTGCGCAGCAGCTCCTTGAAGAACCCGTGCTGGCCCGCGCGCGCCATGGGCCACACCGCGGCCACGTTGAACAGCGGCACGCACACGCCGATCAGCACGGCGATGAGCAGCAGGCCCTGCGGGCCCGCCAGCCGTTCGGCCAGCGCCAAGCCCATGAAGGAATTGAAGCGGAACGCCACCTGCGCGCTCGCCGCGTGGTCGCGCGGGTCGATGCGGCCACGCAGGCCGGGCAGCCGCGGCAGGCTGTAGGCCAGTGCGATGCCGACCAGGCCCGTCGCCACGCCGGCACCGATCAGCCCCGAGGCCTCGCCGATCTGGATCGGGCTTTTGATGATGGACTGGAACAGCAGGATGGGAAAGAGCAGGTAGTACACCAGGCTTTCCACCGGCTGCCACACGGCGCGGTTGAGGGCTGTGTAGCGGCAGACCAGGTAACCGCACAGGATGAGGGCAAAGTCGGGGAGGAGGAGCTGCGCGTAATTCACGGCCCGCAGGATACCGCGCGGCCCACCCCGGTGGCCTCCGGGGCCGGGCGCGGGTGACGCGTCAGGGACCGGGCCGCGCCGCGGCCCTGCCGCCCTCGACGATGGCCTCGATCACCTTCTGCAGCCCCCGGTTCATGGGCTTGTCGTGTCGGGTGATGAGGGCCTGGGTGCGGTAAAGGGGCGGGTCCAGCGGCCGCAGTTCGAGGTCTTCATGGCGGCGGCTGTGGCCCGAAAGCGCCATGCGCGGCAGGATGCCGCAGCCCAGACCCGCCGCCACCATCGCCTTGATGGCCTCCACGCTGTCGAACTCCATGACGGGCGCGGGCGTGGGCAAGGTGCCGCCGGCGCTCAGCCAGTCGTCCACGATCCCGCGCGTGCTGCTGCCCGTCTCGAACTTCACCAGCGGGTGCTCGTTCATCATCTGCGCGGTGACTGCCCGCGGCCAGTGGCAGGTGCCGCGGCGGCAGATGGCCATGAGCTCGTCCTCCAGGATGGGGACCACGGCAACCGCGCGCGAGACGATGGGCAGCGTCACGATGGCGGCATCGATCGAGTTGTCCTCGATGCGGCGCACGTAATCCTCCGTGTTGCCCGTGCTCACGAGGATGCTCAGCGACGGAAAGTGCTTGCGCAGGTCCTGCAGGATGGGCGGCAGCAGGTACAGGCATGAGGTCAGGCCCGTGCCCAGCCGCACGCGCCCAGTCACCCCGGCCGAGTGGAAGGTGGCGGCGCTCACGGCATTGGCCACGGCGGCCGTCACATGCGGCACATGGGCCAGCAGATCCGCGCCGGCGGAGGTCGGGCCCACGCGGCGGCCCACCCGCTCGATGAGGCGCACCGACAGGCGGCGCTCCAGATTTCTCACCTGCAGGCTTACCGCGGGCTGGGTCACCCCCAGCCGTTGCGCCGCAGCAGAAAAACTCCCCAATTCCAGCACCAGCGCGAAGGTCCGTAATTGATCGAGATCCAAGGTGCGTTCCATAGGCTTAGCTTATGTTTTGTATAAGACGGCAAATCTTCACTTATGGATTGAATGCCGTCAATATTCATCCTGTGCAAAAACTCCAGAGACTTGAATAAAAAGCCGGGAGGGGAGGAGCAAGCTGCTATCGGTGCGCATTGGCGCACCGATAGCGCCTTGTATTTGTCGGCTGCAATGATTGATGGCGCATGGCCTCAAAAAACCTGATATCCATCGAAGACCTTTCGCGCAGCGAAATCGAGTCGCTGTTTTCCGATACCGACGACATTCGGCGGTTTCCCGGAGAGTTCGGAAATGCGCTGGCCGGAAAGATCGTCTTCACCCTGTTTTGCCAGCCCAGCACGCGCACGCGGCTGAGCTTCGAATCCGCGGCCTACCGCCTCGGTGCACGCGTGCTGAGCGTTTGCGACATGCACAGCACCCGCCAACCCCTGGGCGAAAGCCTGCTCGACACCACCCGCATGGCGGGCTACTACTCCGACGCGCTGGTCGCGCGGCACGCCGACCATGGCGTGATGGAGCAGATCAAGGCCACCCTCGACGTGCCTTTGATCAATGCCGGCGAAGGCCTCGCGCGGCACCCTACCCAGACCCTGATCGACCTGTACACCGCCCGCGAGCATTTCGACACCCTCGATGGGCTGCGCGTGGGGCTGGTGGGCGGCCTGCGCTACTCGCGTGCGGTGAAGTCGCTGCTGGTCGGCCTCGGGCAGTTCCGAGACGTCGAACTGCATGCCGTCGATGCTGCCAGCGAAGCCGACGACGGCAGCCCTTTGCCGGCCGACCTCGCCGCTGCGGCGCGGCGCCCCATCCATCTGCACGATTCGGTGCAGGCCATGCTGGGCCATGTCGATCTGCTGTACGTCGTGCGCGTGCAGCGCGAGATGTTCAGCGACGCTGCGCTGTACCAGCGCCAGCTGGACAAATGCCGCGTGCACCGCGCGCTCCTGGCCAAGGCGCCACCGTGGCTGGCGGTCATGCATTGCCTGCCCCGCACGGACGAGCTGGACACCGACGTGGACCCGACCCCGCAAAACAAATATTTCCTGCAGGCCGCATACGGCGTGCCGCTGCGCATGGCCGTGCTGCGGCGCTACATGACGCAGCCGCAGGGGGGAGGAAGCGGCGGCAGTGGCGGTGGTGGCGCCAGGGGACTGGCTGCGGATGCGCTGTCGCGCCGCGCGATCGACGTGCTCAGCAACGACGAGTTGTCCCTCGCATGGTGATGCTCTGCGCAATGGCCCTGATGGGGCTCGTTGTGGGTGGCGTGGCCGTGACGGTCGGAGGGGGCGTCACCATCGGCGTGCCGTTGCTGCTGCTGATGGGGCATTCCGCCGCCGCGGCCATCGCCACCGTGAAGTTCGCGCTCGTGGGCTCGTTCTTCACCGGTACGCTGGCCCACCGCCGGGCCGTCGCGGCCCCGGTGCGCATTCCCTGGGTGCTGTGGCCCCTGGCGGTGGCGGGGTCCGTGATGGGCTCGCTGATCGTCACCGGGGTCGATGACCGGGTGCTGCGCATCATCGTCGCCGCCATGATGGCCGTGGTGCTGTGGATCACCTACCGGACGGATTTTTCCGCACGCACCGCCACCCCGGCGCCGGCCGCACGTCTGCCGCTGGCCGGCATCGCCACGGTGTTCGCGCTGTGCGTGTATTCGGGCTTTTTCGGCGCGGGCTTCGGCACCTTTCTCATCTTTGCGCTGATGCATTTTTTCGGTCTGTCGTTTTCCGACAGCGCTTCGGTGATGACGCGCCTCAACCTGCTCGTGGTGGGTTCGTCCGTGACGACGTTCATCACCCACGGCGCGGTCGATTTCCAGTGGGGCATTCCGCTCTTCATCGGCTGTGCCCTGGGCGGTGTGATGGGCGCCTGGGTGGCCCGGGTGCTGTCGCCCGAGCGCATGAAAACCGTGTTCCTGGCAGGCACGATGCTGGTCGGCGTCAAGCTGATCTGGGACGCGATGGCGTGATGCCGGACCGTCTTCCATCCGCGGTCCGCCCGGCCCTTACCCCTTACTTGCAAGGAGCAACGCCACCCCCTCAACGACGGCACTGAACCCATCCCTGCCAACGGGAACCGCCCTTGCGCGTGCGGGAAATCCCTCACTGTGGACTGCCATGCGGACCACGATCGGCGTGCGTCAGCGATTAGGATGCACACCATCGTTTTCATCGTGTTCAAGCAGTACAAGGAGACTTCTATGCAGCGCCGAAACTGGCTGGGTCTGGCCGTCCTCGTGGCCACGGGCAGTGCCATGGCCCAGAGCTATCCCACCAAACCGATCCGGCTGGTGGTGCCCTTTGCTCCGGGGGGAACGACCGACATCATCGCCCGCGTGATCTCCGATCCGCTGTCGCGCGCGCTGGGCCAGCCCGTGATCGTGGACAACCGCGCGGGTGGGGGTGGCGTGGTCGGCGCGGCTGAGACGGCCAAGGCGACGCCGGACGGCTATGCCCTGGGCATCGCCACCGTGTCCACCACGGCGGCCAATCCGGCGATCAACCCCAAGACGCCCTACAACCCGCTGACGGACTTCACGCCGATCATCAACATCGCCGCGACGCCCAACATCATCGCAGTGAACCCCAGCTTTCCAGCCAAGGACTACAAGAGCTTCGCCGCCGAGATCAAGAAGGTGCCGGGCAAGTATTCGTACTCGTCGTCCGGCACGGGCGGCATCGGCCATCTGCAGATGGAGCTGTACAAGAGCCTGACCGACACCTTCGTCACGCACATTCCCTACCGCGGCGCGGGCCCGGCCTTGAACGATACGGTGGCCGGCCAGGTGCCGATGATCTTCGACAACCTGCCTTCGGCGCTGGCCTTCATCAAGGATGGCCGCCTGGTGCCCATCGTGGTCGCCGCGCCCCAGCGCGTGGCCGCGCTGCCCAATGTGCCCACCTTCAAGGAAGTGGGCCTGGAGCCGGTGAACCGCATGGCGTACTACGGCATCCTCGGCCCCAAGAACCTGCCCAAGGACGTGGTGGACAAGATCAACGCCGGCGTGCGCAAGGCGCTGGAAGATCCGGCCGTGCGCAAGCGCATCGAGGACACCGGCTCGATCATCATCGGCAACACGCCCGAGCAGTTCGCCGAGCAGATCAAGGCCGAGTTCGAGGTCTACAAGACCGTGGTGCAAAAGCAGAAGCTGTCGCTCGACTGAGCCAGCGCGTCTTCGCTTGCTCAGACCAGGCCCGCCGGCACCGCCCGCGGGCCTTTTTTATCGTGCTATGGTTTTGCGATGCTGCCCGAAAGCCAGACCTCCATCGACACCTTCATCGACGCGCTGTGGCTGGAGGACGGTCTCTCGCGCAACACCCTGGCGGCCTACCGGCGCGACATGACGCTGTATGCCCAGTGGCTGGCGGAGCAGCCGTCTGCGCTGGCCATCGACGGCACGCAGGAACACCACCTGCAGGGCTACTTCGCGGCGCGCCATGCGCAGACCCAGGCCACCTCGGCCAATCGGCGCCTGACCGTGCTGCGCCGCTATTTCCACTGGGCCCTGCGCGAGCGGCGCATCGTGGCCGACCCCACCGTGCGGCTGCAGGCCGCGCGCCAGCCGCTGCGCGTGCCGAAGACGCTCTCGCAAGCCCATGTGGAGGCCTTGCTGCGCGCCCCGGACACCGGCCACCCGTTGGGGCTGCGGGACCGCGCCATGCTGGAGCTGATGTACGCCAGCGGGTTGCGCGTGACCGAGCTGGTCACGCTCAAGACCTTCCAGCTGGGCCTGCGCGAAGGCGTGCTGCGGGTGATGGGCAAGGGCGGCAAGGAGCGTCTGGTGCCCTTCGGCGACGAGGCGGCGGCATGGCTGGAGCGCTACCTGGGCGAGGCGCGCGCGGCCATCCTGGGCGGGCAGCAGACCGACGATCTTTTCGTGACGCAGCGCGGCGCGGGCATGACCCGGGCGATGTTCTGGGTCATCGTGAAAAAGCAGGCGCATGCGGCGGGCATCACCGTGCCGCTGTCGCCGCACACGCTGCGCCATGCCTTCGCCACGCACCTGCTCAACCACGGGGCCGACCTGCGCGTGGTGCAACTGCTGCTGGGGCATGCGGACATCTCCACCACCACCATCTACACCCACGTGGCGCGGGAGCGGCTCAAGGCCCTGCACGCGCAGCACCACCCCCGCGGATAGGCCGGCACCGGGAGCCGGTGGAGGCCCCGCGGGGCGCGGACAATCGCGGTTTCTTTTTGCGCACCCGGAGTCTTTGCATGACCGATCTTTCCCGCCGGCAATGGATGCTGGCCGCCAGCTGTTCCTGGCTGTCCACGCTGCCGTTCGCTGCCCACGCCCAGCAGGCAGCCGCCTGGCCGTCCCGCCCCATCCGCATCGTCGTGGCCTATCCCGCCGGCGGGGTGAGCGACGTGGTCGCTCGGGCCCTGGGCGACAAGCTGTCGGCCCAGTTGGGCACTTCGGTGGTGGTGGACAACAAGGCAGGAGCGGGCGGCTCCATCGGCATGGATGCCGTGGCCAAGGCGGCGCCGGACGGCTACACGCTGGGCTTTTCGTCCATCAGCCCGCTGGTGCTGAACCCGCACCTGGGCAAATCGCCGTTCGATCCGGCCAAGGACATCGCGCCGGTGGCCAGCGTGATGGTCTCTCCCGTGCTGCTGCTGGGCACGCCCGCCAGCCAGGCCAAGGATTTCCGCCAGTTGCTCTCCACCGCGAAGTCGCAGCCAGGAGCGGTGCGCTGGGCCACCTCGGGGCTAGCGTCGCTTGGGCACATCATGCTGGAGCAGATCATGCAGTCCACCCAGGCGAAGATCACGCATGTGCCTTACAAGGGCGGTGGCCAGCAGCTCAACGATGCGCTCAGCGGGCAGTTCGAAGTGCTGTCCACCAATGCCGGGCCCGCGGTGATGCAGCACATCCAGGCCGGCAAGCTGCGCGCGCTGGCCGTGGGCGCTCCCGCCCGGCTCGACACCTTGCCCGACGTGCCCACCCTGGCCGAACTGGGCATTCCGGCCGCCAACGTGAGTTCGCTGTTCGGCGTGTTCGCGCCGGCCCGCACGCCGGCTCCGATCCTGGAGCGACTGAACGCCGAGATCAACCGGGCCCTGGCCCTGCCGGACCTGCGCGCCCGGCTCGAAGCCACCGACAACGTGCCCCAAGGGGGCAAGGCGGCCGACTTCGCCCGGCAGATCGCCGAAGAGTCGCAGAACAACGCCCGCATCATTCGCGCGGCGGGCATTCAGATGAATTGATCGAAGGGGGCACGGTGCGCTTCGTCAGGCGCGCGCTGCGCGCCTGGAAAAACAACGCCATGTGCCCTGCCCGCGCCGGGGCGCTGCGCAGCCGGCCGGGCCGTTACTCGCCCAGGCTTTCCGCCCAGGTCAGCGCCTGCAAGTGGGCCCAGTTCACCTGCCGGTTGGACAGGTGCAGCGCATCGGCCGAGCGGGCGAACGTCACCTCGTCGCCGCTTTCGCACGCCTTGGTGAGTTCGAGGAACGGCGCGAATACGCCGGTGTTGTGCAGCAGCGCATCGATCACGGGCTGGGGCAGGGCGACGGAGTCGAGCGCTTTTTCCAGCGGAACGCCCAGCATGGTGTCCAGCAGCGAGAACACGCCGACCACGAAGGCGTTGTCGCATTCCTCGGGCGGCAGCAGTTCGGCGGCGAGCAGCTCCATGAGGCGGCCGCGCACCACGGCGGTCTGGCCCACGGCAGGTGGAGAGCCGCCGGCGCGCGAGGTGGTCATGAGCAGCGCCGCCCAGCGGAACAGCTTCTTGAGCCCCAGGATCATGACGGCGTGCCGGAACGAGGTGACCTCGCACGACAGCCCGAAGCCCGACGAGTTGATGAACCGCAGCAGGTTGAAGGACAGCGTGGGGTCCTTCTTGAGCAGTTCCTCGATCTCCGCCGTGCTGGCCTGCTTTCGCACCAGGTTGATGAGCTGGATGATCGTCGCCTGCGAAGGCCGGATGGTCTGGGCCTTCACCAGCGCGGGCTGGGCGAACCAATAGCCCTGGAACAGCTTCACGCCCAGCGCGGACATGCGCTCGTGCTGCTCGGCGGTCTCCACCTTTTCGGCCACCAGCGTGGCCTTGGAGTTGGCGCGCGCGAACTTCACCAGGGGCTCGGCCAGTTCGGCCCGGAACGCCTGCATGTCCAGCTTGACGAAGGCCGCCAGCGGCAGCCAGCTGGCATAGGTGCGGCGCAGCACGTTCTGGTTGAAGGCGAGGCGAAAGCCCCGCGTGCGCAGGCCTTCGAGCGTGGACACGCGCCCTTCGATCTCTTCGGCCGTGGCGCCGTCGGCCAAGGGCGGCACTTCCAGCACCACCTTCTCTGGGTGGATCAGTTCGAGGTGGCCACCGGCCAGGCTTTCGTGCGTGCAGTTGATGAACACCGTCTTCTTGCCCACGAGGGCCTCGGTGCCCGCATACGACAGGGCATTGAAGAGCAGGGCGGCATCGCTGGCCGCGGTGTGGGCATCGGAGGCGGTGGAGCGGTCGAACAGCTCGTAGCCGAAAACGGCGCGCTGCTCATCCACGATCGCCTGGCGCGCAATGATCGCCAGGTTGCTCGAGTCCTCGTCTTCCCCTTGCGGGGCGGTGTTCTCGAAAGCCGGTACGTTGTCTGAGTTGCTCGACATGGAGGGTCTGCGTCAGTGAGTGGGATGAATTCGGTGACCTTACCACCAGAGCCGCACGCTGTCGCCCACTCTGGGGCTCATTCCGTCAACTGGTCTGCCCAGGCCAGGGCCTGCAAATGGGCCATGTTGATCTGCTGGCTGGACAGCTGCAGCGAACTGGCGGCCTGGTCGAAGGCAGCGTCGTCGCTGGATTCGCAGGCTTCGGCCAGGCGCAGCAGTTCGCCCAGCGTGCCGGCGCGGTGCAGCAGGGCCTCCGACACGGTGCCGGGCACGTGCAGCAGCCCCACAGCGGATTCCATCGGCATGCTCAGCATGCGGTCGAGCATCGAGAAGATGCCCACCACGAAGGCCTGATCGGCGTCTTCCTGCGACATGGTCTCCAGAGCCAGCAGCTCCATCAACCGACCACGCACCACGGCCGTGTGGCCGACGGCGGCGGAGATGCCGCCACCGCGCGAGGCGGTGAGCAGCAGCGCGGCCCAGCGAAAGAGCTTCTTGAGCCCCATGAGCATCACGGCTTGCCGGAACGAGGTGATCTCGCGGGAGAGCCCGAAACCCGACGAATTGATGAGCCGCATCAGGTTGAAGGCCAGGCCCGCGTCCTTCTTCAGAACTTCCTCGATCTCGTCCGTGCTGGCCTGCTGGCGCACGAGGTTGATGAGCTGGATGATGCTGCTTTGCGCGGGGGTGAGCAGCTTGGCCTCCACCAGCGAGGGGCGGGAGAACCAATACCCCTGGAACAGCTGCACCCCCTTGCTGGAGGCCATGTCGTACTGCTTGGCCGTCTCCACCTTCTCGGCGATCAGCTCGGCCTTGGAGTGCCGCCCGGCATATTTGATGAGCACGGCCAGCTGGTCCGGCGCCAGTACGGACAGGTCGAGCTTGATGTAGTCGGCCAGCGGCAGCCATGGTGCATAGGCCGATTCCAGCACCGTGTGGTTGAAGGCCAGGTGGAAGCCCCGCTCGCGCAGGCCCGACAGGATCGGCAGCCGCGTACTCACCTCTTCGGCGGCCGCGTGGCCCAGGGGCGGGATCTCCAGCACGACCTTGTCGGGATCGACCAGCTCCAGGTGGCCGCCGGACAGGCTCTCGTGCGTGCAGTTGACGAAGATGAGCTTCTTGCCCACCAGTTCCTCGCTGCCGGCGTGCGACAGCGCGGTGAACACCAGGAACACGTCCGTTGCCGCCGTGTGGCCATGGCCGGAGCGCGAGCGGTTGAAGAGTTCATAGCCCACCACGGCCTGCTGCCCGTTCATGATCGCCTGGCGGGCGATCATGGCGCCGGCAGGGCTGCTCTCGGGGGCAATGGACGGGGAATTGCCGGCGACAGGCGTGTGGGGCATGGATGGCGAACGGAAGGCGATCGGTGGAAGGGCCGCGTCCCTTCGGCAAAGGGGTTGCGGGGCTTGGGCGCATTGTAGGAAAGAACGGCTGCCCACGCGGCCGGGTCAGCCATGCTGCAGCCACTCCATTTCGGCGTCGCTGAAGCCCGCCGCGCGGCGGGCATCGGCGTTGAACGGCGGTTTCAGGCGTGGTGCCTCGTAGCGCCGGACCAGGAGGGCGTAGTGCGCCATCGGGTCCAGCCCTTCCCGATCGCACAGGAAGCGATACCAATGGTTACCAATCGCCACATGCCCGACCTCCTCGCGCAGGATGATGTCCAGGATGTCCACGGCCGCCAGCGCGTCGGCGGTGCCCACCTGCCGCAGTTTGCGCTGGATCAGCGGTGTGGCGTCCAGGCCGCGGGCCTCGAGCGTGCGCGGCACCAGGGCCATGCGCGCGACGATGTCGCCCGCGGTCTTCTCGCACATGGTCCACAGGCCCTGGTGGGCGGGAAAATCGCCGTAGTCGTGCCCCATGCTTCGCAGGTGGTCGCGCAGCAATCCGAAGTGCTTGGCCTCTTCGGCCGCCACCCGCAGCCAGTCGAGGTAGAAGTCCGGCGGCATGCCGTCGAAACGCCACACCGCGTCGAGGGCGAGGTTGATGGCGTTGAATTCGATGTGCGCGATGGCGTGCATCAGCACCGCGCGGCCCTCGTGCGTGGCCGGCGAGCGGCGCGCCACCTCCGTGTGGCGCAACAGGGTGGGCCGCTCCGGGCGGCCGGGCAGGGTGGCGGGGTCGGCGGGGCCCTGCGGGCTGGTCGCGGCCACGCCATGGTCGGCCGCACGCGCGTACAGGTCCAGGGTGGCGGCGGCTTTGGCCTGGGGGTCTGTCAGGCACAGGGCCTCGAGGGCACGTTGGCGAAGGTCCATCCCTACAATTCTAGGATTCGGCCCCGCTGACAAAAAAGGAGACCTGGATGGCGCTTTACGAACTCGATGGCATTTCTCCCCGCACCGCGCCGTCGGCGTGGGTGGCGGACAGTGCCGAAGTCATCGGCCACGTCGTGCTGGGCGAGTCGTCCAGCATCTGGTTCGGGGCCGTGCTGCGCGGCGACAACGAGCCGATCACCATCGGCGCCGGCACCAATGTGCAGGATGGCAGCGTGCTGCACTCCGACCCCGGCCAGCCGCTGGTGCTGGGCGAGCGCGTGACGATCGGCCACAAGGTCATGCTGCATGGCTGCACGGTGGGCGACGAATCGCTCATCGGCATCGGCGCGGTGGTGCTCAACGGTGCGAAGATCGGCAGGCATTGCCTCGTCGGCGCCGGCGCGCTGGTGACGGAGGGCAAGGAGTTTCCCGATGGCTCCATGATCATCGGCAGTCCCGCGAAGGCGGTGCGCCAGCTCTCGCCCGAGCAGATCGAGGGCCTGCGCCGGAATGCGCAGACCTACATCGACAACGCCCAGCGCTTTCGCGCCGGGTTGCGCAAGCTGGCTTGAGCGGCGCCAACATTTCAGGAAAACCAGGGTGTCTGAACTCCACAAGTTTCTTTTCGATGGCCTGCCCGTGCGCGGCATGATCGTGCGCCTCACCGACGCCTGGACCGAGATCCTCGCACGGCGCGCCGGCAACACCACCTCCGGCGCCTATCCGCCGCCCGTGCGCGAGCTATTGGGCGAGATGGCCGCGGCCGGCGTGCTGATGCAGTCCAACATCAAGTTCAACGGGGCGCTGGTGCTGCAGGTCTTCGGCGACGGCCCCGTCAAGCTGGCGGTGGCCGAGGTGCAGTCGGACCTCAGCCTGCGCGCCACGGCCTCGGTGAACGGCGAAGTGCCGGACGGTGCCCGCCTGAGCGACATGGTGAACGTGGGCGGCGGCGGGCGCTGCGCCATCACGCTCGATCCGAAGGACCGCCTTCCAGGCCGGCAGCCTTACCAGGGCGTGGTGCCGCTGCATGGCGACCACCACGAGAAGATCGAAAAGCTCAGCGACGTGCTGCAGCACTACATGCTGCAGTCCGAGCAGCTGGACACCACGCTGGTGCTGGCCGCCGACGACCAGGTGGCCGCCGGCCTGCTCATCCAGCGCATGCCGATCAAGGGCGAGGGCAACCTCGCCGGCGAACTGACCCACCGCGAGAACGAGGACCAGATCGGCCACAACGAGGACTACAACCGCATCGCCACCCTGGCGGCCAGCCTGACGCGCGACGAACTGCTGGGCCTGGACGTGGACACCATCCTGCGCCGCCTTTTCTGGGAAGAGAAACTGCTGCGCTTCGTGCCCCAGCAGGGCGTGGACGGCCCGCGGTTCGCCTGCACCTGCAGCCGCGAGCGCGTCAGCAACATGCTGCGCAGCCTGGGGGTGGAAGAGGCCGAGAGCATCCTCGCCGAGCGCGGCGACATCGAGGTGGCCTGCGAGTTCTGCGGCCAGCAGTACCGCTACGACGCGGTGGATGCGGCGCAGATCTTCACCGAGCCCGGCAAGCAATTGCCAGGGCCGTCCAGCGTTCAGTAGCCGCCGGCGGCAAGGCCCGCGGGTCCCGCATCAGCCGCGCAGCGCCGTGAACAGCTTGTGCTCGCACTCGGGGTCGCTGCACTTCTCGCACGACCATGCACGAAGGCGGGCAGGCCGTGCCGGCGCTTCTTGATCAAAAACTGTGGGTGCCGGCGGATCATATGCCTTAGGCGCTATTTTTTTAATAGCATCCAGGACCGCCCGCAGCCGCTCGTTCTCGCTGCCGTACAGCACGCGATAGGACACGCCGGCCTCGGAAAGCGCCCCGCGCAGGCAGGCATCGAACCGCTCCTGCCCGGAGGGCTGCGGTGTCTGGCCCGAGGCTTTCGAAGGCGTCGCGCCGTCCAGTCCGCCGAGCAGCGTGGCTCGGCACGTTGCCGCATGGGTCGCCGCCAGCGCTGCCAGCGCCTGCTGCGCCGCATCTTGCAAGGGGCCCACCGGCGCCTGCAGGCAGCGCGACACGGCCGCATGCAGCGCCGGGCAGGCATCGACCAAGGCATGCCCCGGCTGCAGGTGCCGTGCCACCGCGCGCGCCAAAGCCTCCAGCCCGGTGCCGGGGGCGCCCAGCAGGGCGATGCGGACCGGATCGGCGGCCAAGGGACTCGGGGGGCGGTGGGAATGAACGCTGCAGGGACCTGTCCGCTCAGCGGTGGGTCACCTGCACGTAGATCTCGTTGGGCTTGACCATGCCCAGTTCGTTGCGCGCCTTTTCCTCGACCATGTCCAGGCCTTCGCGCAGGTCGTGCACTTCGGAGGTGAGGCGTTCGTTGGCCTGGCGCGCCTCGGCATTGGCCTGCTTTTGCGCGGCGATCTTTTCCTTCATTTCCTGCACGTGGTGGACGCTGCCGCGGCCGGACCACAGCTGCGCCTGCACCCCCACGAGGAGGAGCAGCAGCACCAGCGGAACGATGCGGGGACTCATGGCGGTCAGATCAGGCGGCAGGAAAGGGATCGGTCACCGCCCGTGGCACGGCCCTCACAGAAGGAGGGAGGACTGTGCCCTGGCGGTGGGTTCAGGTCAGCGCAGGTTGTAGAACGCAGCGCGGCCGGGGTAGTGGGCGATGTCGCCCAGGTCTTCCTCGATGCGCAGCAGCTGGTTGTACTTGGCGATGCGGTCCGAGCGCGACAGCGAGCCCGTCTTGATCTGGCCCGCGTTGGTGCCCACGGCGATGTCGGCGATGGTGCTGTCCTCGGTTTCGCCCGAACGGTGCGAGATCACGGCCGTGTAGCCGGCGCGCTTGGCCATCTCGATGGCGGCGAAGGTTTCGGTCAGCGTGCCGATCTGGTTGATCTTGATGAGGATCGAGTTGGCGATGCGCTTGTCGATGCCTTCCTTCAGGATCTTGGTGTTGGTGACGAACAGGTCGTCGCCCACCAGCTGCACCTTCTCGCCCAGGCGTTCGGTCAGGTGCTTCCAGCCGTCCCAGTCGCCTTCGGCCATGCCGTCCTCGATGGAGATGATGGGGTACTTGTCCACCCACGCGGCGAGCATGTCGGTCCATTGCTGGGCCGTCAGGCGGATGCCGCCTTCGCCTTCCAGCACGTAGTGGCCGTCCTTGTAGAACTCGCTGGCCGCGCAGTCCAGGGCCAGGGCGATCTGTTCGCCGGCGGTGTAGCCGGCGGCGTCGATGGCCTGCAGGATGAGCTGGATCGCGGCTTCGTGGTTCTCGACGCTGGGGGCGAAACCGCCCTCGTCGCCCACGGCGGTGCTCATGCCGCGGTCGTTGATGATCTTCTTGAGGGCATGGAACACCTCGGCGCCCCAGCGCACGGCTTCGCGGAAGCTCGGCGCACCCACGGGGACGATCATGAATTCCTGCAGATCCAGGCTGTTGTTGGCATGCGCGCCGCCGTTGATGACGTTCATCATCGGCACGGGCAACTGGATGCCGCCCATGCCGCCCAGGTAGCGGTACAGGGGCAGGCCGGACTCTTCGGCGGCGGCGCGGGCCACGGCCATGGAGACCGCCAGCATGGCGTTCGCGCCCAGGCGGCTCTTGTTGTCGGTGCCGTCCAGGTCGATCAGGGTCTTGTCCAGAAAGGCCTGCTCGGAGGCGTCCAGGCCCAGCACGGCCTCGGAAATCTCGGTGTTGATGTGCTCCACGGCCTTGAGCACGCCCTTGCCCAGGTAGCGGCCCTTGTCGCCGTCGCGCAGCTCGATGGCCTCGCGGCTGCCGGTGGACGCGCCAGAGGGCACGGCCGCGCGGCCCATCACGCCCGATTCCAGCAGCACGTCGCATTCGACGGTGGGGTTGCCGCGACTGTCCAGCACTTCGCGACCTACGATATCAACGATGGCACTCATTCAGGATTCTCCGGTTGATGATTAATTCTGGTTCAAAGCGCTGCCCCAACAGCATTGGAGGCGTGCTTCTCATATGGATGGCGTTATCTTCAAAGCGATGCAACGGAGCTTAGCAGGTAGGCGGCAGTCAGAATCACTGCGGGCAGACCCAGTACTAAACCTACAGTGATAACCAAAGCCTGGGGCCAAGCATTCACTCTTTGAATCAATGCAGAAGGGCGAATGGCCAGCAACGGAATTGAAACAATGGTGCAGACCAGAAAAAGCGTGGAAAACAATCCAACGCGCTCTGAAGTGGTCAGCAGTGTGAAGTTGGAGACAAAGAATAAAAACAAAAATACCAGCAGCCAGCAAGTCAATTCGATCGCATGGCGGATATTGATTGATTCGGTAGCAGTATTTTTTTTAAAAAAGCGAAAAAGCAAAAAAGAGAGGCTCAGTGCCAGTGGTGGCAGTGCAATCAATGAAAATGCTGCGGAAAAACCGCTGAGACTCCCAATGGCGATGTAAGCCACCGGAGTCAGCAGAAGACCGAGAATAAGGCAGGCACAAGCAAAAGCCGATACCCTATTGTTTTTGAATAAATTATTCGGCAGCGATTTCATATTCTTTGACGGTGGCAGCGCGGGTCACCAACGGGAAATAGCCGAACTGATGCTGAAGCTGCCACCAAGCCGTAATGCCGACCGACGCCGGCGAAGCGATGATCGAATCTGAAGCCGCTCCATATTCCCTGAGATCATCGTCGTCCAGGCCAAAGATGTCGTAGAAAACGAAATTCAGGGTCAGCCAGTATTTCTTGGCATTGCTGTCGTAATGGTAGTGGGTCGCGATGACATAAACGTACTGCACCCCGTTGATCATCAATCCCAGTCCGTTATTGAAATCCCGAGTCGAAAAGACCTTGCTTCCCAAGTTCAAGGCGGGAACGCCCAGGTTGGTCGGCATGTGGAGCTTCTTGATGTCCCACTGCGCGTTCTTCAGCGATTGATGAAGGCGTACTTGGCCGGTGGTCCGGTTGGGTGAGTTGGGTGCGGAAACGACCGCATTGCAGAACGAATTGACATTGGGGTGGTTGCCCACTGCCGTATTGAGTCGCTCGTCATCGAAGTACTCGACAGCGGTCCTGCGGGTGTTCAGGAAATCATCAAACAAACGCCTGGCCATGCCCGTCTTGTCGCCGGCCGCAAAGATACCTAGCAATTTCAGCATCTTGGGGGCTAGGTCGCTGGGACTGTCTCCCACGCTCTGGCCTCTGGGGGCGCGGAAGCGGCAGCCAGAGGTGATGTCCTGACCATACCGTGGCGGGCTCATCGCCGGAATGTCGGTGTTGTCAGCAAAAGCGTGCTGAGGCGTCAGGTAATTGTCTTTCGCGATAGCGACCACCATGGGTGGATGAAGCGCGACCTTCAATTCACACGCCTTCCACGCACACCATGCGCATGACGGCCGCGCCTTCGCGGGCCGCCTTGGCCTTCTGGTACTCGGGCGTGTCGTAGAACGCGCGGGCCGCCTCGAAGCTCGGGAACTTCAGCAGCACGGTGCGGCCGGGGTTCCAGTCGCCTTCGAGCACCTCGACCTTGCCGCCGCGGATGCAGACCTCGGCGCCATGCACCTGCATGGCGTGGGTGCTCCACTTCTTGTACTCCTCGTACTGCGTCGGGTTGGTGACGGTGACGGATGCGATGACGTAACCACTGCTCATGGCTCAGGCTCCAAAGTTGTTTTCGAGGAATCCGTTGCGCTTGGTGATGGTGTCCAGCGCCACCAGCGTTTCCAGCAGCGCCTTCATGTGCTTGAGCGGCACGGCGTTGGGGCCGTCCGACAGGGCCTTGGCCGGGTCGGGGTGCGTTTCCATGAAGAGGCCCGCCACGCCCACGGCGACGGCGGCGCGGGCCAGCACCGGGACCATCTCACGCTGGCCGCCGCTGCTCGTGCCCTGGCCGCCCGGCAACTGCACCGAGTGGGTGGCGTCGAACACGACCGGCGCCCCGGTCTCGCGCATGATGGCCAGGCCGCGCATGTCGGACACGAGGTTGTTGTAGCCGAAGCTCGCACCCCGCTCGCAGGCCATGAAGCTGTCCTCGGGCAGGCCAGCCTCCAGCGCGGCGGCGCGGGCCTTGTCGATCACGTTCTTCATGTCGTGCGGCGCGAGGAACTGGCCCTTCTTGATGTTCACCGGCTTGCCCGACTGCGCCACCGCGCGGATGAAGTCGGTCTGGCGGCACAGGAAGGCGGGCGTCTGCAGCACATCGACCACCTTGGCGGCCTCGGTGATGTCGTCCTCGGTGTGCACGTCGGTCAGCACGGGCACGTCCAGGTCGCGCCGGATCTTGGCCAGGATCTCCAGGCCCTTCTCGCGGCCGGGGCCGCGAAAGCTGGTGCCCGACGACCGGTTGGCCTTGTCGAAGCTGCTCTTGAAGATGAACGGAATGCCCAGCGCCGCCGCCGTCTCCTTGAGCTGGCCGGCCACGTCCATCTGCAGTTGCTCGGACTCGATCACGCAGGGGCCCGCGATGAGGAAGAAGCGGTGTTCCAGGCCGACGTCGAAGCCGCAGAGTTTCATGGCAGGGGTTCTTTCTTTTCTCGTCGTTGCTTCGGAAGAAGGCTTTCAGGCCGCCGCGAGGGCTGGCTGCTGGCTCTTTTGGCGCTCCACGGCCGCCTTGATGAAGGCGTTGAAGAGCGGGTGGCCGTTCCACGGCGTCGATTTGAATTCGGGGTGGAACTGCACGCCGATGTACCAGGGATGCACGCTCTTGGGCAGCTCGACGATCTCGGTGAGCTGCTCGCGCTGCGTGAGCGCCGAGATCACCAGGCCCGCCTTGCGCAGCTGGTCGAGGTAGTTCACGTTGGCTTCGTAGCGGTGGCGGTGGCGCTCGGTGACGATGTTGCCGTAGATCTCGTGCGCCAGCGTGCCGGACGCCACGTCCGAGCTCTGCGCGCCCAGGCGCATGGTGCCGCCCAGGTCGGAGTTCTCGTTGCGCGTCTTGATCGTGCCGTCGGCGTCCTTCCACTCGGTGATCAGGGCGATCACGGGGTGGGGCGTGGCAGGCTCGAACTCGGTGCTGTTGGCGTCCTTGAGACCGGCCACGTGGCGCGCGTATTCGATGGTGGCGACCTGCATGCCCAGGCAGATGCCCAGATAGGGCACCTGGTGCTCGCGGGCATAGCGGGCCGTGCTGATCTTGCCTTCCACGCCGCGCGCGCCGAAACCGCCGGGCACCAGGATGGCGTCGTACTTGGCGAGTTTTTCGGCCGCGTCGGCCGCGCCGATGGTCTCGGAATCGATGTGTTCGATCTTCACGCGCACATGGTTCTTCATGCCGGCATGGCGCAGCGCCTCGTTCACCGACTTGTAGCTGTCGGACAGGTCCACGTACTTGCCCACCATGGCGATGGTGACCTCGCCTTGCGGATGCTCGGTCTCGTAGACGAGCTGGTCCCAGCGCTTGAGGGTGGTGGGCGGCGTGTTCAGGCGCAGCTTGTCGCAGATCAGGCCGTCCAGGCCCTGCTCGTGCAGCATGCGCGGCACCTTGTAGATGGTGTCCACGTCCCACATGCTGATCACGCCCCACTCGGGCACGTTGGTGAACAGCGAGATCTTGCCGCGCTCTTCCTCGGGAATGCGGCGATCGGCGCGGCACAGCAGTGCGTCGGGCTGGATGCCGATCTTGCGCAGCTCCTGCACGGTGTGCTGGGTCGGCTTGGTCTTGAGCTCGCCCGCGGCGGCGATCCACGGCAGGTAGGTCAGGTGCACGAAGGCGGCGTTGTTGGGGCCGAGCTTGAGGCTCAGCTGGCGCACCGCTTCGAGGAAGGGCAGGGACTCGATGTCGCCCACCGTGCCGCCGATCTCGACGATGGCCACGTCCACCGCGTCGCCCGTGCCCACGCCGGCGCCGCGCTTGATGTATTCCTGGATTTCGTTGGTGACGTGCGGAATGACCTGCACGGTCTTGCCGAGGTAGTCGCCGCGCCGTTCCTTCTCCAGCACGCTCTGGTAGATGCGGCCCGTGGTGAAGTTGTTGGTCTTTTTCATGCGCGTTTCGATGAAACGCTCATAGTGGCCGAGATCGAGGTCGGTTTCGGCGCCGTCGTCGGTGACGAAGACCTCGCCGTGCTGGAACGGGGACATGGTGCCCGGGTCCACGTTGATGTACGGGTCGAGCTTGATGAGGGTGACTTTGAGGCCCCGCGATTCGAGGATCGCGGCAAGGGAGGCTGAGGCGATTCCCTTGCCCAGGGAAGACACCACACCGCCGGTGACGAAGACAAATTTGGTCATGTCTTTTTTGGTGGTGGGAAATCGGGATTATAGAGGGCGGCCATCGGCCGCCCGGCCGGCGCCCGCTCCGACCCCGCGCCCCGTCTGCTAAATTGCGCGCCATGAACGAGCTCGCCGGCAAACACATTCTCCTGGGACTCTCCGGCGGCATCGCCTGCTACAAATCGGCGGAATTCGCCCGATTGCTGATCAAGGCCGGGGCCTCCGTGCAGGTCGTGATGACCGAGGCGGCCGCGCAGTTCATGACCCCCGTCACGATGCAGGCGCTGACGGGGCGCACGGTGTACCACTCGCAGTGGGACGCGCGCGAGCCCAACAACATGCCGCACATCAACCTGGGCCGCGAGGCCGACGCGATCGTCATTGCGCCGTGCAGCGCGGACTTCATCGCGCGTCTGGCGCAGGGGCGGTCCGACGAACTGCTGAGCCTGACCTGCCTGGCCCGGCCCATCGACCGCGTGCCGCTGCTGCTCGCCCCCGCCATGAACCGCGAGATGTGGGCGCACCCGGCCACGCAGCGCAACCTGGCGCAGGTCGCGCGCGACGGCGCCGTGGTGCTGGCCGTGGGCAACGGCGACCAGGCCTGCGGCGAGACCGGTGACGGCCGCATGCTGGAGCCGGCCGAACTGCTGGAAGAACTGACGGCGTTCTTCGCGCCCAAGGTACTGGTCGGCCAGCATGTGCTGGTGACGGCGGGCCCCACGTTCGAGGCCATCGACCCGGTGCGCGGCATCACCAACCGCTCCAGCGGCAAGATGGGCTTTTCCATCGCCCGCGCCGCGCGAGAGGCCGGCGCGCAAGTCACGTTGGTGGCGGGGCCGGTGCACCTGCCCACACCGCGCGGCGTGCGCCGAGTGGACGTGCAATCGGCACAAAACATGCTCGATGCCGTAGTGGAATATGCCTCGAATGCTACTGTTTTTGTAGCAACCGCTGCCGTGGCCGACTGGCGCCCCGCGCAGGCGGCCCGCCACAAGATCAAGAAGGACGGTTCCGGCGAGGTGCCTGCGCTGGCGTTCGTGGAGAACACGGACATCCTGGCCCAGGTGGCGAAATCCGAGCGCGCCCGTGCGGGGCAACTGTTCTGCGTCGGCTTTGCGGCGGAGAGCGAAGACCTGCTGCGCCACGCCAGCGCCAAGCGCGAGCGCAAGGGCGTGCCGCTGCTGGTGGGCAACATCGGCCCGGCCACCTTCGGGCAGGACGACAACGCGCTGCTGCTGATCGATGCCCAGGGGCACCGCGAGCTGCCGCGCGCCTCCAAGCGCGAGCTCGCCCGCCAGTTGGTGGCCGAGATCGCCCGGCGCATCGCGGGCGCCGCCTGACATTCCGTCCGAGACATCCCCCGTGCAGCATCCCTTGCGCCCCGAATGGGACACGCCGCCCAACGGCGATTTCGCGAGCTACGTCGAGCGGCTCAGCCGCATGCAGCATCCGGCCCATTCGTTGGCGCCCGGTGAGGAGCCTGGCCACTACGGCGCCCGCCCGACTGTCGTCGGTACGGCAGCGAAAGGCGCAGCCGTGAAGGCGCCCGTCCGCGATGCGGTGACGCGTCCGGCCTCTCTGGCGATGCCGGGCGCCCAAGGGCTCCGGCTGTTGCGCCTGGCACGGGCGGTGCTGCTCCTGCTGGTGATGGCGAAAGCGGTGGCGTGGCTGGCTTTCGCCTGGGGTTCACTGTTCGGCGTCGTCTCGCTCGGCCTGCTGTGGTGGGGCCTGGGCGCGGCAGGGCGCCTGCTGTCCAGCGGCCTGCCATCATCGCCCGGCACCGACCGCGCCGCAGCGCTGCAAACCGTGCTCGAGGCGCTGCGCCACGCGGCGCGCCAGCCCCCGAATTCCCGTTTTCCCAAGAAGTGAATTGAACCTGTGAAGATCGACGTCAAGATTCTCGACCCCCGCATGGCAGCGCAACTGCCTTCCTACGCCACGCCGGGCAGCGCCGGCCTCGACCTGCGTGCCTGCCTGGACGAGCCGCTCACGCTGCAGCCCAACGCCTGGCAACTGGTGCCCACCGGGATCGCCATCTATCTGAAGGACCCCGGGTATGCCGCACTGATCCTTCCGCGCTCGGGCCTGGGGCACAAGCATGGCATCGTGCTGGGCAATCTGGTGGGGCTGATCGACAGCGACTACCAGGGCCAGCTCATGGTCAGTGCCTGGAACCGCAGCGACACGGCGTTCACCCTGGAGCCCATGGAGCGGCTGGCCCAACTGGTCATCGTGCCTGTGGTGCAGGCGCAGTTCAACGTGGTCAGCGACTTTCCCGCCACGCAGCGCGGCGAAGGCGGCTACGGCTCGACGGGCCAGGCCTGATCGGTCTGAAAGGCCCTCCATTTCGGTCGTTTGTAGGCCGGCGCCGACATGGCTGCCGGTATCTGTCTTGCCTGCCGGGCCGCGATTGCCCGTCGGGATCCGGGGTGGGCTGCATGGTGCAATCCGCTTCACGTCAAAGGCTTTGAAGGCCTGCGCATCGCTCTGAAGGAGAACTCTCATGTCCCGTTTCATCCGCTCCGCCACCCTGGCAGGTTCCGTCGCCCTGGTGACCCTGCTCTCGGCTTGCGCCCAGCAACCGCGCTATTCCAACAACTACCCCGCCCAGCCCCAGCCGGGCTATTCCTCCTATCCCGCTGCGCAGAACCAGAACCAGAACGGCACCGAGTTCGGCGTGGTCTCCAACATCGAAACCCTGCACGCGCGCAACCGCGGCACCAGCGGCGCGGGTGCCGTGCTGGGCGCGGTGGCCGGCGGCGTTCTGGGCAACCAGGTGGGCAAGGGCAGCGGCCGTGCCGCAGCCACCGTGCTGGGTGCCGTGGGCGGCGGTGTGGTGGGTAACCAGATCGAAGGCCGCACCGGCAACAACAACAACGACGGCCAGGCCGAGGGCTACCGCCTGACGATCCAGCTGGATCAGGGCGGCCAGCGCGTCTATGACGTGACCACGCCAGGCGACCTGCGCACCGGCGACCGCGTGCGCCTGTATGGCGGCCAGATCTCGCGCATCTGACCTCCCATGGTCTCGTTGCCTGCCGCGCACGCGCGGCAGGCACCCCATGCAAAACGGGCCCCTCGGGGCCCGTTTTGCATGGGTCGATGAATCGGTCAGTGAAGGGTGGGTGCGTCCGCCGCGGGCGGCTGGATGCGGAAGAAGCCGGTGCCGGCCGAGCCGCGGCCGATCTCTTCCTCGGTGGCCTCGCGCACGCTTTGCACGGTGAGGTGCAGGCGCAGCGCGATGCCGGCCAGCGGGTGGTTGCCGTCGAGCACGATGTGCTCCGGGTAGATCTGTGCCACGGTGTACAGCACGTCGCGCGGGGCTGCGGGGTTGGTGCCCTGCGGCAGCGCGCTGCCTTCGACCGTCATGCCTTCTTCCAGATCGGCGGGAAAGAGGTTGCGCGGTTCGAGGAACAGCAGCTGGTCCTGGTAGTCGCCGAAGGCTTCCTCAGGCTCCAGGTGCAGCGACAGCGACGTGCCCGCGGCATGGCCTTGCAGGGCCTCTTCGATGCGCGCGAGCAGATCGTCGCCGCCGACGAGAAATTCGACCGGCTCATCGAGCACGTCCAGCTCCTCGCCCAGGGTGTCTTTCAGGATCCAGGTCAAAGCGACCACACATTGTTGGTTGATTTCCATAGGAGAATTGTCGCAGTTCGACCCTCGTCCGCGCACGCGGCATCAATTCCCCATGGATGTTCAACAACCTCTGGCGCTGCTGGGCGGGCTCACGCCGGCGCAGTTCATGCGCCGCCACTGGCAGAAAAAGCCCTTGCTGGTTCGCCAGGCCATTGCCGCGTTCGACCCGCCGGTGCAACGTGCCGAATTGTTCGCGCTCGCCGCGCAAGAGGGCGTTGAATCGCGCCTCGTGCAGCACAAGGCCGGCGCGTGGAAGCTGCGCCACGGCCCTTTCTCGCGCCGTTCTCTGCCCCCGCTCACCACGCGCGAGTGGACGCTGCTGGTGCAGGGCGTCGATCTGCATGACGACGCGGTGCATGCGCTGATGGAGCAGTTTTGCTTCGTGCCGCGCGCGCGGCTCGACGACTTGATGATCAGCTATGCCTCCGATGGCGGCGGCGTCGGACCGCATTTCGACAGCTACGACGTCTTCCTGCTCCAGGCCCAGGGGCGCCGGCGCTGGCGCATCGGCCGGCAGAAGGACCTCACGCTGCGCGAGGGCATTCCGCTCAAGGTGCTGGCGCAGTTCGAGCCCGAGCAGGAGTTCGTGCTCGAGCCCGGGGACATGCTGTACCTGCCGCCGCGCTATGCGCACGATGGCATCGCCGAAGGCGAATGCATGACCTACTCCATCGGGTTCCGCTCCCCCGCCCGCAACGGGATCGCGCAGGAGCTGCTGTCGCGCCTGGCCGACGATGCCGCCGATGACGATGCTCCACCCCAGCTGTACCGTGATCCGTCGCAGGCCGCGGTGGCGCAGACTGGCGAGATTCCCCCGGCGCTGCAGGCCTTTGCCCGCCAGGCGCTGGAGCGGGCACTGTCCGAGCCGCTGGCCCTGGAGCGCGCCCTGGGCGAGAGCCTGACCGAGCCCAAGCCCAACGTGTGGTTCGAGCCCGGGGCGGTGGGGGGGCTGCTGGAGGGCGTTCAACTGGACCGCCGCACCCGCATGGTGTATGACGCGCGCCATGTGTTCATCAACGGCGACAGCTACCTGGCGGCAGGCCGCGATGCCACCCTCATGCGCCGGCTGGCCGATGAGCGCGTGCTGCGCCCCCGCGATCTCGCGCGCGCCAGCGATGATGCGCTGGAGCTGCTGTCGTCCTGGTGCGAAACGGGTTGGGCGCACGCCTGGTCGCCGCCCGATTGATGGAACGTTGAACGCGCAAAGGCGCAGTCACCCCGAGGAGCCACCGATGTCCGATGCATTCCCCCGCCCTTCCGAGTCGGCCGCTGCACTGCCCGCCGGGCGTTTCAATGGACGGGAGGACTTTCGCCAGTGGGTGCGCGACGGGCTGGCCTGCGCGGCCCGGGAGGGCTGGAACGAGATCGTGCTGAGCGACTTCGACTTTCACGACTGGCCGCTTGGCGAGCGCGAGGTGATCGATTCGCTGCAGTCCTGGGCGCGCCGCGGGCGCCGCCTCACGGTGCTGGCCGGAACGTACGACGAAATGGTGCGGCGCCATGCGCGCTTCGTACAGTGGCGCGGCGTGTGGGACCATGTGATCGAATGCCGCCGCGCACCCACGGCGGACCGCCTGGAACTGCCCAGCGTGCTCTGGTCCGATGCCTGGGTGCTGCAACGGCTGGACCCCGAGCGCTGTGCCGGCGTGGCCGGCCGCGAGCCCGAGCGACGCCTGCTGGCGCGCGAGGCCCTCAACGAATGGCTGCTGCGCAAGAGTTCGCCGGGGTTTCCAGCGACCACGCTGGGGCTGTGAATAATGCGCTCCCCATTTTGCGATTTACCGAAGAGAAACAAAACGTCCCGTCGGTGTTAGTCTGTATTGACGGAATCTCCCTATAATTTGCGGTTGAAGTAAAAAAAGGCGCCCCTGAGCGCCAAGCACCGCCAAAGAGCACGCTGCAAGAGGGCGCCAATGGCGGCAATTCCAATATCCGTCTGTCCAATAGGAAAAACTGAAATGAAGAACTCTCTCGTTCTGGCTGCTCTGGTCGCCTCCGTCGCTCTCGCCGCTTGCGGCAAGAAGGAAGAAGCCGCTGCACCGGCTCCCGCTCCTGTGGAAGCACCCGCACCAGCACCGGCTCCCGCTCCCGTGGTGACGCCTGCTGCTTCCGACGCAGCCCCTGCCATGACCGCTCCCGCTTCCGACGCGGCTTCCGCTCCCGCGGGCGACGCTGCCAAGGCCGCTGCCGACGCCGCTGCTGCAGCCGCTGCCGGCGCTTCCACCGCCAAGTAAGCGATCGCTCCACCCGGTTTCGGCACACCGTGCCGGAGCCCGGCAAAAAGCCCCGTACCACCAGGTCGGGGCTTTTTTATTGGGCGGGCCGTTGAAGTGGTTTCGCAGGGGTACGAGATGCGAGATGCCTTGCGGACCTCAAGGCGTTACCAAGTCCGCGGCCTGCCAAAAGATCAGCCGCAGGCGATCCAGTCGGAGCCGGTGACCGGGTTGGCCACGTCCACGCGGGAGGTGTCCCATTCCAAGGCCGAGGCCAGCGCGGCCTGGGCCAGTTCGGGGCGGTTGTTCTGCGCGCTGAGGTGGGCCGCCACCACGCGGCTCAGCCCCGTGTGCTGCATAGCCCGCAGGATGTCGGCGGCCACGGTGTTGGCCAAGTGGCCGTAGAGGCCGCTGATACGGCGCTTCAGGAACGCCGGGTAGCTGGAGACGGCGAGCAGATCGGGGTCGTGGTTGGATTCCAGCAGCAGCGCATGGCAGCCCTGGAGGTGGGCCAGCACATGGTCGGTGGCATGGCCCAGGTCGGTCAGCAGGCCGATGTGTGTCGCGCCGTCGCTGCAGCGCAGCTGCAGCGGCTCGCGGGCGTCGTGGGGCACGGTGAAGGGCAGGGCCTCGAACGCGCCCAGATCGATGGGCACGCCGTCCTGCGCGATGTTCAGCAGCCCATCCAGGCCCGGCGCGCCGATGGCCGTGTAGGTGCCGTGGCTCATCCAGACCGGAATGCGGTGCCTGAGCACCAGCTTCTCCATGCAGCCCACGTGGTCTGAATGCTCGTGGGTGATGAACAGGGCGTCGAGGTCATCGATCGACAGCCCGGCGGCGGCCAGGCGCGATGCCAGTTGCCGTGGTCCCAGCCCGCAGTCGATGAGCAGCCGCCGCACCTGCGTGCCGCAGCGCCCCTCCACCACCGTGGCGTTGCCCGAACTGCCGCTGCCCAGGTTCTTGAAACGCAGCACGCAGTCCCGGGCCCGGATTACTTCAGGTCGTCCGTCAGCACGCGCACGATGCGCTCGGCATTGGCCGACGTCTCGGGCGCACCGGCAGCATTCAGGATGGACACCGTGCTCTTGTTCTCGACGCTGCGCACCACGACGCGGTACTTGACCGGTGCCGCGGCATCCGACGAGCGGCCCAGCAGCTTGCCGAAGAAGCCGGGGTCCTTCTTCTCGGTGGGCTCGACGTAGCGTACGAAATAGATGCCCTGGGCACGGTCGCGGTCTTCCACCGTGAAGCCGGTGCGGTCGAGCGCCAGGCCCACGCGGCGCCATGCACGGTCGAAGTTCTCGCCCAGTTCCACCACGGGCACATTGCCCTGGCGTGCCATGCGAGCCGTGGGCACCTGCTGTGCGGGCGCGGCCGCGATGGCGCGGGACTGCTCCTGGCTCACGCCCAGCTTGACCATCAGGCGGCGCAGGAATTCGGTTTCCAGCTCCGGATCGACCGGGCGGGGCTGCCAGACGGTGCTTTCCTTCTGGGCGGAGGTGTAAACCTCGACCATGCCGCGGTGGCTGATGAAGATCTCGGTGCTGCCGTTGGGGCCGCGCTCCAGGCGGGTGCGGAACTTGTCGCGCTCGCCGGTGGAGTAGACCGAGTCGAACACCTTGCCGATGGTGGAGCGGATGATGTCCTGCGGCAGCTTGGCGCGGTTTTCGGCCCAGTCGGTTTCCATGATGCCGAGGTTGGCCTGGTCCTGCACCAGCACGAAGCCGTTCTCGGTCCAGAAGTCGCGCACCGGGTCCCACAGGACGTCGGCGGGGCGGCTCACGACCAGCCAGCGCTGGTTGCCGTCGCGTTCGATGCGCACGTCGCCAATGGTGCGCGTGGCCGCGTTCACGGCGCCCACGGGTTTTTGCGACTGGCCGGCCTCGAAGGCGGCTGCCGACACCACGCCACCCGGCACGGCGTAGCGCGAGTCGCGCGAGATCTGGCTCAGGTCCGGCGGCACCTCGAGCGTCGCGCCCTTGGTGGCGCTCTTGTAGTCGATCTTGTCATTCTCCAGGACGGAGCAGGCGGACAGGGCCATGGCAAGGCCCAGCAGGCCCAGGCGGTTGATAGCGTTCACGCGGAAATCCTCTTTGGTGTCTGGGGAGAGCGGGGCAGGCAAGGCGGCGGGCCTGAATTACAGCAGGCCGCTGGCGCGAAGGGCGGCTTCCACCACGGCTTCGTTGCCTTGGCTCAGCGGGGTCATGGGCAGGCGCATCGCGCCGCCGCACCGGCCCAGGCGGTGCATCGCCCACTTCACCGGAATCGGGTTGGCTTCGACGAACAGCTGCTTGTGGGTGGGCATGAGCTGGAACTGGATTTCCATGGCGCGGCGCACATCGCCGGCCAGCGCGGCCACGCACAGTTCGTGCATGAGGCGCGGCGCCACGTTGGCGGTCACGCTGATGTTGCCCTGGCCGCCGCACAGCATGAGCGCCACGGCCGTCGGATCGTCGCCGGAGTACACGGCGAAGCCCTTGGGCACGTCGCGGATCAGCCACTGCGCGCGTTCGATGTTGCCGGTGGCTTCCTTGATGCCGATGATGCCGGGCACCTGTGCCAGGCGCAGCACGGTGTCGTGCAGCATATCGGCCACGGAGCGGCCGGGCACGTTGTACAGCACGATGGGCAGGTCGCCCACCGCTTCGGCGATCGCCTTGAAGTGCTGGTACTGGCCCTCTTGCGTGGGCTTGTTGTAATAGGGCACGACCTGCAGTTGCGAGTCGGCGCCGACCTTCTTGGCGAAGCGGGCCAGCTCGATGGCCTCGGCCGTGGAGTTGGCGCCGCAGCCGGCCATGATGGGCACGCGCTTGGCGGCCTGCTCGACGGCCACGCGGATGATTTCGCAGTGTTCTTCGACGTTCACCGTGGGCGACTCGCCGGTGGTTCCCACCACGCCGATGCAGTCGGTGCCTTCGGCGACGTGCCAGTCGATCAGTTGGCGCAGGGTGGGGTAGTCCACGCTGCCGTCCTCGTGCATGGGGGTGACGAGGGCGACGATGCTTCCGGTGAGAGAGCTGGGAGGGGTCATGTCCGCGGTGGAAAACGGGTAAAGGAGCATTCTAACTAGAGCGGCGGTGCAAGCCGGTGGCGTGCCGGTGCGGCCCCCTCTTGCAGCCGGACCGCGGCGATGCGCTGGACGAATCGCTCCGGTGCATCGAGGAAGCCATCTTCATAGGCCACCGTGCACAGACCCGCGCAGGCCTGCAGCAGTTCCCCGGCCCGCAAGAGAAAGTCCGGCCGGGCCGGGCGGCCGACGGTTTCGTTGCCCGCGGCGAAGGTTTCGTACAGCAGCACGCCGCCGGGCGCGACGCTGGCCACCAGCGTGGGCAGGAGCGGCCGCCACAGGTACCGGGTGACGACCACGGCGCCGAAGGTGCAGCCTGCCAACGGCCAGGGCCCGGCTTCGATGTCCGCGCAGAGGATTTCGCCCAGCCCCCGCAATTGGGCCAGCGCGTCGGGGTCGCGGTCCACGCCGGTCACGGGATGCCCGCGCCCCTGGAGCCAGCGCAGGTGCCGGCCGCTGCCGCAGGCCACGTCCAGCACGCTGGCGCCGGGCGGCACGAGGTGGGCCCAGCGCTGGATCCACTCCGAAGGTGGTTCAAGACCCTGCGGCGCCGGCATTTGCTATGAAAATAATAGCTGTCATGGCAATGAAATCAACGGCATGAGGGCGATTGGGCACCATTTTCAGAAGCAGGCCCACAGCTGGTCGGCCATCATCACCACGAAGTCCGGCTCCGCATACAGGAGGAACACGGCGGCCAGCAGCACCGCGCCGGCGGCGCCCCAGGCCCACGCCCGGCGGACGCGGGCAGGGCCCGGCAGCGGGCGATGCGACGGGTGCGAGGTCAATGGCATGGTCAGCGCCTTTCAGGCCGAGGCCGGTTGCGGCGCCCGGGGGATCGGGCTTTCCTTGACCGGCAGGTTCACCAGTCCGGCCAGCACGCCCAGGCCGATGGCCAGGTACCAGACCAGGTCGTAGCTGCCGGTGGTGTCGTACAGATAGCCCCCCAGCCAGACACCCAGGAAGCTGCCGATCTGGTGGCTGAAAAACACGAACCCGCCCAGCATGGACAGGTGCTGCACGCCGAAGATCTGCGCCACCGTGGCGTTGGTGGGCGGGATGGTGGACAGCCACAGCACGCCCATCACCGCCGAGAACACGTACACCGACAGGGGCGACAGCGGCACCAGCAGGAACACGCTGATCGCCACGGCCCGGGCGAGGTAGATGAAGGCGAGGATGTAGCGCTTGGGATTGCGCTGGCCCAGCGTGCCGGCGATGTACGTGCCGAACACGTTGAACAGACCGATCAGCGCCAGCGCGTAGCTGGCCACCTGCGGCGACATGCCGTGGTCCTTGAGGTAGCTGGGCATGTGCACGCCGATGAACACCACCTGGAAGCCGCAGACGAAGTAGCCCGCCGTCAGCATCAGGAAGCTCGGGTAGCGCAGCGCCTCGCCCATCGCCTGGCCCACCGTCTGCGAGCGCGCGGTGGCGGTGCGGCTTCGAAAGCCCGGCTCGCGCAGGCCGAAGGCCAGCGGCACGATCAGCAGCACCATGGCCGAGAGCACCAGCAGCGCCTCCTGCCAGCCCAGGCGCACGATGAGTTGGCCCTCCACCGGCACCATCAGGAACTGCCCGAACGAGCCGGCCGCCGCCGCCACGCCCATGGCCCAGGAGCGCCTCTCCGGGGCGATCTGCCGGCCCAGCACGCCGTAGATGACCGCATAGGTGGTGCCCGCCTGCGCCGCGCCGATCAGCACGCCCGCGGTCAGGGCGAAGAGCGCCGGCGTGGGCGACAGGGCCATGCCGACCAGGCCCAGGCCGTACAGCACGGCCCCGCCGATCAGCACGCGGAAGGCGCCGAACCGGTCGGCCGCCATGCCCGCGAAGATGCCGAAGCAGCCCCAGGCGAGGTTCTGCACCGCGATGGCCAGCGCGAACGACTGGCGGGTCCAGCCCATGTCCTGGATGATGGGCTGCAGCCACAGCCCGAAGCCGTGGCGGATGCCCATGGACAGTGTGACGATGGCGGCGCCGCACACCAATACCTGGGCCATGGACAATTTCTGGGGGTCTTGAGGCATCCGGCAAATGTAGCCAAAGCGGCGCATCCGCGTGCACGCCTTCGCGACCCATTCCACCGCGGGCATCGGCGGCGGGTGAAAAGAAGGCTGGGTTTATATCCAGCCCATCCGGACCTGCGGCACTACAATCCGCCCCCATGGCAGCCAAACCCTCCTCCACCCCGCCAAGCGAATACTCCGAAGGCTCGATCCGCGTCCTCAAGGGACTGGAACCCGTCAAGCAGCGTCCGGGCATGTACACCCGCACCGACAACCCGCTGCACATCATCCAGGAAGTGCTGGACAACGCGGCCGACGAGGCGCTCGCCGGCCATGGCAAGAAGATCAAGGTCACGCTGCACGCCGACGGCTCGGTCAGCGTGGAAGACGACGGCCGCGGCATCCCGTTCGGCCTGCACCCCGAAGAGAAGGCCCCGGTGATCGAACTCGTGTTCACCCGCCTGCATGCGGGCGGCAAGTTCGACAAGGGCTCGGGCGGCGCCTACAGCTTCTCGGGCGGCCTGCACGGCGTGGGCGTCTCGGTGACCAATGCGCTGGCCCTGCGTCTGGAGGCCAGCACCCACCGAGAGGGCAAGGTGGCCCGCCTGGTGTTCGAAGGCGGCGACGTGACCGAGCCGCTGGTGGCCCGCCCGCTGGCCGCCGGCGAGCGCAAGCAGGGCACCACGGTGCGCGTGTGGCCCGACGGCAAGTACTTCGAGGCGACCGCGCTGCCCATGGGCGAGCTCACTCACCTGCTGCGCAGCAAGGCGGTGCTGATGCCCGGCGTGTCGGTCTCCCTCGTGAACGAGAAGACGCGCGAGACGCAGACCTGGCAGTACAAGGGCGGCCTGCGCGACTATCTCGGCCAGACGCTGAACGCCGACCCGGTGATCCCGCTGTTCGAAGGCGAAGGCTTCGCCGACCGGCACCACGAGAGCTTCGCCGAAGGCGAGGGCGCCGCCTGGTGCGTGGCCTTCACCGAGGACGGCCACCCGGTGCGCGAGAGCTACGTCAACCTGATCCCCACCAGCGCCGGCGGCACGCACGAAAGCGGCCTGCGCGACGGCCTGTTCAATGCCGTCAAAAGCTTCATCGAGCTGCATTCGCTGCTGCCCAAGGGCGTCAAGCTGCTGCCCGAGGACGTCTTCGCCCGCGCCAGCTACGTGCTGTCGGCCAAGGTGCTGGACCCGCAGTTCCAGGGCCAGATCAAGGAGCGGCTGAATTCCCGCGACGCGGTGCGGCTGGTGAGCGGCTTCGTGCGCCCGGCGCTCGAGCTGTGGCTGAACCAGCACGTTGACTATGGCAAGAAGCTCGCCGAGCTGGCCATCAAGGCCGCGCAGACGCGCCAGAAGGCCGGGCAGAAGGTCGAAAAGCGCAAGGGCTCCGGCGTTGCCGTGCTGCCCGGCAAGCTCACCGACTGCGAGAGCCGCGACCTCGCACACAACGAGGTCTTCCTGGTCGAGGGCGACTCGGCCGGCGGCAGCGCCAAGATGGGCCGCGACAAGGAAAGCCAGGCCATCCTGCCGCTGCGCGGCAAGGTGCTCAACACCTGGGAGGTGGACCGCGACCGGCTCTTCGGCAACACCGAGATCCACGACATTTCCGTGGCCATCGGCGTGGACCCGCACGGCCCCAACGATTCGCCCGACCTCTCGGGCCTGCGCTACGGCAAGGTCTGCATCCTGTCCGATGCCGACGTGGACGGATCGCACATCCAGGTGCTGCTGCTCACCCTGTTCTTCCGCCATTTCCCGAAGCTCATCGAGACCGGGCACATCTACGTGGCGCGCCCGCCGCTGTTTCGCGTGGACGTGCCGGCGCGCGGCAAGAAGCCGGCCTCCAAGATGTATGCGCTGGACGAGGGCGAGCTGGTGGCCATTCTCGACAAATGCGCCAAGGACGGCGTGGCGCGCGAGAAGTGCCAGATCAGCCGCTTCAAGGGCCTGGGCGAGATGAACGCCGAGCAGCTGTGGGAAACCACGCTCAACCCCGACACGCGCCGCCTGCTGCCCGTGCAGCTGGGCGACATGGACTTCGCCGCCACCGAGGGCCTCATCACCAAGCTGATGGGCAAGGGCGAGGCCGCCGCGCGCCGCGAACTGATGGAACTGCACGGCGACGCCGTGGAAGTGGACATCTGAGCCATGGCCTGGCGCGACCGGTTCGGACGTTCGGGCCTTTCTGGCCTCTGGCGCATGGTTTGCGCCGGCATGCTGCTATTGTTTTTGCAGCAAACGGCGCGCGCCGACCTGTGGGCCTATGTGGACGAGCGCGGCGTGACCCACTTCGCGGCCGAGCAGGTGGACGGGCGCTACGGGCTGTTCTTTCGCGGCAACGATTTCGACTCCACCCGCGACGGCCCTGCCGCGGCATCCGCGGGCGCCACCGCGGCCACGCCGTCCGGCGCCCGGCTGCTGGCGTTCTTCGACATCTCCCCCGACTACAAGCGCGTCAAGCACCACCTGCGCGCATCGGCCAGCCAGAACGGCGTGGACTATGAACTGCTGCAGGCATTGATCGCCACCGAATCGGGCTTCGACGCGCGCGCCGTATCGCCCAAGGGCGCGGTGGGGCTGATGCAGCTCATGCCGGCCACGGCGTCCCGCTTCGGCGTGGCGGGCGAGGCGCGCCGCTCGGTGGAGCAAAAGCTCACCGAGCCGGCGATCAACGTGTCCGCCGGCACGCGCTACCTGCGGCACCTGCTGGACCTCTTCGATGGCCGCACCGATCTGGCGCTGGCCGCCTACAACGCGGGCGAGGGCGCGGTGCAGCGCGCCGGCAACCGCATTCCGGCCTACCGCGAAACGCAGAACTACGTGAAAAGCGTGCTGGGCCTGTATGCCCAGCTCAAGCCCCCGGCACCGCTGCTGGCCCACCGGGCCACGCCGGGCCGGGTGCGCATGGAACTGGGCGCCGGTTCCGATGACACCCCTTCCCAAAGCGCTGCGGCCGGCCTGCCGGCCCGCACCGTCGGCGCCCCGCGCGCCCCTTGACCTTCGATTTCCCGAATGAGCGACCAAACCCCTCTCGATCTTTCCCCGCCCGAATCGGACGACAGCCTGGGCCTGGCCGGCTACGCCCAGCGCGCCTACCTGGAATACGCCCTGTCCGTGGTCAAGGGCCGCGCGCTGCCCGACGTGTGCGACGGCCTCAAGCCCGTGCAGCGCCGCATCCTCTATTCCATGGACCGCATGGGCCTGGGCTATTCGGGCCCGACCCGCAACGTGGCGGCCAAGCCGGTCAAGAGCGCCCGCGTGGTGGGCGACGTGCTGGGCCGTTTCCACCCCCACGGCGACCAGTCGGCCTACGACGCGCTGGTGCGCCTGGCGCAGGACTTCAACCAGCGCTACCCGCTGATCGACGGGCAGGGCAACTTCGGTAGCCGCGACGGCGACGGCGCCGCGGCCATGCGCTACACCGAGGCGCGGCTGTCGCGCATCACCAGCCTGCTGCTCGACGAGATCGACGAGGGCACGGTCGATTTCATGCCCAACTACGACGGCAGCACGCAGGAGCCGCGCCAGCTGCCCGCGCGCCTGCCGTTCGCGCTGCTCAACGGCGCCAGCGGCATCGCAGTGGGCCTGGCGACCGAAATCCCGAGCCACAACCTGCGCGAGATCGCCGATGCCTGCGTGGCGCTCATCAAGGCACCGCAGCTGTCCGAGGCGGAGCTGATGGCCATCGTGCCCGGGCCGGACTACCCCGGCGGCGGCCAGATCATCAGCACGGCGGGCGACATCGCCGACGCCTACCGCACGGGGCGCGGCAGCCTCAAGGTGCGCGCGCGCTGGAAGATCGAAGACCTCGCGCGCGGCCAGTGGCAGCTCATCGTGACCGAGCTGCCGCCCGGCGTCAGCACGCAGAAGGTGCTGGAGGAGATCGAGGAGATCACCAACCCCAAGGTCAAGGCCGGCAAGAAGGCCCTGTCGCAGGACCAGGTGCAGCTCAAAGGCAGCGTGCTGGCCGTGCTCGATGCCGTGCGCGACGAGTCCAGCAAGGACGCACCGGTGCGCCTGGTGTTCGAACCCAAGACCGGCAAGGTGCCGCAGCAGGAACTGATCACCACGCTGCTGGCGCACACCAGCCTGGAGACCTCCTCGCCCATCAACCTGACCATGGTGGGGCTGGACGGCAAGCCGGTGCAGAAGTCGCTGCGCAAGATGCTGGAGGAATGGATCGCCTTCCGCCAGGGCACCATCGTGCGGCGCTCGCAGCACCGCCTGGGCAAGGTGCTGGACCGCATCCACATCCTCGAAGGGCGGCAGATCGTGCTGCTCAACATCGACGAGGTGATCGCCATCATCCGCGCGAGCGACGAGCCCAAGGCGGCGCTGATCGCGCGCTTCGCGCTGTCGGACCGGCAGGCCGAGGACATCCTGGAAATCCGCCTGCGCCAGCTGGCGCGGCTGGAGGCCATCAAGATCGAGCAGGAGCTGAAGGAGCTGCGCGCCGAGCAGGGCAAGCTGGAGGACATCCTGGGCAACCCTGGTTCGCTGCGGCGCCTGATGATCCGGGAGATCGAGGCCGACGCCAAGACCTTCGCCGATGCGCGCCGCACGCTCATCCAGGCCGAGAAGAAGGCCATCGCGGAGGTGCGCGTGGTGGACGAGCCCGTGACCGTGGTCGTCTCGCAAAAGGGCTGGGTGCGCGCGCGCAGCGGCCATGGGCACGAGCCGGGCAGCTTCGCCTTCAAGGCGGGCGACGGCCTGTATGCCACCTTCGAATGCCGCACGGTCGACACGCTGCTGGCCTTCGGCAGCAACGGCCGGGTGTATTCGGTGGCGGTGTCGCTGCTGCCCGGCGCGCGCGGCGACGGCCAGCCGGTCACCACGCTCATCGAGCTGGAGTCGGGCACGCAACTGCTGCATTACTTCGCCGGGCCGGCGGTCGCCACGCTGCTGCTGGCGGGGTCGGGCGGCTACGGCTTCCTCGCCTCGGTCGAGAACATGACGGCGCGCCAGCGGGGCGGCAAGGCCTTCCTCTCGCTGGGCGAGGGCGAGACCGTGTGCCGCCCGTCCCATGCCTGGGGCACCAGTGGTGCGCAACTGCTGGCGCCGGCCACGCACGTGGCCTGCGCATCGGCGGGCGGGCGCATCCTGACGTTCGAGATCGGCGAACTCAAGACCATGGCCAACGGCGGCCGTGGCCTGATGCTGATCGACCTGGAGCCGAAGGACACGTTGGCGGGCGCAGTGGCGTACACGCGCAGCATTCGCCTGGAAGGCCTGGGGCGCGGCGGCAAGGAGCGCGAGGAGACGCTGGAGATCCGCTCGCTGAACAACGCCCGCTCGCCGCGCGGGCGCAAGGGCAAGGCCGCCGATCTGGGCTTCAAGCCGTCGGCGGTGTTCCGGGTCGAATAACCTGTTGCGGCGGGCCCCCGGCGCCCGCCTGCCGCCTTGTGCAGCGCACAAGGGTTTTCGCGCTGCACAAGGCGGCTCAACCGTTGGCACCATGGAGCTCTCTCTGGTGGTTGCTGGAGCGAACGGAGATCGGCCATGAAAAATCTGCGCATTTCCCACAAGCTGTGGGGGGCCGTCGTCGCGATCGTGATCGCACTGGCCGCCGTGGTCGGTACCTCGGCCTATCGCTCGGCCGCCACGCAGGCGCGCTCCGCGCAGGTCACGGCCGACATGGCCATGCGGGTCGAGGCGGCCCTGCGCTGGGCCGGGCTCACCGAGACCAACGCCGCGCGCACGCAGGCCATCATCGTGAGCAGCGACCCGGCCATGGAGGCGGAGTTCAAGGACCTGATCGCCGCCACCTCCGCGCAGATCACCGAGGTGCAGAAATCGCTGGAGGCCTTGCCGCTCTCGGAGGCCGACAAGGCGCAGATGGCCGCCATCGTCGCCGCCCGCAAGACGATGACCGAGCTGCGTGCGCGGGCGCGGCAATTGAAGGCCGACGGCCAGCAGGCCGAAGCGACGGCGCTGGTCAAGCAAAGCTACAGCCCGGCGGTGGCCGCCTACCTGCAGACCCTGCGCGACTTCGTGCAGCTGCAGCAGCGCAACGCCCAGGCCGGGCAGCAGGCTGTGGCGGCCGAGCGGCTGGTGACCGTGCGCGTGGGTGCCCTGGCCGTGGCGCTGCTGGTGGCGTGCATGGTGGCGGGTGCTTATGTGCTGATCCGCAGCATCCAGCAGCCGCTGGCCGAGGCCAACGCGCTGGCCGCGCGCATCGCGGGCGGCGACCTGAGCGCCACGCAGACCTCGGTGCGCGGCGACGAGCTGGGCGATCTGCTGCGTTCGCTGCAGACCATGGGCGACTCGCTGGGCCGCATGGTGCAGCAGGTGCGCCGCAGCACCGACAGCATCGCCATCGCGAGCGCGGAGATCGCCGCGGGCAACCAGGACCTGTCCGCGCGCACCGAGCAGACGTCCAGCAACCTGCAGCAGACCGCTGCGACCATGGAGCAGTTCTCCAGCACCCTGCAGCAAAGCGCCGGCAGCGCCCGCGAGGCCAGCGGCCTGGCCGAAGGCGCTTCGGGCGTTGCGCGGCGTGGCGGCGAGGTGGTGGCGCAGGTGGTGTCCACGATGGAGGAGATCCAGCAAAGCAGCCGCAAGATCGAGGACATCATCGGCGTGATCGACGGCATCGCCTTCCAGACCAACATCCTGGCGCTCAACGCCGCCGTGGAGGCGGCGCGTGCGGGCGAGCAGGGCCGGGGCTTCGCCGTGGTGGCGGGCGAGGTGCGCCTGCTGGCCGGGCGCAGCGCCGAGGCCGCGCGCGAGATCAAGGGCCTGATCGGCGCCTCCGTGGAGCGGGTGCATGCGGGCTCGCGCCTGGTGCAGGACGCGGGCGCCACGATGGCGGACATCGTGCAGTCCGTGCAGCGCGTGACCGACATGATCGGCGAGGTCACGGCCGCGACGTCGCAGCAAAGCGCCGGCATCTCGCAGGTGAACCAGGCCGTGGGCCACCTGGACCAGATGACCCAGCAGAACGCGGCGCTGGTGGAAGAAAGCGCCGCGGCCGCCCAGAGCCTGCGCGAGCAGGCGGACCAGTTGACCCGCACCGTGTCGGTGTTCCGGGTGGATCACGGGGCGGGTTTTGCGCCGGGCGCCGCGGCGGCGCAGGCCCCGGTGGCCGCGCCGACAGCGCGTCTGACACCGCGTCCGGCACCGAGCACGCCACCGCGTCCGGCGCCGCGTGCCGTTGCCGCACCGGCGAAGGCGCCGGCCAAAGTGCCGACCCAGGGGCCCAGGCCAACGCCCGCGCCTGCGCTCCAGGCGGCAGGCGCACCGGTCAGCGCAGCGGCCGCGGGAGGCCGCCCCGCGCCTGCCAGCCCGCCCTCATCGAAGGGCAGCGCGCCCGCCCCGAAGCCCGCAGCCGCCGCGCGCGCGACGGCGGGCGGTGGGGACGACGACTGGACGTCGTTCTAGGGAAGCATTGACACGCACCGGCTGCGAAGCCCCCGATGCATCAGGGGGGCTGCCGGCCGTGGGGCCACCGCGAGGGGGGCCGTCGAAAGCAGGGGTGACCCGCAGCGCGAGCGGGTCCCGGTCTCGACGGGGTGGGCGCCCCAGGCCCAGGCCCAGGCCTGCGCCAGCCACCCCTCGCGCGAACGAGGGCGCGCGATCAGCCCAGTTCGGCGATCAATTCGATTTCCACGCAGGCGCCCATGGGGATCTGCGCCACGCCGAAGGCGCTGCGGGCGTGCACGCCCTTGTCGCCGAACACCTGGCCGAACAGTTCGCTCGCGCCGTTGGTCACCAGATGCTGTTCGGTGAACTCGCCCGTCGAATTGACCAGGCTCATCACCTTGACGATGCGCTTGACCCGGTTCAGGTCGCCGCCGGTGGCCGCATGCAGCGTGCCCAGCAGGTCGATGGCCACGGCCCGCGCGGCCGCCTTGCCTTCTTCGGTGGTGATGCTGCGGCCGAACTGCGCGGCCCAGGGCTTGCCGTCCTTGCGCGCGATGTGCCCGCTCAGGAACACCAGGTTGCCGGTCTGCACATAGGGCACGTAGGCCGCGGCGGGGACCGAGACGGGGGGCAGGGTGATGTCGAGTTCTTTCAGCTTGTCGTAAACGCTCATGGTGTTCCTTGGCAACGGGAGGAGTGAGAAGGCAGAAAAAGGCCGCAAGCCCGGGGGCCTGCGGCGCAGCGCGCAAGTGTTGCACAACCGGCTGGCGGTTCTCTGCGTTCGTCGTTCCTCGCGGCCGCCCTGGGCGGCGGCGGCGCCCATTCGCTCAGGCCAGGGCGGGGCGGCGAGGCTGGAAGGCCGGGGGCAGGGCGGCCTTGGCGGGGCTGCGCAGGGCCGGCTGGCCGGAGGCGGACAGGATGGCCTGGGCATCGAGCTTGAAGATGGCGACCGCGTCCACCAGCCGGCGCGTCTGCTGCTCCAGGCTCTGCGCGGCGGCGGCGCTTTCTTCCACCAGCGCGGCGTTCTGCTGCGTGGTCTGGTCGATCTGGCTGATGGCCTGGCTGATCTGCCCGACGCCGGCGCTCTGCTCGGCGCTGGCACCGCGGATCTGCGCCACCATTTCGGTGACGCGCTGGATCGCGCCGACCACTTCCTGCATCGTGCGGCCGGCCTCGTCCACCAGTTCGGAGCCCTGCGACACCCGCTCCACGCTGGTGCCGATCAGGCCCTTGATCTGCTTGGCGGCGTCGGCCGAACGGCCGGCCAGGCTGCGCACCTCGGAGGCCACCACGGCGAAGCCCCGGCCCTGTTCGCCGGCGCGGGCGGCTTCCACGGCGGCGTTCAAGGCGAGGATGTTGGTCTGGAAGGCGATGCCATCGATCACGCCGATGATGTCGGAGATCTGCCGCGAGCTGTCGTTGATGTCCTTCATGGTCTTGACCACCTGGGTCACCACGCCGCCGCCCTGGGTGGCCACCGTGGTCGCGTCCTGGGCCAACTGATCGGCCTGCTTGGCGTTGTCCGCGTTGTTGCGCACCGTGGTGCTGAACTGTTCCATGGTCGATGCCACCTGCTCCAGCGCGCTGGCCTGCTCTTCGGTGCGCTGGCTCAGGTCGGTGTTGCCGGTGGAGATTTCCATCGAGCCGGTGGCGATGGAGTCGCTGGCGTTGCGCACCTCCGCCACGATGGACACCAGGCTCTGCTGCATGGTGCCCAGCGAGGCCAGCACGCTGCCGGGCAGGGCGTTGGCCAGGCCGGCCATGTCGGACAGGTCGCCCTGCGCCACGCGCTGGGCCGCGGAGCTCAGCTCGGAAGGCTCGGCACCCAGCGAGCGGGTGAGGCTGCGCGTGATCAGCACGCCGGCGATGGCCGCCGCGGCGAAGGCCAGCAGGCAGGCGCCCAGCAGCAGGGACCGCTGCCACCGGAACTCAGCCTCCGCCTCCTTGACCAGGGCGTTCGCCCGCTGGTCCGTGGCGAGCGAGTATTCGTTCGTCTTGGCGATCAGCGCGGCCAGCAGGGGGCGGCATTCCGCGTTCATCTTGGTGGTGGCCTGCTCACGCTGGCCCGACACGGCCAGGTTGATGATGTCCAGGGCCACGGTGCCGTAGGCCTGCTCCACTTTGTCGATCTCACCCACCAGGGTCCTGATGGCCGGGGGGGCCTCGCCGTGGCTGACCATGTCTTTCAGCTTGGCCATGTTGGCCTGCACGTCCTTGTGCGCCTCGATCGCCGCCGCCTTCTCCACCGCCACGTCGGCATCGCTCTTCACCAGTACCAGATTGCGGGCCGCGATGGCCCGGCGATCCACCGCCATGCGGATCTGTTCGGATAGCTTGGCGCGTGCGGCGACGCCATTCACGTAGTCGCTGAAGTTCTCCTTGGCCCCATTGAGCCCCCAAACCGCCACGCTGGAGGCCACCAGCACCAGCAAGGCCAGCACCCCGAAAGAAAGCGTCAACTGGGCTCTGACGGTGAGATTTCGCAGCGACATATGGCACTCCTAAACGCGGTATTTGATAAATATGGTTCAAATGATAAGCAACATTCTGTAAAAGTAAAGGTGAATCGACCCTAGGTTGGCCATGAAGATGGGCTATGCCAATAGGCGGAAAGCGCCAGGCTGTCGCTAAAAGGAAACGCTGCCGTCGACCGCCATTAGCATCCGCGCATGCCGCAGCCGTCTCCCGCCCCTGCCGTCCTCGCCACGCCTGCCATGGCGCGCCCCTGGCGCTGGCCCTGGTGGCTGGTTGGGGTGCTGGCGGGTGCGGTGCTGCAGCTCACGCAGGCGGCGTTGTGGCCGCTGGCCGCCTATGCGGCGGCGGCGCTGGGCGGGCTGCTGGGGGCCGTGGCGGCGGTGGTGCCGTCGGGCCGCGGGCGGCGGCCGGCCTGGTGCGGCTCGCGCGGGTGGATGCTGGCCTGCGGCCTGGTCTTCATGGGGGGCGCGACAGGGCTGCGGGCGCTGCTGTTCCTGCAGGGGGCCTTGCCGCCGGCGCTGGAAGGCCGCGACATCGCCATCGTGGGCGTGGTGGCCGCCATGCCGCAGACCGGCGACTCCGGCGTGCGCTTGCGCATGGCGGTGGAATCGGCAGTGCTGGACGGCCAGGCGGTCACGGTGCCGCCGGTGATCGATGTGGCCTGGTACGTGGGTACCTTCGGCGAGGCCGCCGGCGCGGCGGACGTGCGGCGGCTGTCCACCCAGGTGCAGGCTGGCGAGCGCTGGCGCATGACCGTGCGCCTGAAGGCACCCCACGGCCTGCGCAACCCGCACGGTTTCGATGCCGAGCTGGCGTGGTGGGAGCAGGGCGTGCAGGCCACCGGCTACGTGCGCACCGGCGCGCGGGACGAACCGCCCCGGCGGCTGGAGGCGACCTGGCGCTACCCGGTGCAGCGGGCGCGCCAGGCGGTGCGCGATGCCATCCTGGCCCACCTGGCGCCGGTCGATGCCGGCACGGGCCTGGACGATGGCGGCAATGCCGCACGCACCCGCGCCGCGGGCGTGGTGGCCGCGCTGGTCACCGGCGACCAACGCGCGATCGACCGGGCCGATTGGGACGTGTTCCGGGCCACGGGCGTGGCGCACCTCGTCAGCATCTCGGGCCTGCACATCACGTTGTTCGCCTGGTTGGCCGCAGCGGGGGTCGGCGCGCTGTGGCGCCGCGTGCCGCGCTGGTGCCTGGCCCTGCCGGCGCCGACGGCGGCGCTGGCCGGGGGCGTGCTGCTGGCCTGGGCCTATGCCGTGTTCAGCGGCTGGGGCGTGCCGGCGCAGCGCACGGTGTGCATGCTGGCCACCGTGGCGCTGCTGCGGTTATCCGGGCGGCGCTGGCCCTGGCCCCAGGTCTGGCTGCTGGCCTGCGCGGTGGTCGTGCTGGCCGATCCCTGGGCGCTGCTGCAGGCGGGTTTCTGGCTGAGCTTCGTTGCGGTGGCAGTGCTGTTTGCTACTGATTCAATAGCAAAAGAGGCAAATGAATCTAGGGCATCGGGCCGATTGGCATCCATGCTGCGCGAGCAGTGGGTGGTCACGCTCGCCCTCACGCCGCTCACGCTGCTGCTGTTCGGGCAGGTGTCCGTCGTCGGCCTGCTGGCCAACCTGGTGGCGATTCCCTGGATCACGCTGCTGGTCACCCCGCTGGCTTTGGCCGGCACCCTGTGGGCGCCGCTGTGGACGGCCGCCGCGTGGTGCGTGCTGCCGTTTGCCGGCCTGCTGCAGTGGCTGGCCGCGTTGCCGTGGGCCGCGGTGTCGCTGCCCGCCGCTCCGGTGTGGGCGGGCGTGGCCGGGGTGGCGGGCGGCACGCTGCTGGCCTTGCGCTGGCCCTGGCCGTTGCGGGCCCTGGGCGTGCCGCTGCTGATCCCCGTGCTGTGGTGGCAGCCGCACCGCCCGCCGCCGGGCCAGTTCGACCTGCTGGCCGCCGACGTGGGGCAGGGCCAGGCCGTGCTGGTGCGCACCGCGCGCCACGCCATGCTGTACGACGCGGGGCCCCGCTATGGGCTGGACAGCGATGCGGGCGACCGTGTGCTGGTGCCGCTGCTGCGCAGCATGGGCGAGCGCATCGACCTGCTGATGCTGAGCCACCGCGACACCGACCACACCGGCGGGGCCTCCGCCGTGCTGGCGCAGCAGCCGCAGGCGGGGCTCATGGGTTCGATCGAGAACGAGCATGCCCTGCAGCAACTGCGCCCCGCGGCGCCGTGCCTGGCGGGCCAGCGGTGGGCCTGGGACGGCGTGCTGTTCGAGGTGCTGCACCCGCTGGAGGCGCAGGCATCGCTGCCATCCGACGGGCCCCGGCCTGCCGTGCGGCCCAACACCCTGAGCTGCGTGCTGCGGATCACGGCCGCCCCGGCGCCGCAAGGCACCTCGGGGCAGGGCGCCGCGCCGTCCGCGCTGCTGGTGGGCGACATCGAGCAGGCGCAGGAGGCCGCCCTGGTGGCGCGCGGCGCCATTGCGCCGGTCGATGTGCTGCTGGTGCCGCACCACGGCAGCAAGACGTCTTCCACGCCCGCGCTGCTGGATGCGGCCCGGCCCCGCACCGCGCTGGTGCAGGCCGGCTACCGCAACCGCTTCGGCCATCCCGCGCCGGAGGTGGTGTCGCGGTACCGCGAGCGGGGCGCCGTGCTGCTCGATTCGCCGCGCTGCGGCGCCGCCACCTGGGCGTCCGAGTCGCCCGGCCAATGGCAGTGCGAACGCGACGCGGGCCGGCGCTACTGGCACCACGCACCCGCCCCGTTGCCGTGAGGACGGCGCGCCATCACCCCGGCGTGCCAGCGGTAAAACGCGCACGTGCCCGCCGGTCGTCAAAACCCGGCTCACAACTTGCTATGCTGGTTACAGGAGGCACCAGTTATGCAGAAGTTCGATGAGATGTACACGATGCTGCCGTTCGACGGCAGCGACGTGCGCCCCCACTACAAGCGCTACGGCCAATGGTTGTCGGGCCAGCCAGACGAGGCCATGCAGGCGCGCCGCGCCGAGGCCGAGATGATCTTCCGCCGGGTGGGCATCACCTTCGCGGTGTACGGCGCCAAGGACGAGGACGGCGCCGGCACCGAGCGGCTCATTCCCTTCGACCTGATCCCCCGCATCATTCCCGCGCACGAGTGGGCGCGCATGCAGCAGGGACTGGTGCAGCGCGTCACGGCGCTCAACCGCTTCATCCACGACGTCTACCACGGCCAGGACATCCTGCACGCCGGCATCATCCCCTCGGACCTGATCCTCAAGAACGCCCAGTACCGGCCCGAGATGGCCGGCGTGGATGTGCCGCGCGACCTGTACGCGCACATCGCCGGCATCGACATCGTGCGCGCCCCGGACGCGAGCGGCAACGGCATCTACTACGTGCTGGAAGACAACCTGCGCGTGCCCTCGGGCGTGTCGTACATGCTGGAAAACCGCAAGATGATGATGCGGCTTTTCCCGGAGCTGTTCCGCACGCACCGCGTGGCGCCGGTCGCCCACTATCCCGACCTGCTGCTGGACACCCTGCGGGCGAGCGCCCCCGCCGCCACGGCGCAGCCGACGGTGGTGGTGCTCACGCCCGGCATGTACAACAGCGCGTACTTCGAGCATGCCTTCCTCGCGCAGCAGATGGGCGTGGAACTGGTCGAGGGCCAGGACCTCGTGGTCAAGGACAACTTCGTGTACATGCGCACCACGCGCGGCCTCAAGCAGGTGGACGTGATCTACCGCCGCGTGGACGACGATTTTCTCGACCCCCAGGTCTTCCGGCCCACCTCCACCCTGGGCTGCGCGGGCCTCATGAACGCCTACCGCGCGGGCAACGTGGCGATCTGCAACGCCGTAGGCACGGGCATCGCCGACGACAAGTCGGTGTACCCCTACGTGCCCGACATGATCCGCTTCTACCTGGGCGAGGAGCCCATCCTCGCCAACGTGCCCACCTGGGTGTGCCGCAAGCCCGACGACCTGGCCTACGTGCTGGACCACCTGCACGAACTGGTCGTGAAGGAAGTGCACGGCGCCGGGGGCTACGGCATGCTGATCGGCCCGGCCGCGACGAAAGCCGAGATCGAGGAGTTCCGCGCCGCGGTGCTGGCCAATCCCTCGGGCTACATCGCCCAGCCCACGCTGTCGCTCTCCAGCTGCCCGACCTACGTGGAATCGGGCATCGCCCCGCGCCACATCGATCTGCGCCCCTTCGTGCTGAGCGGCCAGAAGGTGCAGATGGCCGCCGGCGGCCTGACGCGCGTCGCGCTCAAGGAGGGCTCGCTCGTGGTGAATTCATCGCAGGGCGGCGGCACCAAGGATACCTGGGTGCTGGGAGAAGAAGGGAGCGTTGCATGAAGCGGCTGGCCCACGATCGTTTTTCATCATCCCATGGCCTTGGCACGCAAGGCGTGCGGGGTTTGCTGCCCGAGGAGACCGCATGCTGAGCCGCACTGCCGATCACTTGTTCTGGATGTCCCGCTACACCGAGCGGGCAGAAAAGACCGCTGCGGGCGGGCTTTCATCAACACAGCGCGTGCGGGGTTTTCTGCCCGGGGAGGCCGCATGCTGAGCCGCACTGCCGATCACTTGTTCTGGATGTCCCGCTATACCGAGCGGGCAGAAAACACCGCCCGCATGCTCAACGTGAGCTACGAGACTTCGCTGCTCCCGCAGTCGGCCGACGTGGCGCAGGAGAGCTGGCTGGGCCTGCTGTCGATCAGCGAACTGATCCCCGCCTACACCGCGCGGCACGGCGAGGTCACGCGCGAAGGGGTGCTGGAGTTCATGGTGCGCGACGGCAACAACCCGTCGTCCATCCTGTCGTGCCTGCGCGCCGCGCGCGAGAACGCCCGGGCCGTGCGCGGGGCGCTCACCACCGAGGTGTGGGAGACGCAGAACCAGACTTGGCTGGAGCTGCACCGCCAGCTGGAAGGCAGCTTGTTCGAACGCGATCCGGGCCAGTTCTTCGAATGGGTCAAGTACCGCTCGCACCTGTCGCGCGGCGTTACGCTGGGCACCATGCTGCAGGACGAGGCCTTTCATTTCCTGCGGCTGGGCACGTTCCTCGAGCGCTCGGACAACACCGCGCGGCTGCTGGACGTGAAGTTCCACGCGGTGCAGAGCGACTTCCACGGATCGGGCACGCGCGACCGCAGTCGGGCCGCGCCGCAGGAGTTCGACTTCTACCACTGGAGCGCCATCCTGCGCAGCGTGTCGGCGTTTGAGGTGTACCGCCGCGTGTACCGCGACGTCATCACGCCCGAGCGCGTGGCCGACCTGCTCATCCTGCGCCGCGACATGCCGCGCTCGCTGCACGCCAGCCTGCACGAGGTGGGCGAGAACCTGGCGGTGGTGGCCAACGACCAGTCGTCGGAAACCCAGCGCAAGGCGGGCCGGCTGCTGGCCGACCTGCGCTACGGCCGCATCGACGAGATCCTGTCCACCGGGCTGCATGCGTACCTTACGCAGTTCCTGGACCGGGTGAACGAGCTGGGCGCGGGCATCAGCCGCGACTTCCTGGTGCCCGTGCCGGCCTGAAGCACGGACGGCGTCTGCCGTCCGCACAATCCGCCGCGGCTCACGGAGCGGGGCGGGAGGTGGCGCTGCCGGCCACGGCCGTGCCGCCCGCTGCGGCGCATTCGGGCACGGCCCGGTTCACGGGCGGGGTGGGCATGCCATAGGACTGCATCGCCATGGCCTCCAGTTCGCCCGAGGCCCGCGCGCATTGCAGCTCGGCAATGACCTCGGCGCGCGTGCGGCCTGCGGGGGCATCCATCGCAACCACTCGGGGCGCAGTCGCGGCTGCGGTGGCCGCATCCGGCGGCGCGCTGGTCTGTGCCATGGCCAGGGAGCCCGCGAGCAGGGCGCAGGCGGCGAGGGTCGTGCGCGCCAGGGTGTGGGGCGAGGCGGTGGTGTTGCGGCGGTCGAAAACGGTGGGCATGGAAGGCTCCTGGGGCGGGTTGGGGGATCAGGACAGGCGTGTGCCTCTCCGTGCCTCCAATGTGCCCACCGGGGCCTGCGGCCGCGAGCCGATTGCGACGAATGCACGGCCCGGGTGCCTGAGCTGCGCTGGCGCAGCGCGAATGGGCCGTCAGGAATGGGTTGGTTGTCAGGGCCGGCCGCGTTCAGCCCGGCCCGCCGCCCTGGCGCTTTTGCTCGCGCAGCATGAACAGGTACAGGCTCTCGACCTTCTCGCGCGCCCAGGGCGTCTTGCGCAGGAATTTCAGGCTGGACGCCACGCTGGGATCGCTTTCGAAGCAACGCAGGGCCACGCGCTGCGCCAGGCCTTCCCAGCCGTAGTAGTCGTGCAGCGCGACCACGATGGCTTCGAGCGTGATGCCGTGCAGGGGGTTGCGGGGCTGCCTGGCCGGTGGCGCGGGTGGCGTGGCGCTCGGGGTGGAGGGCGCGGTGGTGGCGGGGGGTTCGCCGGGTTCGGGGACTTCGGATTCGGTCATGCCGGGGAGCATACGGCCCCGCGCGGCCGGTGGAGGGCGGCCTCGCGCGGGTGTGCATCGAAAAGGGCCCCAGTGCAATCGATACTAGGGCGTGTAGCTATGAAAAATATAGCGAACGTTCAGGTCTGCAGATACCGCTCGCTGGCGAACAGCTCGGCCGCCCAGTCCACGAAGGCCCGCACCTTGGCGCTCAGGTGCCGGTTGGGCGGGTACACCACGTAGATCGGGATGGGCGGAATGGACCACTCGGGCAGCAGCCGCACGAGGTCGCCGCGCTCCAGTTGCCGGGCCGCCTGGAACAGCGTGATCTGCCCCACGCCGCGCGCCGCGACCAGCGCCGCCGAGTAGGCGTTGGACTCGTTTACCGCCAGTTGCGAGGGCCCGGTGACCTCGATCATCTCGCCGTCGCGCACGAACTCCAGTGGATAGCGGCGGGTGGACAGCGGCGAGAAATAGATCACGCTCTTGTGGTCGCCCTCCAGATCGAGGGGGTGGGTGGGCGTGCCGTAGCGCTCCAGGTAGGCCGGCGCGGCCACGGTGACGAAGGCCAGGTTGCCGATGCGCCGTGCCACCAGCGACTGGTCGGTCAACTCGCCGCCGCGGATCACGCAGTCGACGTTGTCGCCGATCAAATCCACCGGCCGGTCGCTCACCCCCAGGTCGATCTGGATGTCGGGAAACCGCGCATGGAACTCCTCCAGCCGCGGAATGATGAGCAGCCGCGCCACCGAGGTGCCCACGTCCACGCGCAGCCGGCCGGTGGGCGTGGCGCGCGCGTGCGTCATGCTCGCCTCGATGTCGTCGAAATCGGCGAGCAGGCGCACCGTTCGGTCGTAGTAGGCCGCCCCATCGGCCGTGACGGTCACGCGCCGCGTGGTGCGGTTGAGCAGCTTCACGCGCAGCCGCGCCTCAAGCGCCTGCACGTACTTGGTAATGGTCGCCTTGGGCAATTGCAGCGAATCGGCCGCCCGCGTGAACGTACCTGCCTCCACCACCCTTGCAAAAACCCGCATGGCCTGGATCTGGTCCATGGGCCCTCCTTCTCTCTGGCCCCGAATGGGGCCAAGGAATTCTCACACGGCCCCGTGCCGTCGATTGTTCGGCAATCGGAAACAGAGCTGTGGCATTTGGCTGGTTTATCGTCGGCGGCTGCGTCGCTACATTTCACATCACCCGGTCTTGTCCGGTCACCGCCATGTCCAGCACCTTCACCCCATCGCCATCGTCTTCCACCTGCACCGACGCCACCATTGAGGTGGCCAAGGGGCAGGAAGTGTCCGTGCGCATGTACGGCCGCAAGAAGCCCAAGGAAACGCTGCCGCTGGTGGTGCACTTCCATGGCGGTGCCTTCGTGGCGGGCGATCTGGACAACGGCTGCACGGTGGCCCGGCTGCTGGAGCGCGCCGGCGCGCTGGTGGTGTCGGTGGCATACCCGCTCTCGCCCGACCATCCCTTCCCGCAGCCGGTGGACGCCGGCTACCTGGTGCTCAAGTGGGCGCACAAGCACCGCACCCGCCTGGCCGGTCCCGGCGCCGGGGTGTACGTGGCGGGAGAGGAGGCCGGCGGCAACCTGGCCGCGGGCGTGGCGCTGATGGCGCGCGACCAGTCCCATCCGCCGCTGGCCGGACAGATCCTGCTGTCGCCGATGCTCGACCCCTGCGGCGCCACGCCTTCGGTGCGTGCCGCCATGGGCGAATCGACCGCCTGCAAGTGGGCCGATGGCTGGCTGCAGTTCCTGCGCTGCACCCGCGATGCCGAACACCCCTATGCCGTGCCCGCGATGGCGCAGCGGCTGGCCGGCCTGCCGCACACGCTGGTGCTGGTGGGCGACGACGATCCCATGCGCGACGAAGCCCTCGCCTACGCCAACCGGCTGCAGGCGGCGGGGCTGGAAGTCACGCAGCACGTGTTCGCCAAGGCGAACCAGTGGCCCGATGCCCTGCTGCAGCCCGGTTCGGGCGAATGCCCTTGTGCGCCCGAGGTTCAGGCGCAGTTCAGCCGTTTCTTCGAGGCCACCCGATGTCCTGCGCCCTGACCCTCACCACCACCGACCTGCCCGCGCGCTGACCCGCGGGGTGCATTGACCTCAACCCCGGTTGAGGTTTGATACTGCGATCCGCTTCGGCGAGCCGCACGACCCGCCTTTCGCCGCCTTTCCGCTGTTTGCTGCGTCCCTTTTGTTTTCTGGCCCCCGTGGGCCGGAAGGGGCAAGCCTTGCCCGATCGATTTCGACTTTTTGCCTTTGCCTTGAAAAAACCCGGAGGACTTCCACCATGAACCCGCAACACACTTCCCCTTCCCGTCGCCGCTGGTGGGCCGCCGCCGGCGCCGCGGCCGCCATCGCCGCCGCGGGCGGCACGCTCTTCGGGCTGCCCAGCTCGCATGCCGAATCCCCGGCCCCGGAAGCCGCACCGCCCGCGGTGCCCGTCTCGGTGGCCGCCGTGCTGCAGCAGGAGATCGCGCTGTGGGACGAGTTTTCGGGCCGGCTCGAAGCCGTGCAGCGCGTGGACATCCGCCCGCGTGTGGGCGGCGCCGTGCAGGCCGTGCATTTCCGAGAAGGCTCGCTGGTCAAGCAGGGCGACCTGCTGGTCACCGTGGACCCCGCGCCCTACGCCGCCGAGGTGGACCGCGCCGAGGCCCAGGTGGTCGCCGCGCAGGCCCGCGTCTCCTACACCCGCAGCGAAATGGAGCGCGCCACGCGCCTGTGGGAAGAGCGTGCCATCGCCCAGCGCGAGCACGACGAACGCATGAATGCCCAGCGCGAGGCCGACGCCAACCTGCGCGCCGCGCAGGCCGCGCTGCAGACGGCGCGCCTGAACCTGGGCTACACCCAGGTGCGCGCCCCGGTCGCGGGCCGCGTGGGCCGCATCGAGGTCACCGTGGGCAACCTGGTGGCCGCGGGCGCCGGCGCGCCGGTGCTGACCACGCTGGTGTCGGTGAGCCCGATCTACGCGAGCTTCGACACCGACGAGCAGATCGTGGCGAAGGCGCTGGAGGGCCTGCGTTCGGGCAAGAGCGCGCGCACCCTGATCGAAAGCATTCCGGTGCAGATGGGCACGGGCACGGCCGGCGGCACGCCGCACACCGGGCACCTGCAGCTCATCGACAACCAGGTGGATGCCCGCAGCGGCACGGTGCGCGTGCGCGCCGTGTTCGACAACGCGGATGGCGTGCTGATGCCCGGCCAGTTCGCGCGCATCCGCATGGGCCAGGTCAAGAACACCCAGGCTGTGCTCATCAACGAGCGCGCCGTGGGCACGGACCAGAACAAGAAGTACGTGATGGTGGTGGGCGAGGGCAACAAGGCCGAGTACCGCGAGGTGCAGTTGGGCGCGCCGGTGAACGGCCTGCGCGTCGTCACCTCGGGCCTGAAGGCCGGCGAACGCATCGTCGTCAACGGCCTGCAGCGCGTGCGCCCCGGCGCCCAGGTCTCCCCCCAGGACGTGCCCATGACCGCCAAGGCCGGCGTGGCCGGCGATGGCGCCCAGGCCCGCGCCGCCGCCAGGCAGCCCGCGGCGTGATCGCGGAGCGCCAAGAAGGAACACCATGAATCTCTCCCGCTTCTTCATCGACCGCCCCATCTTCGCCGGGGTGCTGTCGGTGCTCATCTTCCTGTCCGGGCTGATCGCGCTGCGTGCGCTGCCCATCTCCGAGTACCCCGAGGTGGCGCCGCCCTCCGTGGTGGTGCGCGCCCAGTATCCGGGCGCCAACCCCAAGGTGATCGCCGAGACCGTGGCCACGCCGCTGGAGGAATCCATCAACGGCGTGGAGGGCATGCTCTACATGGGCAGCCAGGCCACGACCGACGGCGTGATGACGCTGACCGTCACCTTCGCGCTGGGCACCGACCCCGACAAGGCTCAGCAACTGGTGCAAAACCGCGTCTCGCAGGCCGAGCCGCGCCTGCCCGAGGAAGTGCGCCGGCTGGGCGTCACCACGGTCAAGAGCGCGCCCGACCTGACCATGGTCGTGCACATGGTCTCGCCCAACGGCCGCTACGGCATCGACTACCTGCGCAACTACGCGGTGCTCAACGTGAAGGACCGGCTCGCCCGCATCCAGGGCGTGGGCCAGGTGCAGATCTTCGGCGGCGGTGACTATTCGATGCGCGCCTGGCTCGACCCGCAGAAGGTCGCGCAGCGCGGCCTGTCGGCGGCTGACGTGGTGGCCGCCATCCGCGGCCAGAACGTGCAGGCTGCGGCCGGCGTGGTGGGGCAGTCGCCCGGCCTGCCCGGCGTGGACATGCAGCTGTCGATCAATGCGCAGGGCCGCCTGCAGACCGAAGAGGAGTTCGGCGACATCATCGTCAAGACCGGCAGCGACGGCGCGGTGACGCGCCTGCGCGATGTGGCCCGGCTGGAGCTGGGTGCGGCCGACTACTCGCTGCGCTCGCTGCTCAACAACGACCCGGCCGTGGGCATGGGCGTGTTCCAGGCGCCGGGCTCCAACGCGCTCGACATCTCGTCGAACGTGCGCAAGACCATGGCCGAACTGCAAAAGAACATGCCCGAGGGCGTGGAGTTCCGCATCGCCTACGACCCGACGCAGTTCGTGCGCGCCTCCATCAAATCCGTCATCCAGACCCTGCTGGAAGCCGTGGCGCTGGTGGTGATCGTGGTGATCCTGTTCCTGCAGACCTGGCGCGCCTCCATCATTCCGCTGCTGGCCGTGCCGGTGTCGGTGGTGGGCACGTTCGCGGTGCTGCACCTGCTGGGCTTTTCGATCAACGCGCTGTCCCTGTTCGGGCTGGTGCTGGCCATCGGCATCGTGGTGGACGACGCCATCGTGGTGGTGGAGAACGTGGAGCGCAACATCGAGGCGGGCCTGACCCCGCGCGAAGCCACCTACCGCGCCATGCGCGAAGTGTCCGGCCCCATCATCGCCATCGCGCTGGTGCTGGTGGCGGTGTTCGTGCCGCTGGCCTTCATCAGCGGGCTCACGGGGCAGTTCTACCGTCAGTTCGCGGTGACCATCGCGATCTCCACGGTGATCTCGGCGATCAATTCGCTCACGCTGTCGCCGGCTTTGAGCGCACTGCTGCTCAAGGGCCACCATGAGCCCAAGGACGCGCTCACGCGCGGCATGGACAAGGTGCTGGGCGGGTTCTTCCGCCGCTTCAACAGCGTGTTCCACCGCGGCTCCGAGGCCTACAGCGGCGGCGTCAAGCGCGTCATCGGCCGCAAGGCGCTGATGCTGGTGATCTACGCCGCGCTGGTGGCCGCGACCTGGGGCCTGTTCAAGGTCGTGCCCGGCGGCTTCGTGCCGGCGCAGGACAAGCAGTACCTGGTGGGCTTCGCGCAGCTGCCCGACGGTGCCACGCTGGACCGCACCGAGGACGTGATCCGCCGCATGGGCGAGATCGTCAAGAAGAATCCGAACGTGGAAGACGCCATCGCCTTCCCGGGCCTGTCGATCAACGGCTTCACCAACAGCTCCAATTCGGGCATCGTGTTCGTCACGCTCAAGCCCTTCGCCGAGCGCGGCCGCGCGGACCAGAGCGGCGGCGCCGTTGCGGGCCAGTTGAACCAGGCCTTCGGCAGCATCCAGGACGCGTTCATCGCCATGTTCCCGCCGCCCCCGGTGGCCGGCCTGGGCACGACGGGCGGCTTCAAGCTGCAGATCGAAGACCGCGCCTCGCTGGGCTACGAGGCCATGGACGCCGCCGTGAAGGCCTTCATGGGCAAGGCGTACCAGACGCCGGAACTCGCCGGCCTGTTCACGAGCTGGCAGGTCAACGTGCCGCAGCTGTACGCCAACATCGACCGCACCAAGGCGCGGCAACTGGGCGTGCCGGTGACGGACATCTTCGAGACGCTGCAGATCTACCTGGGCAGCCTGTACGCCAACGACTTCAACCAGTTCGGCCGCACCTACAGCGTGCGCGTTCAGGCCGATGCAGCCTTCCGGGCGCGTGCCGAGGACGTGGGCCTGCTCAAGGTGCGCTCCACCACCGGCGAGATGGTGCCGCTGTCGGCACTGATGAAGCTCGAACCCAGCTTCGGCCCCGAGCGCGCCATGCGCTACAACGGCTTCCTGTCGGCCGACGTGAACGGCGGGCCCGCGCCCGGCTTTTCGTCGGGCCAGGCGCAGGCCGCCATCGAGCGCATCGCCGCCGAGACGCTGCCGCAGGGCATCGGCTTCGAATGGACCGAGCTGACCTACCAGGAAATCCTGGCCGGCAATTCCGCCGTGCTGGTGTTCCCCATCGCGATCCTGCTGGTGTTCCTGGTGCTGGCCGCGCAGTACGAAAGCCTCACGCTGCCCATCGCCATCATCCTGATCGTCCCCATGGGCCTGCTGGCTGCGATGACGGGCGTGTGGCTGTCAGGCGGCGATAACAACGTGTTCACGCAGATCGGGCTCATCGTGCTGGTGGGGCTGTCGGCCAAGAACGCCATCCTGATCGTGGAGTTCGCCCGCGAGCTGGAGTTTGCCGGCCGCACGCCGGTGCAGGCCGCCATCGAGGCCAGCCGCCTGCGGCTGCGCCCCATCCTGATGACGTCGCTGGCGTTCGTGATGGGCGTGCTGCCGCTGGTGCTGTCCACCGGTGCCGGCGCCGAGATGCGCAGTGCCATGGGCGTGGCGGTGTTCGCCGGAATGATCGGGGTGACGGCCTTCGGCCTGTTCCTCACGCCGGTGTTCTACGTGGCGCTGCGCCGCCTGGCCGGCAACCGGCCGCTGCAGCAGCACGGCAGCCACACCGCGCCTCTGACCGATACCTCCGGGACCGGCGCTGGCGCCGTGGCCCACCCCGTGCTGGCGTCGCCGCGCGGGCATGACGAATGAGCGAGCGAAGGAGTTTTGCGATGACTGCCCCCTTGATGTCGATTTCCCTGCCGTCCTGGTCCCGCCTGGCGCCCCTGGCGGCCGCCCTGGTGCTGGCTGGCTGCATGGGCACCCCGCTCGCCCCGCCGCCCGAGCATGCCGGCGTGGCCGTGCCGGCCACGTTCAGCGAGGCCGACGGCGCGCGGTCGTGGACCACCGCGCCCCCCGCCGAGGCACAGCCGCGCGGCGAGTGGTGGCTGGGCTTTCAGGACCCGGTGCTGAACGGCCTGGTGGAGCGCGCCGGCCGCGGCAACACCACCGTGCAGGAGGCCGCCGCGCGGCTGGCCGAAGCGCGGGCGCTGCTGCGCTCGGCCGATGCCAACCGCGCCCCGCAGGTTGGCGTGTCCACCGGCGTGTCGCGCCAGGCGGGCGCCAACACCGCCACAGGCGGCCCGGTGCCGGCCACGCTGGCCACGGCGGGCCTGAACGTGTCGTACGAGCTCGACCTGTTCGGCCGCCTGTCGCAGGCCAGCGATGCCGCGCGGCTCGACGCCCAGGCGCGCGATGCGCTGCTGCAGAGCACGCGCCTCATGGTGCAGGCCGACGTGGCGCAGACCTATCTGCAATGGCGCGCGGTGCAGGCCGAGCGCGTGCTGGTGGAGGAAAGCCTGGCCGCGTACCGTGACACGCTGCGTCTCACGCAGCGCCGCTACCAGGCCGGCGACGTGGCCGAGCTGGACCTTGCGCGCGTGCAGACGGAAGTGGCCGCCACCGAATCGGAGGCGCTCGCGCTGGAGCGCCAGCAGGTGCTGCTGAACAACGCCCTGGCCGTGCTGGTGGGCGACGTGGCGAGCGGCTTCGCCGTGGCGCCTGCGGGCACTGCAGGCGCTGCTGGCGAAGCGGTGCTGCCCGTGATCCCGGCCGGCGTGCCCGGCATGGTGCTCGCGCGCCGGCCTGACGTGTCGGCGGCGCAGGCCTCGGTGCTGGCGGCGCAGGCCCGCGTGGGCGTGGCGCAGGCGGCGTGGTTTCCAGCCGTCACGCTCACGGGCAACGGCGGCTATGCCTCGCCCGAGCTGGGCGACCTGTTCAAGTGGTCGGCCCGGTCGTGGGGCATCGGCGCGTTGCTGTCGCTGCCGATCTTCGACGGCGGCCAGCGCGCCGCGCAGGAAGAGGGCGCCCGCGCCCGCCTGGAAGGGGCGCTCGCCGCGCACCGGGGGCAGGTGCTCACCGCGTTCCGCGAGGTCGAGGACCAACTGGGTGCCCTGCGCCTGCTGGCGGGCCAGGCCGAGGCCCAGGGCCGCGCCGTGCAGGCCGCCGCGCGCGCCACGCAGCTGTCGGACTCGCGTTACCGCAACGGCCTGGTGAGCCAGCTCGAACTGCTGGACGCGCGCCGCAGCGAGCTGCGCAACCGCCGCCAGGCGCTGCAGGTGCGCACCGCGCAGTACACGGCGACGGTGGGGTTGATCCGCGCGCTGGGCGGTGGCTGGGGCGACGCGCCCGCACAGGTGGCGGCAACGCGGCCCTGATCCGCTGGGTACCCATGTGTGCACGGCCCGGCCCCGCACGGGCTTTGGGGATGTAACCGCGCGGACTGCACGGCCCGGCGAACGGGCCTATAGTTGCCCGTTGGCGCCGCGCGGACGGGTCCGCCGCGGCAGGGGTTCGCCCCCTTCTTCCTTCCACCCACCCCCGACAGCAGGAGCATTCGCACAATGAGTTACCCCAGCACCCGCCTTTTCATCGCCGGCCAATGGCAGGACGCCGCCGACGGCAAATCCATCGCCGTGCACAACCCCGCCACCGGCAAGGAAATCGGCCGCGTGGCGCATGCGGGCAAGGCCGACCTGGACCGTGCCCTGGAGGCCGCGCAAAAGGGCTTCGAGGCCTGGCGCGACATTCCCGCCGTGGACCGCGCCAAGACCATGCGCCGCGCCGCCGCCCTGATGCGCGAGCGCGCCGACGCCATCGCCGCAATCATGGTGCAGGAGCAGGGCAAGCCCCTGGCCGAGGCCCGCATGGAAACCATGGCCTCCGCCGACATCATCGAGTGGTTCGCCGACGAATCGCAGCGCGTGTATGGCCGCATCGTGCCGTCCCGCAACCTGGCCGCGCGCCAGATGGTGGTGAAGGACCCCGTCGGCCCCGTGGCGGCGTTCACGCCCTGGAACTTCCCGATCAACCAGGTGGTGCGCAAGCTGGCCGCGGCCCTGTCGGCCGGCTGCTCGATCCTCGTGAAGGCGCCGGAAGAAACGCCGGCCAGCCCGGCCGAGCTGATCCGCGCGTTCGCCGATGCCGGCGTGCCCGCGGGCGCCGTGGGCCTGGTCTATGGCGACCCGGCGGAAATCTCCAACTACCTCATCCCGCACCCGATCATCCGCAAGGTGACCTTCACCGGCTCCACGCCCGTGGGCAAGCAGCTGGCCGCCCTGGCCGGCAAGCACATGAAGCGCGTGACCATGGAGCTGGGCGGCCACGCCCCGGTGATCGTGGCGGAAGACGCCGATGTCGAGCTGGCCATCAAGGCCGCCGGCGGCGCCAAGTTCCGCAACGCGGGCCAGGTGTGCATTTCGCCCACGCGGTTCCTGGTGCATGAAAGCATCCGCGCCGAGTTCGTGGCTGCGCTGTCGCGCCACGCGCAGGGCCTCAAGGTGGGCAACGGCCTGGTCGATGGCACGCAGATGGGCCCGCTGGCCAACCCGCGCCGCATCACCGCCATGGCCGACCTGATGGCCGACGCGGTGCAGCAGGGCGCGCAACTGGCCACCGGCGGCGAACGCATCGGCAGCGAAGGCAACTTCTTCCAGCCCACGGTGCTCAACGACGTGCCCCTGTCGGCCCGCATCTTCAACGAAGAGCCCTTCGGTCCCGTGGCCGCCGTGCGCGGCTTCGAGAAGATCGAGGACGCCATCGCCGAGGCCAACCGCCTGCCGTTCGGCCTGGCGGGCTACGCCTTCACGCGCTCGCTCAAGAACGCGCACCTGCTGGCCCAGCGCCTGGAAGTGGGCATGCTCTGGATCAACCAGGCCGCCGCTCCAGCGGCAGAACTGCCTTTCGGTGGGCTGAAGGATTCGGGCTACGGCTCCGAAGGCGGCTCTGAAGCGGTCGAAGCCCATCTGAACACGCGCCTCGTGTCGATCATGAACGTGTGATCGCCACCGGTTCGTCGAAAGGCCGCGCTGCACAGCGCGGCCTTTTTTTTGGGGGGTCGAGGCATGCTGCGCTCCAGGCTGGTGGAGAGGGAGCCGCGCGCGAATATCATCGTCCTATGCTCACCTTCGCCCAACTGCTCGCGTTCTTGCTGGCTTTGTTGCACAAATCGCGATGCTGATGCCCGTAGACTGACTGCGTGACAGAGACGAAGAACAGGCAGCGGAGCAAGTACCGCACGACGAACTGGAAGGCGTACAACGCGGCGCTGAAAGCGCGAGGCTCGTTGACGATGTGGCTAGTGTCCTGTCCCGTTAATTCGCCCGCATAGTCTGGCGAGTTTTTCGAGGATGGAGTCTGCTGTAGCTGTCCAAGTAAACGGCTGGCAGGACTGGTTGTAATTCGCGATGAATGTGTCGATCTTGTTGATCAGATCCTTCACGCTGGTGAACGAGCCACGGCGGATTGCCCGCGTGGTGATGATCGAGAAGAAGCGCTCGACCTGATTGAGCCAGCTTGAATAGGTCGGAACGAAGTGCATGTGCCAGCGAGGCCGCTCGGCCAACCAAGCGCGCACCTTTGGATGCTTGTGGCTGGCGTAGTTATCAGCTATGCAGTGCACATCCAGTTCGTCGGGCACTGCCTTGTCGATGGCGCGCAGGAAGGCAAGGAACTCTTGATGACGATGCCGGGGCCGGCACTGCGCGATCACTTGGCCATTCATCACGTTCAGGGCCGCGAACAAGGTGGTGGTGCCGTGGCGCACGTAGTCGTGCGTGACACCTTCGACATAGCCAAACCCCATTGGCAGCATCGGCTGCGTACGCTCCAAAGCTTGGCATTGGCTCTTCTCGTCCACGCACAGCACCAGCGCGTTGTCAGGTGGGTTCAGGTACAGCCCCACAACGTCGCGCAGCTTCTCGATGAACAGCGGATCGGTCGACAGCTTGAAGCTGTCGGCCCGGTGCGGCTTGAGGTTGAAGGTCTGCAGATAGCGCGCCACCGTGCTCTTGCTGATGCCCGTATCGGCGGCCAGCGTGCGGGTGCTCCAGTGGGTACCCCCATCAGCAGGCTTGGTGTGCAACGTCTTGGTAATCAACTCAGCAACACGCTCGTCATCTACCGTGCGGGGGCGACCCGGGCGCAACTCGTCGTAAAGCCCTGCAATGCGATGGCGCGCATAGCGCCCGCGCCACTTGGTGACAGTGCTACGACTGATCCCCAGAGCCTGCGCAACCGCGGTGCTGGCTTTATCTGTGCCTTCGCAAGTCAGCACGATGCGCGCCCTGAGCGACAACGCCGCTGGCAGCGAACGTGATCGCGCCATGGACGTCAGTTCCGCGCGCTCCACTTCACTAAGCGCAATTTCTGTTCGGGTCGTTGCATTGGGCATGGCGGCACCTCAAGGATGGCCCGAAACCATGCAGCTATCGTGCCTGCGAATTAACGGGACAGGACACTAGATGAGGGCATGCAGTGGTTTGGCACGCCGACCGGCAGGCGTGGACGCAGCCGAACCTTCTCGGACGCAGCAATCCAGTTCTGCCTGAGCATCAAGTGCCTGTTCGGCCAGCCCTTGCGACAGGCGCTGGGCATGGTGCAGAGCCTGCTGCGGCTGGCAAAGCTGGACTGGCCGGTACCTGACTTCAGCACTGTTTGCCGGCGCCAAAAGACCTTGCAGGTCGAACTGAGCTACCAGCGAACCAACTCGCCGCTGCAGTTGCTGGTGGACAGCACCGGCATCAAGTTCCTGGGCGAAGGAGAGTGGAAACGCAAGAAGCATGGTGCTGAATACCGGCGCGAATGGCGCAAGGTCCATCTGAGCATCGACGCGCAGACGCTGGAAATACGCGCCATCGAGGTGACCAGCAACGCCATTGGGGATGCGCCGATGTTGCCCGGGTTGCTGGCTCAGATTCCCACTGACGAATCCATCGAAAGCGTCAGTGCCGATGGCGCCTACGACACGCGCGCCTGCCTGGACGCCATTGCCGAGCGGCACGCGATGGCGGTGATCCCGCCCCGCAAGAACGCCAGCCATTGGAAGAAGTCGAGTCCGGGCTCGGCGCATCGTAATGAGGCCATTCGGGCGTGCCAGCGCCTGGGTCGCGGCATTTGGAAGAAGTGGAGCGGCTACCACCGGCGCAGCCTTGTGGAGACGAAGATGCACTGCTTCAAGCGACTGGGCGAACGGGTGATCGCGCGCACGTTCGACCGCCAGGTTGTGGAGCTGCATGTCCGCGTGGCCTTGCTCAATCGGTTCAGTCAGATCGGCCGTCCTCACACCGTGTCGGTGACTGCTGTGGCATAGGTCCGTCTGGGGTTGGGGTCATGCCGTCTGCAATTCGATTTGTGCAACAGCGCCCCGGCCATTGCTCTCGAGCGATCAATATCTCCAGCAAAACGGTTTGTAACAAATTGCTTTGGGCGATCAAATCTTAAACCGTTAGAGTTCGACACGCTAATGGCTTTGGCGTTATTTAAAACGCTTATAGGGTGCTGGCGAAAAACACCCAATGTTTAGCATGCCTGGCTCTGCCTGGGCATGGTCTTCGAAGACTTGCTTCGTATTTGTATAAATTATGGGGAGAATAAGATGATCGGCATTTTGTCCAGATGGCGCGTGCAACGTAGGCTGGCTCACGTTCCAAAAATCACCATGGATGTGACCAGAACTTACGACATGACTTTCACGGCTCCCAATCCAGACGTGAAAGCCGTCATCAAGAACCAGCAGGGAACGACTGTGGGAGAGGCTTGTTATGCGGTATCACCCTTGAATGATCGTGTCTACGTGTATAACGTTGAAATTTTTAGCGCGTATCGGAGGCAGGGGTACGGCACTGCGTTGCTGAATTACCTTGCCCAAAACTACAAAATTCCGATCACCGTGGTGAGAGAACTTTCCAGTTCCTGTGGCTTTTGGAAATTTGCCAGAAGTCTGAGTTGCATCGGTGTTCATTTCACTCCGCAACTTTCTGTGTCGGAGATGGCGCTTGAGTCAGAGCGTTGGGCACACCTTCAGCCACAGTTAAACCCATTCCACGAAGCAACGACCCATTCCTGAGCGATGAATCAGCTGCCTTGAAGCGATGCTTCTGTCCGAAAAATCCAAGCCTGAAACCCGTTAATATTGATATGGGCAAATATTTTGATAATGAGAGGGTAAAAAATCGTCGAGATGAAAATGCAAAAAAGGGTTTTCTAATGAAAAGTCGTAAGGTCTTCATCGTTGGTGGATTATTAATTGCCGCAGGTGCAGTAACAATGGCCCACTGGGAAGGCGACGCCCTGCCAGTCAATAGATCTAAAAAAATCGCTCCTGTTGCGAACTTAAATCTCCAGCCTTTGAGTGCCAGTGCCTCCGGCGCATTGGGTAGGGATGATAAAAATGCTTCCCAGCCTGCCAGTGCCAAGGTGCTTGTCAACGGTTTGAAAATGCCGATACGCCCCGTTTGGCAAGGTGTGGTGGATTATCGTCAAGGTAAAAAGGGTCGGTCAATTCAGGAGGAAGTCATTGCAGGACTCTCTTTTTGTGCTTCTACGGAGCTAAACAGGGAAGCAGCGGTGGCAGAAAAGAGCCGTACAGGTGTAACTGCCCAAACTGCTGCCCTTGACTCTATGGTGAAGACGCAAAGCGAGATGTGCGCCCGCCTTTCGGATGCTGACTACGAATTGCGCTCGGAGATTCTCGGCAATTGGGCCAGAGACGGTGATTTGGACGCGATGGTGGCTTTCTATACGGCGGGACCTTTAGGCAGATGGGGCGCAACCACTGGCCCCCAGACCCTTGAAAATCCAGGAGTTAAAGAGTGGCAGACACAGGCGGTTTCATGGTTGAACGTGGCTGCGCAGCAAGGGCAGATAGGTGCTTTGCTGCTTCTTTCGGATGTGTACGACAACAAGCCCGTAACTGAACGTCCCGGTGCGGTTTTCAGTGATCTTTACGATCCTGTGCGCTCGTACGCTTATGCGCACGCCTGGCATTATTTGGTCGGTCGTGATGAATCGAAACGCCAAGCTCTGCTCAAAAGCGATTTTCTCAATAGAGCTGAATCCGGAATTTCTAAAGAGCAACGGGATCTGGGGCGTGTCGAATCACAAAAAATCATCGAATCTTTGGGGGAAATTAAACCATGAAGAAAATCAAAAATAATTTCCTTTAGCATTGCTTCCGTGGTGCCTATTGGGAAGCTCTCAAAACCTTTGAATTTGCAGGTTTGAGCGCCGTAACTCTTTGATTTATAAAGGTGTTGAGTGGCTGGCATCGGGGTTTTGGGAGGTTCCCAAAAATCAAGACTGCTAATTATTTGATGAATGGGCCGAGTCACTGCAAATTGCCTTGAGCCACGCCGATATGTAGCGGACGGTGGACGCGCTCGAAATGATGGAAAGAAATATTAAAAAGAGAAATTTTATGACCGATATATTGCGAGATGCGCTGGGTGCAATCAGCGGAAATTCTAAAAAGAAAGAACCAACTTACCAAACCAAAGTTTTCCAACTGCGCGACATCCCCAATGTGATGCGTTCACGATTGGGCTGGCCCGTAGCTGCCAGTTTGATGGACCGGTGGTTCAATGGTGCGTCATTTGCGCTTTCTCCAGAAGCCAAACGCAGTGCTGAGGGAAATCGGCTTAGCCAGTTGCCCACGACGCAGCTTGACGAGACGACTGTCACTATGGCGTGGGCGCTGAAATTCGCTCGCGTCCAGACGGCAGTGGCTCAACTACAGGCCAAGTGGCCCAGCACTGCGGGATTGACTCTTTTGAAGCGCCGGGTTGTCCGAGAATCTCGTCAGCGAACGCAGCAATGCTGGCGATTCGGTAACCTGGACCAACCAGCCAAGATTATTGATGATCTCTTTCAAGTCAATTATTTGGGCGTTGGCAAATCGGGTGACCCCATGGATGACTTCTATGGTGCCATGGGAGAGTCCCAGCTCAACATTGCTGTTTCTGGAATTGTCACCCCTCAATCGGGTGGAAAAATCCTCATTGAAATTGATGAGCTAGGTTTTTATTTGCGAGATTCTTACGATTTCAATGATGCTTCGTTGATATCGCAACCTCTTGGCTGCTGGGGTTTCAGTGGCGTTGAATGTGGGCTCTCCACCATATTAACTATCCAAATTGAAGACTCAACCGTTGACGAAAAGCCTTCGGATGTGGAGAGGCGGAAATATTACGTAAACAATGGTGATTTTCAGAAGTGGCGTAGTAAAAACAATAAAGGGGGAGATTTCATGGTGCTGTCTGACGTATACCGCGTGCACCTTCCATTTTCTCAAAAATTCACTTTATGAACACCCCAAAAAAGAACAAACCCCACCTTCACCGGGTTGTCATCACGCTTCTTTGCATGCTTGCTTTCGTCGGTCTATGGTATGCATCCAAACCGAAACTTTCTCATACGTCGCTCAGCCCGCGCCATGTTTATCGGGTGGAATACTATGACGCTTCTTTCATTCAGCGGATTATTCATTACAAAATGAAAATTCCTACATTCGTTCGCTTGTATCGAAACGATCCGGAAGTTCTTCTGGGTGAAAGCAAGGTGGTCGATATGTGGATGAATGGGCAGCTGTACTGGTGGTTTGAGTCGCCGCTGAATGTTGTTCAAATAGGCAATGATGTTGTTTTTGAAAACATCCCACCTGAATGCATGAACTGCGAAAGACTCACACCTTCTCAGGTTATGCCGTAGGCACGTTGTGGCGCATCTATGGGGCCTTGTTGAATAAAAAATTTCTTCCAGATCAGCGTTCTTTACGAAAGATTCTTGCTTCGTGTATGGCACAAGAATCTTTCTCTTTGATCTCTCCAAAAGCCAGTGCTGCATTTTCTCAACCGTCGGGGAACCTCTCAAAATCTCCGGATTTGCAAGTTTGAGCGTCATAACTCGTTGATTTAAAGGTGCTTGGTGGCTGGGATTGGGGTTTTGAGAGGTTCCTTATTGTGTTGTCGGCTGACTATGGCCGTTGTCTTTGCAGCAACTACTGGATGATCAAGCGGTGGCTACTATCGGCTGGGCTCCGGCAGGCGAGCAGTGCTGGCTCTGCCTGCCGGGATAACTCTTAGGTTCAGAACCGGTAGGTGCCCGTCATCGTGTACGTGCGGCGCTGGCCGTAAAAACAGTCGCCGCGCGCCAGGCACTGGGTGATCTGCACCTTGTCGGCCAGGTTGACCACGTTGAAGGCCAGGCGCCAGCTGCCGGCGTCGTAGGCCGCCATGGCATCGGCGATGAGCGCCGACGGCGTGGTGATGGCCGTGGTGCCGGTCCACTGCGAGCCGGTGTAGCGCACGCCCGCACCCACCGTCCAGCCGCCGCGTCCTTCGGCCGCGAAGCGGTGCATGAGCCAGCTCGACGCCGTGTGCTTGGGCACGCTGGCCACGGGCAGGCCCTGGTCGCCGGCGTTGCTGCGCGAGATGACGGCGTGGGTGTAGGCGTAGCCCACCGTCCAGTCCCAGTTGCGGGCCAGGCTGGCGGTCATCTCGGCCTCGAAGCCCTTGGTCTTCACCTCGCCGAGCTGCAGGCTGTTGAGCGGGTTGGAGGGGTCGTTGGTCTTGCGGTTCTTCTCACGCAGCTGGTACACGGCGGCATAGGCGCTGATGCCCCGGTCCTGCGGCTGCCACTTCACGCCGGCTTCCCACTGCTCGCCGCGCTGGGGCTTGAACGGGGTGCCGAAGAAGTCCACGCCGCCCAGCGGCTGGAACGATTCGGAGTAGCCCACGTACGGTGCCCAGCCGCCATCGGCCTGGTAGGTGGCGCCGACGCGCTTGGTCCAGGCGGTGTCGTCCACGGCGGCGGCGGGGCGGCCGACCGTCTCGGTCTTGGCGCTGTCGTGGCGCAGGCCGAGCGTGGCCGTCCAGCGGCCCCAGCGGATCTGGTCCTGGGCGTAAAAGCCCAGTTGGCGCTGCGTGACGTTGGGCTGGCGCACCAGCGCGGAGGCCGAGGGCGCCGTGAAGTTGCCGTACACCGGCGCATACGCGTCGATGCCCGAGATGGTCTGGAACCACGTGGACTGGCTGGTCTCGTTGCGCTGCGCGTCCATGCCGAAGAGCAGCGTGTGTTCGGTGGCGCCGGCCTGCACCTTGCCTTCGATCTGCGTGTCCGCCAGCAGCAGGCGGCTGGAGTTGATCTGCCAGGAGGCGTCGCGCAGCAAGGTGCGGTTGTCCGCATTGAACACCGGGCGCGCCGGCCGGCCGGTGGCGCGGTTGGCGCTGAAGCTGGTGTAGATGCTGCGGTAGTCCACCTCGCTCACCGTGCGGCGCAGGTTCTGGCGCACCGTCCATTGGTCGTTCAGGCGGTGGCTGAACAGATAGCCCCAGGAGTTGTTCTCGGTGTCGAAGGCGTCCCAGCCCGGTTCGCTGATGAAGGTCGAGGTCGGGATCTGGCCGTAGGGGCTGGACAGCCGCGTGCCCTGCCACGGGAAGAAGCCGATCAGCGAGCCGCTTTTGTCTTTCTGGTGCGTGAACTGCAGCGTGAGCGAGGTGGCGGCGTTGGGCTTCCAGGTGAGCGACGGGGCGAGGATGAGGCGGTCGTCGCTCACGTGGTCGACCTGCGAGTCGCTGTCGCGGCCCACGGCCACCAGCCGGTAGAGCCACTCGCCGTCCTGGGTGAGCGGGCCGGTCATGTCGGCGGCGATCTGCTTGCGCGCGTAGTTGCCCATCTGCACCTGCACTTCGCGCAGCGGCTCGGCCTGCGGGCGCTTGCTGGTGAGGTTGAGCACGCCGCCCACGCTGCCCTGGCCGTACAGCACGGACGAGGGGCCGCGCAGGAATTCGACGCGCTCCAGCAGGTAGGGCTCGGCCTTGGTGTTGTTGTAGGTGCCGTAGGTGCGCAGCAGGCCGTCCTGGTACTGCGTCACGCTGCCGCCGCGTGCCGTGAAGCTGTCCACCCGGCTGTCGAAGTAGTTGGACACCATGCCGGCGGTGTAGGCCGTGGTCTGGCGCAGGGTCAGCGCGCCTTGCGCCTCCATCTGGTCGCGCGTGACCACGCTGATGGCCTGCGGGGTTTCGATGAGCGGCGTGTCGGTCTTGGTGGCCGAAAGGGCGCGCTTGGCCACGAAGCCGCTGACGGGCGCGGTGGGGCTTTCCTGGTCCACGCCGGCCTTGACGGTCACGGGGGCGAGCGTGGTTTCCGCCACGGGCGCGGCGGACTGGGCTTGGACGGCGCTGGCGCCCAGGCCGCACAGCAGCGCGATCGCGGTGTGCAGGGCGGCGGCCAGGGGCAGGGGGCGGCAGGGCGCGCCGTGGGCACGCGGGGGAAGAAGGTGCGAGGTCATGTTGCTACTTTTTCAATAGCACTCCTGGCAATGAATCCGCTGGCAGGAGGGCTGTTCGGTTTAAAAATGCGGCGCGCAGGGCGCCGCCGCCGTCACGGCGCGGCGGCCGTGAAAGGTCTTCGGGGACGGTAGGCCGGTCAGCGCCGGCCCGGCGCGGCGGTCAGTGCGCGGCCGGGGCAGGCAGCGGGGGCGATTCCATGCCGGCCGCCTGCACGAAGGTGAGCGTCGTGAGGTAGCTGGCCTCGCCGTACTTCTCGCCTGCGTGTTCGCCGGGTTGCTTGTCGCTGTGCTTGACCTCGGCCACGTACTGGCCCTTCCAGGGCAGCTCGAAGTGCACCGTGCCTTCGGCATTCGTGGCGGCCTCGCGGGCCCAGCCCGAGGGCGATACCAGGGTCACCTGGGCCTTGGGCAGCGGCTTGCCGTTGAACACCACGCGCAGCTCGCCCGCCTTGCCGGTGGGCACCACGTCCAGCGGCGCGGTGGCGGCCACGGGCTGCGCCAGGCTGGCCACCCAGCGCGCGGCGGGGCGCCACAGCAGCGGTGGCTGGCCGGCCTTGGTGCGGTCGATCAGCGGATACGGCGCCTCGGCGAACAGCGTGTCGGCCGGCGCCGGCAGGGCGTAGGTGAACGCGGTGGCGGTGCGCTGGCCTTCGATTCGCCGGGCCTCGCCGCCGCGTGGCTGCTGCTGCTCGAGCACCGGCACGCCCTTGAACTTGTCGAGCGCACCGGGCGACTTTTCCAGCAGGCCGTCGGCGTATTCGCCGAACTGCACGCGGGCCTGGGCGCCGCTGGCCTCGATCCAGACCTGGTGGGCCTGGACGGCCGTGGCCGCCAGCGCGGACAGCACGGCGGCGGTGATGGGCTTGAGCAAGGTGGACATCGGAAAGCTCCTGTGAAACAGAGGTTGAAAAAACGTTTGCTATCAAATAAATAGCGGAATGCCCTAGAAGAACATGCGCTGGAGGCCGTTTTGATGCAAAAAGGCTTGGCGGCCGGCAGCATCGGGGCCCCGCTCGGCCGTGCGCCTAGTAGCGCGCCTTGAGCGCCACCGTCACGCGGCGCGGCTCGCCGTAGAAGTTCTGGCGGCCCAGGCTGGAGACCTTCTCGTAGTAGGTCTTGTCGAACAGGTTGTCCACGTTCAGGCTCACCGAAAGCTTGTCGTTGATCTGGTAGGCCACCTGGGCGTTGAACAGCGCGTAGTCGCCCGAGGTCAGGCGCACCGTGCCGCTTTGCGCGAAGAACTCGCTGCGGTAGCTCACGCCGCCGCCCACGCTCAGCCCCTGCAGCACCGGGCCCTTGAAGGCATAGCGGGTGGACAGGTTCACGCTGTGGCGCGGCGTGATGGGGCTGAACACCTGGCCCTGCTGCGACACCGGGGCCTGCAGGTACTTGGTGGCGGTGAAGGCGTAGCCGGCGAGGACGTCCCAGCCGGGCGCGACCTGGCCGCTCACCTCGGTCTCGAAGCCCTGCGCGCGCACCTTGCCGCCGGCCAGGGAGGCGGTGGGAACGTCCGGGTCGGCGATGGCGCGGTCCTTGTCCAGGATGCGGAAGAGGGCGAAGTGCGTCTGCAGGCGCTTGTTCAAAAACTCGCCCTTGACGCCCGCCTCGATCTGCGAGCCCGAACGCGGCGTGAGCAGGCGGCCCGCGCGGTCCAGGCTGGACTGCACCACGAAGGTCTCGGCATAGCTCGTGTAGGCCGACAGGTTTTCGTTCAGCTCGTAGATCGCGGCCACCGAGGGGATGAACTGCCGTCCGGGGTCGGCGGTGGCCGTGGTCTGGCCCGTGCTCAGCGTGCGCGTCTCGGCCTTGGCCCAGGACAGGCGCCCGCCGGCCAGCACCTTCAGGCGCTCGGCCACGCTGACCTGCGCCTGACCGTACAGCGCGTTCTCGGTGCGCCGGGTGGCGCTCTGAAAGCCGGGCAGCGTGATGCTGGGGTAGGGCAGGTCGTACTGCGGATTGAAGATGTTGGCGGTGCGGGGCGCGCCGAAGGCGGAGTTGCCGTCCAGGCTTTCACTGGTCGTGTGGCTCACGCCCAGCAGCACGCGGTGCGTGCGGCCGGCCAGCGACAGCGGCGAGGCGATGTACAGGTCGTAGTTGCGGTCCTTCAGGTCCTGCTGAAAGTCCACCGACTGCAACTGGTAGTTGCCGTTGGCCGCCACGGCCGAGTTGGCCCGCACCGAGCGGTACAGCGATTCGCGGTGCACGTCGCGCGCCACGAACTTGACCTGCCCGCCATTGGACAGGCGGTGCTCCAGTTCGGCGAAGGTGTCGGTGTTGTCCAGGTCCTGGCGGTTGGCGGCGATGCCCGCGAACGTGGAGCGCGGCACGTCCAGCAGCCGGCCGTCGGCATACGCGGGCAGGCCCTGGTCCACCGTGGCGCGCACCTTCTGGCGCGTGTGGCCGACCGACAGCGTGGTGGACGGGGTGATGTCCAGCTCCAGCGTGCCGTAGCCCAGGGTCTTGTCGTTCTTCAGCGTGGCGACGTGGCTGTCGCGGTCGTCCTTCACCGCCACCACGCGGCCGCGCAGCGTGCCCGCGGCGTTGAGCGCGCCGGTCAGGTCCACGTCGGCGCGGCGCATGTTCCACGACCCCGCGGAAACGTTGGCGTTCAGCCCCAGCGCGGACTGCGCACGCTTGCGCACCAGGTTGATGGTGCCGCCGGGTTCGCTCGCGCCCTGCAGCAGGCCGGACGGACCGCGCAGCACCTCGATGCGGTCGTAGATGGCGGTGTCCATCGCGGTGGCGTAGTTGGGGCCCTGCGGGATCGGCACGCCGTCCAGCAGCAGCGCGCCGATGTCGAAGCCGCGCGACTGGATGGTGTTGTAGTTGCCGGCGCCATCCAGGCGCGTCACGTTCACGCCGGTGGTCTGCTTGACGGCGTCTTCCAGCTTGTTGAGGTTCATGTCATCGAGCAGCTGGCGCGTGATTACGCTCACCGACTGCGGCGTCTCACGCGGCGACTGCACCAGCTTGCCCACGCTGATCTCGCGGGCGATGTACTGGCCCGAGCCCTCGGTGGCCTCGCTTTGCGGGGCATCGGTCACCTTGACCTCGGGCAGCGCGGCGGTGGGCGCCGCCGTCTGGGCAGGGGTATTGGCGGCGGCGAGCGATGCGGCCGCGGTGATGATGGCGTTCAGGGGAGGCAATCGCATGACAGGCTTTCCGTCGATGAAAGAAACGACACGGCATGAAGTAAATGGCTCCCCGCGCGCCCCGGGGGCGGCAGGTGGCTGATAACGAAACCGGTGCCCACGCAGTCGCGGGCACCGGGACCCGAAGGCCCTAGAGCGCCAGCGCCAGCAGCGCGGCGGCGGCGGCCACCGTGCCCAGCACGGGCAGGCGGCGCGGCAGCCAGGTGGCCAGCGCCGTGGCGCACACGGCGGACAGCGACAGCGCTATGGCCCACCACGTCACGCTGAGCGCGGCGGTGCTGTCGCCCGGCCATGCGGCGGCGTGCACGAGCGACAGCACCAGCAGCGCCCACCCCACGCGGCGCAGCGTGCGCAGTTGGGGCTCGGCGCCTTCACGGTTCCAGGCGTCCTGGTGATGGCGGTCCATGCCCAGGGCCAAACCCGACCAGCCGGCAAGGCAGAGAAAGAATTCGAACATTGGCGGTCAGGCTCCGGCGGCTGGGGTGGACGGTGTGCTGGAGGGCGTGGCGGCGCCGGCATCGGCGGCGGACCGGCCCCGGGCGGTGGCTGCCTTCACGCCGCGCGCGGGGCGCAGGCGCCAGGCCATCCAGCCCAGCAGGGCGCCGGTGGCGAGGAACGACAGGTCCATGCCCGCCCACGTCCATTCGCCGGCTGGCAGCGTCACGCCCAAATGGGTGTGCGTGGTGAGGGCGTTCAGCACCGGCAACGCGGCGAACACCATGCCCGCCAAGCCCAGCAGCCCGCTCCAGCCCCAGCGGTCGGGCCGCACGATGCCGATCACCAGGGCCAAGCCCCAGGCGCCGAAGAAGCAGGCCAGTTCGGCATCGGCGCGGTCTTGCAGGCCGAGCGGCAGCAGCCGGTTGGAGGCGAGGAACACGCCCGTGGCCAGCGGCATGCCGCCCAGCAGCGCCACGTTGAGGCTGGCCACCAGGCGCTCGCCGCGCTTGAGCGGCGGCGCGGCGGCGCCCTTGCGCTGCGCCTGCTGGCGGCGCTTGACGCTCCACAGCACCATGCCGGTCGCGATCATCAGGCTGCCCAGCACGCCGAAGCCGAACAGCCCCCAGCGCATGCCCGGCCCGGCAAAGCGCGCCAGATGCAGGCCGTAGAGCACGCGGTAGGTGCGCAGGGCGGGCGAGTCGGGATCGATCAGCGCCAGCGTCTCGCCCGTGACGGCGTCAAAGCGCATGCGGGCGGGCCCGTACTGAAGGCGGTCGCCATCGTGGCGCGTGACCTCGATCACTGCGCGGTCGCCGTCGCGGCGGGCACTGAGACCGCCGATGCGCGCATCGCCCCAGGTGCGGTGCGCACTGGCCAGCAGCGGCGCCAGATCGGTCAGCGGCAGCGCTTGCGCCACGTCGTCCGGTGCGCGGCGCGTGGTGCGAGCCGATGCCGTGTCGCCCTGCATCTCGGCAAAGTACGCCTGCGAGTCGGTGCCTTTCGGGCCGGCGTAGGCGGCGGCGATGCCCGATGGCATGTACATCGAGTGGAAGATCATCAGACCGCTGAAGGTGATCATCAGATAGAACGGCAGCACCAGCACGCCCGAGACGTTGTGCGCATCCAGCCACGCGCGCTGGCCGCCCTTGGTGGGCCGGAAGGTGAAGAAATCCTTGAAGATCCGCCGGTGCGTGACCACGCCGGTCAGCAGCGCGATGAACATCAGCATCGTGGCCACGCCCACCACCCAGCGGCCCTCCAGCGTCCAGCGGCCCTTTTGCGCGGTGCGCAGCTCGAAGTGGAAGCGGTAGAAGAAATCGCCGCCCATGGTGTCGCGCGTCTCGATGGCCTCGCCGGTCTGCGGGTTCATCAGCAGGGTCTTGAAGCGCCCGCCCTCCTTGCCGCGCCACAGGATGGTCACGCCGGGCTGGCGCTCGTCGGGCAGGCGCATGAACCACTGCGTCACGTCGGGCGCCTTGCGGTGCAGGGCCTGCTGTGCGCGCGCGGCCACATCGGCGCTGGCGGGCGGCAGGGCATGCAGTTCGGGCCGCATCCACAGGTTGAATTCGGTCTTGAAGAAACTCAGCGTGCCGGTGAAGAAGATGGCAAACAGCAGCCAGCCCAGGATCAGGCCGGACCAGGTGTGCAGCCATGCCATGGCCTGGCGAAAGCCTTCGCGGTCGGGTACGGCCCTGGCCATCAGGCACCCCCCAGCCAGCGCGGCGCCATCGCCAGCGCGCCCAGGGCGAGCGCCGGCAGTCCGATGGCGCCCCAGGCACCCCAGACCGTGCGGGCATAGAACGCCCAGGCCACGGCGCAGGCATAGACCAGCCACGACAGCAGCGTGGCCGTGAGCACCGCCTCCACGCGGGTCATGAAGGGCAGCAGCGCCAGGGTGAGGGCGGCGGTCGCGGCCGCTGCCAGCGCGTAGCCCCCGAAAGCGCCGGCCATGGCGCGGGAGGTGACCGCCAGGCGGTAGCGCCAGTCGAGGCGGGCTGCCTTCATGGGCGCCCCGCGCGCGCCGAAGCGATGGCGGCCGCGCGGGAGAAAGCATCGAAAAAAGAAGGATCGGCCAGTGGGACGAAACAGGTACGCGCAGGCTGGTGCAGCATCGAAAGGCTCCATGCAGGTTGGGGCGCTGGCTGCAGGCGGGGCGCGAAGGCCCGGGCGAACTGTCTGGCTGGCTAGGCCGACATTTTAGATTTCATGAGAATCGTTCGCATTCCGTTGTATGCAATCGCAACAAACAACGTGAACTTGGGTGGTATTTGCGCACGGCCTGATGCGTGTGCGCAACACTTTGGGGTGCAAGGGGCCGGACACGACGAACCGGCCCGAAGGCCGGCTGGAATGGTATGTGCCCAGACGCGTTGCGCCGGGCAGGCGGGCAAGGGGGGGTTATTCGGCTTCGCCCATCTGCGACTGCAGGTAGTTCTGCAGCCCGACCTTGGCCAGCAGGTCGATCTGCGTCTCCAAGAAGTCGATGTGCTCTTCGGTGTCGTCCAGGATGCCCTGGAGCAGATCGCGCGAGACATAGTCGCGCACCGTTTCGCAGTGGGCGATGCCGTCCTTGATGGTGGCCTGGGCGCCCCGCTCGGACCGCAGGTCGCATTCGAGGATCTCGGGCACGTCCTCGCCGACCTGCAGCTTGGCCAGGTCCTGCAGGTTGGGCAGGCCGTCCAGCATGAAGATGCGGTCCATGAGCTTGTCGGCATGCTTCATCTCGCCGATGGATTCTTCGTATTCCTTCTTCGCCAGCTTGTCGAACCCCCAATGCTTGAGCATCCGGTAGTGCAGGAAATACTGGTTGATGGCCGTCAGCTCGTTCTTGAGCTGGGCCTGCAGATGCGAAATGACCTGTGCGTCGCCTTGCATGGAGATTCTCCTTGTGTGGGGTTGGGCTGCGATTGTCATGACGCGGGCCATGCGGCGCAAGGCAATCCCCCTGCCGGGACGGTATGGCTGCGTTTGATGCTGAGTTGTGTTCGCGTTGGGCGTCCTCAGATACAGTCGTTCGCTCCTGCCCACGCCACGAAGCCCTTTGCTTTTTATAGTCTGTGGCAATCGACTTGATGAAGTCAATTAATTGGATTGATGGGTTGGTAGCGCCTAAACTTCAGGTTTTCGTGTTCAGCCATCAACCTAGGAAACAGCAATGTCCCTGATCAATACGCAAGTCCAGCCCTTCAAGACCACCGCTTTCGTGAACCGCGACGGCAAGGGCGACTTCATTGAAGTGACCGAAGCCAACCTCAAGGGCAAGTGGTCCGTCCTGATTTTCATGCCGGCGGCCTTCACCTTCAACTGCCCCACCGAAATCGAAGACGCGGCCGACAACTATGCCGAGTTCCAGAAGGCCGGCGCCGAGGTCTACATCGTGACGACCGACACGCACTTCTCGCACAAGGTGTGGCACGAAACCTCCGACGCCGTCGGCAAGGCCAAGTTCCCGCTGGTGGGCGACCCCACGCACCAGCTGACCAACGCGTTCGGCGTGCACATTCCTGAAGAAGGCCTGGCATTGCGCGGCACGTTCGTGATCAACCCCGATGGCGTGATCAAGACCCAGGAAATCCATTCCAACGAAATCGCCCGCGACGTGTCGGAAACCCTGCGCAAGCTGAAGGCGGCCCAATTCACCGCCGCCAACCCAGGCCAGGTCTGCCCCGCCAAGTGGAAGGAAGGCGCCAAGACGCTGACGCCTTCCCTGGATCTGGTCGGCAAGATCTAAGCCCCTCGGCCTCCCGCAGGAGCGGGGCGCCTCGGGCGCCCCTGGCCGGACAGCAGCATGGCGTGCGCGCCATGCCGTCCGGCTTTTTTTCGCCCGCTCACCCCCGATTTCTCCGCTCCGTGCCCGGCACTGGCCGCGCCGCCCAACGACACAACTCGAATCGCAAAGGACACCACCATGCTCGACGACCAACTCAAAACCCAACTTTCGGCTTACCTGGAGCGCGTGACGCAACCGTTTGAGATCGTGGCGTCCCTGGACGGCAGCGAGGTGTCCACCCAGACCCGCGAACTGCTGGAAACCATCCAGGGCCTGCGCAGCGACAAGATCACCCTGCGCACCGACGGCAACGACGCGCGCAAGCCCTCGTTCACCCTGCAGCGCGCCGGCACGCAGACCCACCTGCGCTTCGCCGGCCTGCCGCTGGGCCATGAATTCACCTCGCTGGTGCTGGCCCTGCTGTGGACCGGCGGCCATCCCCCGAAGGTGGAGCAGGACGTGATCGAGCAGATCCAGGCGATCGATGGCGACTTCGAGTTCGACGTCTACATGAGCCTGACCTGCCACAACTGCCCGGACGTGGTGCAGGCGCTGTCGCTGATGGCCATCCTCAACCCGCGCATCAAGACCACGGTGATCGAAGGCGGCGCCTTCCAGCAGGAAGTGACCGACCGCGAAATCATGGCCGTGCCCATGGTGTTCATGAACGGCCAGGTGTTCGGCTCGGGCCGCATGACCGTGGAAGAGATCGTGGGCAAGCTGGACACCGGCGCGGCGGCGCGCGATGCGGCCAAGCTCTCGGCCAAGGAAGCCTTCGACGTGCTGGTGGTCGGCGGTGGCCCGGCCGGCGCCGCGGCCGCCGTGTATGCCGCCCGCAAGGGCATCCGCACCGGCGTGGCCGCGGAGCGCTTCGGCGGCCAGGTCAACGACACGCTGGACATCGAGAACTACATCTCGATCAGCAAGACGGACGGCCCCCAATTCGCCGCAGCGCTGGAGCAGCACGTGCACGACTACGAGGTGGACCTGATGAACCTGCAGCGCGCCAAGGCCTTGAAGCCCGCCGCAGCGGAAGGCGGCCTGATCGAGGTCGAGCTGGAAAACGGCGGCACCTTGCGCTCGCGCACGGTCATCCTCTCGACCGGCGCGCGGTGGCGCAACATGAACGTGCCCGGCGAAGACCAGTACCGCACCAAGGGCGTGACCTACTGCCCGCACTGCGACGGACCGCTGTTCAAGGGCAAGCGCGTGGCGGTGATCGGCGGCGGCAACTCCGGCGTGGAGGCGGCCATCGACCTGTCCGGCGTGGTGGCGCACGTCATGCTGCTGGAGTTCGCGGCCGAGCTGAAGGCCGATGCCGTGCTGCAGCGCAAGCTGCGCAGCCTGCCCAACGTGACCGTCATCACCCAGGCGCAGACGACCGAGGTGCTGGGCGACGGCAACCGCGTGACGGGCCTGGCCTACCAGGACCGCGCGAGCGGCGAAGCGAAGCAACTGGCGCTGGAAGGCATCTTCGTGCAGATCGGCCTGCTGCCCAACACCCAGTGGCTGCAGGGCACGGTGGAGCTGTCGAAGTTCGGCGAAATCGTGGTGGACTCGCATGGCCGCACCAACGTGCCGGGCGTGTTCGCCGCGGGCGACGTGACCACGGTGCCGTACAAGCAGATCATCATCGCGGCGGGCGAGGGCGCGAAGGCGGCCCTGGGCGCATTCGACCACCTGATCCGATCCACCGCACCGGCCTGATGGCTGAAACGCCGGCTGGCCTGGGCCGGCTGCCCGGTGCTGCTTTCCTTGAGGGGAAAGTCTGGCGCCTGTGTGGCCGGACATGCGTTTTCCTGGCCAACGCTTCGTCTCGTGCGCCACGGCGGTGGGCGTGTTCCGGAGAATGGAACGAAATCATTTCCGCGCCGCCGCCGTGCTATCCAAACTACCGTCGTCTCCCTCAAAGCTGAGCTCTTCACCCGAACGCGCCGATACGGCTCCCTCCTCCTCCTCTTCCTCGTTGCGCCAGCACGCAACCAGCGCCTCGCTGGAGTCCGGGCATCCGTTGCGTCGACGGTCATCCTGGAAGGATTCGGCGTCGGCTCTCCTGGGCTGTGTGCGTTCTCCGGAGACTGCGGAGGCGGCGGAGTCTTTGCAAGGCAGCGACCCGCTTCAGCGGCCGAGGGGGCGCCCGCCCCAGCGGGCGGCTTCCAGTCCGGCTGCGTTGCCTGCTACGCCGGCCTTGCCGCCACCCGTGTTTTCGGGCCAGGGTTTTTCCATCCATATGGACGTCAGCGGCGCCGCCATCCTGGCGCAGCCGTTCATGCTGCGCCGTCTGGAGCTCACCGGGGGCGGGGCGAAGGGCGCGGTGTATCCCGGCGCCATCCAGGCACTGCACGCCCACGGGCAACTGGAACACCTTCGGCAAATAGGAGGCGCTTCTGCGGGAGCCCTCGTGGCCGCCATGCTGGCCAGTGGCGCGCGGCCGGACGACCTCGAAGAAACGGTCAATCAACTCGACATGCTCGGCATGATGGACAAGAAGGCCCGCCGGCCGGGTGCCGTATCCAGGCCACCACCGGGCAAGGTGGGCGCGCTGGTCCGGATGGTGAGTAACCGCGGCACCGAGATGCCCAACCTCACGAACCTGCTCAACCGCAAGGTTCGGGAGTCGGTCCTTCAACGCATTGCCGCATCGGAGCTGGCGGACACCCGGGCCGACATTCGGCAGATCCAGGCCCGACTGCAGGCCCGTGATCGGCTCGACGCGCTGGAGGTTCTGGCCCATGGCAGCGAGTTGTCTGGCGATGCCCTCTCCGAGTTGAATGCGCTGCGCCACCGCCAGGAGCGCTATGAGACCGCCAGGGACGGGTTGCAGCGCTTGATCGGCCAACCTGGGCAGGAAGAGGAACGGGCACGATTGGAAGCGGAACTGGATGAGGCCGCTTGCGGTGATCTCACGTTGGGCGACCTTGACCGCCTGGGCCAGGACGTGCCGGGTATCAAGGGCTTTTTCTGCACCAGCACCGCGGTCGTGAGCGAGACCGGGGCGCCTCGTCCGGAACGGCAACTCGCGGTTTTCAGCTCCGACAATCCGGACCTGCGCTGGATGGAGGTTGCCCATGCTGCCAAGCTGTCCGCCTCGCTGCCCGGCATCGTGGCGCGAGGCATGCAAAGCCTGCCGCACGGCACCACCGACGGTTCCTTGAAGCTCCAGTTCGAGGACGGCGGCGTGCTGATGAATACCGCGGCGCTGCAACTGATCGACCCCGACGCCGCGAAGGAAGAAAACCTGGTGCTGACCCTGGAGCACCCTGTCTTGAAAAAGGCCCTGGGGGAATCCTCTGGCGAGGGCAGCGGAGGGCTCTGGGGCCAGGTGATGGACAAGGTGCGCAACAGCAGCGAGGCGGGCCGGCTGAACAATGCCTCGCGCCAGTTCGCGGCTGAACGGCTGGCCCAGGAGGATCTGCGCCCCAGGACGGTCATGGCCCAGTTGAAGGGCGTGCCTGGTGTTGGGCCCGATTATTCCGGCAGCAAAGGCACCCTTGCGCTGGAGATGACGCCGCAGGAGCGCACCACGCTGCAGAACGCTTTTTTCGACCGGATTGATCGCCACCTGCAAACGCGCCGCGCCGATGTGTCCTTTCGGTCACTGGACCACCTGCTGGCAGACCTGGACGGCGACCGATTCGCACAGATCGGCGGCCCGAAACACCCCGTTGCTGATGGGCAACCCGCATTTCGCGAAGCGGTCGAGGCGGCGGCCTGGATGCGCGCGAGCCTGGCCCAGGCAGCCTTGGACCTGGCGAGTGCGGACGATGCGGCCCCAGCCGATGCGCTGCGCCATCAGATCCACGACTGGGCGCGCACGGTCGAGGCCAAAGCCCAGGGGCGCCCTGATCGCCTGGATGCCTGGGCCGCTTTGCTGACCGCATCTCCGCAGCCTGCGCACCAGCGCATCATGGATCTGGTGCGGGGCTCGGCACTACCCGAAGGCAGTTCCTTCCTGCGCCTGTGCCGTGACCAGGATGAGAACCAGACGGCCAGGCGCGCGGGCCTTCGGGTGGCCCACCAGATCGCCTATCCGGCGATGGCGCGCGCGGGTGTCACTCCGGCGATTCGCGACGTGCTGGGCGAGGTGGGGCGGAACCTGGCCGCCGTGAGCGGGCGGGCAGACGTCGAGGTCACGGCGCGTCAACTCGATGAGGCACTGCAACGCAAAGACCTTTCGTCCGCCGACCGGGAAAGCCTGTTGCGGGTGCGGCTGTCTCTTCCCGACCCGGCGTGAGGCATATGCGCTGACTGCGGGGCCGCTGACTGTGCGCCATCGGGTGGTTCATCTCCGGTCGGGTGCGCGGCAGGTTCCTCGCCAACTTTGGCAGAGGCGCGGGCATCGTTTCTGCACGGATCGTCCCCAGCGAGAGAACGACTGGCTGTGTTGGGTGTGACTTGAGCGGCGGTAGGCTGCTTTGGTTTGATTGCTATGTTTTTAATGGCAAAAAACCTTTTTCCTTGTTGCGCTGAAGGGAGATTGGATCATCGGCTTTTGCCGAGTTGCAATGTCGGGCCCGTTTTAGTCCTGCTTCAGGGAGGGCGCTGTTGCAGGCTCCATGCCGGTGCTTCGCACGATGGCGGCGGCCGCTGGTGACGCCAGGAAGCGGATCAGATGGCGGGCGGCATCCGCGTTCTGCGCGCCCTCGGCCACGCCGGCCGAGAAGAACACGCGCTGCTGCACGGCGTCCGGCAGGGGCCCGACGAATTCCAGCTCCTTGAACGGCAGCAATTCACTCACCTGCTGGAAGCCCAGCTCCGCATCGCCCCGCAGCACCACCGCGCCGACGCGTTCGCTGTAGATCCTGGTGGCCTTGGTCTTCATCGCCTCGGCCACGCCCAGGCGCGGGAACAGTTCGTTGACCAGGTAGGTGCCGCTGGCGCTGGCGGAATAGGCGACCGATTTGGCCTGGAGCAGGGTCTGCTTGAGGGCCGCGGGGCTGCTGATGTCCGGCTTGGGCGTGCCTTTGCGCACGCTCATGCCGATCATGGAGCGGGCCAGGTCGACGCGGCTGCCCGCTTGCACCTTGCCCTGCGCCGTCAATTCGTCCAGCCCCGAATCGGCCAGGATCACGATGTCGAACTGCTCGCCCCGCGCCATGCGGCTGGGGATGGAGTCGGGTGCGTTGCCGAGCGACGCACCGCGCGCCGTGACGACCGTGTGGCCGGTGGCCTGCTCGTACAGCGGCACCAACTGGTCGTAGGCGGCCGAGAAGCCGCCCGAGGTGACCACGCGGATCTCCGCGGCCTGGGCAGCGGGCGGCGCGGCGCCTCCCAGGGCCAGCCCCAGGCCCAGGGCGGTGCCCAGCAGGGTGCGCAGCACGCGGCGCCGGGCGTTGCTGGGCGTGGCCGTGGTGGGGGACGGTGTGAGCGGGAGGTTGAGCGGCATGTCCTTTGTCTCCTGATTTTTTCTGGGGGGAATGCGTCCGGCCTGCCGTCTCAGTCGGCGGTGATCTTGCGTTCGCGGATGATGCGGCCCCACTTGGCGTGCTCCGCCGCGATGAATTGGCCGAGTTCTTCGCGGCCCGTGGGGCTGGCGGTCTGCCCGTGCTTGAGCAGGTTGTCGCGCACCTCCGGCGTGTTGAGCACCTTGACGATTTCGGTGTTCCAGCGGTCCAGCAGGGGCTTGGGCGTCTTGGCCGAGGCCACGAAGGCATACCAGTTGGTGGCGTTGAAGCCCGGGTAGGTCTCCGCCACGGTGGGCACGTTGGGCAGGTAGGCCGGGCGGGTCAGGCCAGTGGTCGCCAGGGGAATGAGCTTGCCCGATTCGATGTGGGGCAGGGCCGAAGGCGGTGCGGCGTAGAACGCGGTGACCCGCCCGCCCAGCACGTCCTGCAGCGCCGGGGCGCCCCCTTTGTAGGGAACGTGCAGTGTGTCGATCTTCGCCACGTCGTTGAGCAGTTCTCCCGCCAGGTGCGCGGCCGAGCCCGGGCCGGTGGAGGCGTAGTCCAGCTTGCCGGGCTCGCGCTTGGCTTTGGCCACGAAATCGCCGAGCGATTTGATGCCGGTGCTCGCGGGCACCACCAGCACGTTCGGGAAGGCCACGCCCATCGAGATGGGCGCCAGGTCCTTGAGCGGGTCGTACGCCACCTTCATGAAATGGGGCGCGATGCTCAGCGGCCCGATGGAGCCGAACAGCAGCATGGACCCGTCCGACGGGCCGTTGGCCACCTGGGCATGGGCCAGGTTGCCCCCAGCCCCCGGCTTGTTGTCCACCACCACGCTCTGGCCGATGTTCTCGCCCAGCTTCTTGGCGATGATGCGGGCGGCGATGTCGGCCGAGCCGCCTGCGGCGAAGCCGACCACGAGGGTCACCGGCTTCTTGGGGGGAAAGTCCTGCGCCTGGGCGGTGCTGGCGAGGGGGAAGCTGGCGGCCAGGAAGGCTGCCGCGATGAGGGGGCGTCGTTGCATGGGGTATGTCTCCGGGAAAGCGCCGCCGGGTCGTTGGCCCGGCGATCAAGGGCGCATCGTAGGAGGGGCACAATGATCCGTAAATTGCAATTTACGAAACGACTGTTGCATGCGAAGCATCAAATTCGACCTCAAGGAACTGCAGGCCTTCGTGGTCACCGCGGACCAGTCCAGCTTCCGCGTGGCGGCCGAGATCCTGTGCCTGTCCGCCCCGGCCTTGAGCCGGCGGGTGGAGCGGCTGGAATCCGCGCTCGGTGCCCGGCTGCTGGAGCGGACCACCCGCACGGTGGAACTGACCGCGATGGGCCAGGAGTTCCTGCACGAGGCGCGCATGGCATTGACCGGGCTGGACGAGGCGGTCCAGCGCTTCGGCGACCAGGTGCAGTTGCGCCGGGGCCGCGTGACCATCGCCTGCGTGCCGTCCGTGGCCAACCACCTGCTTCCGCGGGCGCTGCAGGCCTTCGCACAGGCGCTGCCCGACGTGCAGGTGCACGTGATCGACGAGAACGCCCAGCAGGTGATGGAGGCCGTGGCCCGCGGCGAGGCGGACTTCGGCCTGAGCTTCACCGGCACCCAGGAGTCGACGCTGCTGTTCCAGCCGCTGCTGCGCGAACGCTACGTGCTGGCCATGCCGCGCAGCCACGCCTGGGCCCAGCGCCCCGAGGTGCGTTGGGAGGAACTGGCCGGCCAGCGGCTGGTGTCGGTCTCCAGCCGCAGCAGCAACCGCCTGCTGCTGGACCAGGCCATGGCGGAACTGCCGAATCCTCCCGTCGCCTGGTACGAATGCAACCATGTGACCGGCGCGCTGGCCCTGGTCGAGGCCGGGTTGGGGCTGGCGGCCTTGCCGCAGTTGGCGCTGTCGCCCGCGCATTCCCAGGTGTGCGGCGTGCCGCTGACCGGGCCCGACCTGTGGCGCACCCTGGGGCTGCTGCAGCGGCGCTCGCGCGAACTCAGCCCGGTGGCCGAGGCCCTGCGGCAGCGCCTGCTGCAGATGCATACCGCGGTCTGACGCGGCCGGTTGCACTCGAAGGGCAGGGGATTTGGCGGCCGGCATGCATCCGCTGCCCCGATGGCCCGGCGCCGCCGCATTCGGCGCCAGGCTTGCTCAAGCCCGCGCCGAACCCGGCGCCAGCCGCGCGGCCAGCAGGTTGGCCGTGTAACGCAGCCGGTCGATGTCCGCATCGGCACGAACACCGCGGCTGAAGCAGCACAACGTGCCGTACACCGCCCCGCCGGACAGGCGCACCGGCGTGCTCAGATGGGTGCCGATGGGGAACCCCGGGTCCGGCGCCTTGCCGGACGCGATGTAGGGCGCGGCATCTTCCATCCGCTCCGGCAACCGGCCTTCGACCACCCGTTGGCACCAGCTTTCTTCGACCGGGTCGGACCGGCCCACTTCCACCGGCGAGAAATCCGGCGCGCTGTCCACGGCCATGATGGTGCGGTGGTCGGCCGTGAGCTGGGACACGAAGGCGACGTCCATGCCCAGCCGCGTGCGCAGCAGTTTCAGCACCTCCGGAACGGCGGCGGGAAGCTCAGGGTCGGCGGAATCGCTGGTCGCGACCAGCAGCTCCGAAATCTTGACGTCGAGGTCGTCGGGGTCGTAATCTAAAAGCATGCCGCCAGTCTAAGCCAGAGCAGAGCTGGCGTTCGGCTGAGCAACGGGCCGAATGACCATCATCGGCTTGAGAATTATTCTCATATACTGTGCTGCAGCCAGCCAGGCGCCACCCGTGGGGTGCAGCGCTCCGAGCCAGCGCCTTTTGTTCCCTGAATGATCCAGGTCTGCGCCCGTTCGCGTGGCGCACCCGCTGTCCGGCCCGTCGGCCGTGGACTCCGCGGGCGGCGCCGTCGGCCCGTCCGGTCCGCAAGCTGCCCCGTCGTGGGATGCGGCGCGGCCGATGGCTGGCCTGGTCTGTTGCAATCCCGAAGGAGGCTTGACCATGGCTGCCGATGCACCGCGCCCGGACACTGAAAACCCCACCGACGAGGAATACCGCCTGCCCTGCACCGAGGCGCTGCTGGCCAGCACGATGGCGCTCATGACGGGCCACGCGCACACCGCCGAGGCCCCGTATCGCGATGCCATGGCCCGCAAGATCATCGTGAACCTGCAGGCCCTGTCGCAGATGCCGGGGCTGACCTCGCACTTTCGCACCATGCTGCGCAGTCTGCAGACCCACTGGACCCCGGGTCCGGAGCGCCGCGCGGCAGCGCAAGAAAACCGCGACCCCGAGCCCCGCCCCCAGGCCCTGTGGCACGCGGCGCCGGAGGCGGTGCAGTAGGCCGGCGGTGCTATCGCGCCTTTGGTAGAACTGGTCCTGACCCCGGGCCTCTTCGACTCAGCCGGCCACCTTGATCGCCAGGATCGCCAGGCCAAGAAGAACGAGCACCGCGGGCAGAACGCGGGCCCGTGGCCGGGAGGCCTTCGCCGCGATGGCGATCTGCACCACTGCGACAAGGGCAAAGATCGCACTCGCGGCCACGATGGCATTGCCCGACCCGTTTTCGATGGCGTTGGCGGGAATGGACGGGTCCATCCCGTGCATGAAGTCGTATTGATTTTGTGGCACAAGCGCCATGATCAGCAGGCCCAGGATGGACGCTGCATGCAGGATCATCCGCAACGGCTTGTTCATGGTTTGCGGATTCATTTATAGCCTTTGGCGAAATCGCCGCGATTCAATACACCAGCCGCTCGGGACGCACTTCCTGCAGGATGGTCGTGGCGATTTCCTCGATGCTTTTGGTGGTCGTGGACAGCCAGCGGATGCCTGCGCGCCGCATCATCGCCTCGGCCTCGGACACCTCGTTGCGGCAGTTGTCCAGTGCCGCGTACCGGGAGTTGGGGCGCCGTTCGTTGCGGATCTGCGAAAGCCGCTCGGGCTGGATCGTCAGCCCGAAGATCTTCTTGCGGTGCGGCTCCAGCGCCGGGGGCAGCTGGCGCCGCTCGAAGTCCTCGGGAATCAGCGGATAGTTGGCCACCTTCAGGCCGCACTGCATGGCCAGGTACAGGCTGGTGGGGGTCTTGCCGCTGCGCGACACGCCCACCAGGATCACGTCGGCGCCGGCCAGGTCGCGGTGGCTCTGGCCGTCGTCGTGGTCCAGGCTGAAGTTGATCGCCTCGATGCGGTCGGTGTATTCCTTGCTCAGGCTCACGTCCGAAAAACGCCCCACGCGGTGGTGCGACTTGGTGCCCAGCTCGGTCTCCAGCGGCCGGATGAAGGTGCCGAACATGTCCAGCAGCATGCCCTTGCAGCCTTCCTGGATGACGCGCAGCACGCCCATGTTGACCAAGGTGGTGAAGACGATGGGCTTCTTGCCCTCCACGTCCGCCGTGTGGTTGATCTGCCGCACGGCCTGGTGCGCCTTGTCCTCGGTGTCGATGAAGGGCAGGCGCACGTGGCGCGGCTTCATGTCGAACTGGGCCAGGATGGCGTTGCCGAAGGTTTCGGCCGTGATGCCGGTGCCGTCGGAGATGAAGAAAACGGTGCGCGTGTGCATGGGCAGGGGTTCCGAAGAAGGGGGACGATCCGTCAGCCCGCCGCCAGCGCGGCCGCGCAGGGCAAGCCTACAATGGCGCTCATTATCCAAATTCTCACCATGCACCCCGGCGGCCCACAACCACAACACCAAAGCCGAACGCCGTGCATGGGCGCTCGCCCGCGATTGCTCCCCCGGAGCGCAGGCGCAGACCCAGTTTCAACTTCTGGAGCTATCCCATGTCTGCACTCTTCAACGCGACCGCCCTGGTCGTTCCGTTTGAAAACCTGAGAATGACCGACGTCGAGTCGGTGGGCGGCAAAAACGCCTCCCTCGGCGAGATGATCTCCCAGCTGCCCCAGGGCGTTCGCGTTCCCACGGGCTTTGCCACCACCGCCCACGCGTTCCGCCAGTTCCTCGCCCACGACGGCCTGGCCGACAAGATCAGCAAGCGCCTCGCCGCGCTGGACACCGAAGACGTGCGCGCCCTGGCCGCTGCCGGCGCGGAGATCCGTGCCATGGTCGAGGCCCAGCCCTTCCCGGCCGACCTGCAGCAGGCGATCGCCGAAGCCTTCGCAAAACTGTCCGAAGGCAACCCCCAGGCGAGCTTTGCCGTGCGTTCGTCCGCCACGGCGGAAGACCTGCCCGATGCCTCGTTCGCGGGCCAGCAGGAAACCTTTCTCAACGTGGTCGGCATCGACGACGTGCTGCACAAGATGAAGGAGGTGTTCGCCTCCCTGTACAACGACCGCGCCATCAGCTACCGCGTGCACAAGGGCTTCGCGCACGACGTGGTCGCCCTGTCGGCCGGCGTGCAGCGCATGGTGCGCTCCGACCTGGGTGCGGCCGGTGTGATGTTCACCATCGACACCGAGTCCGGCTTCGAAGAGGTGGTCTTCATCACCAGCAGCTATGGCCTGGGCGAGACGGTCGTGCAGGGCGCCGTGAATCCCGACGAGTTCTATGTGCACAAGCCCATGCTCCAGGCGGGCAACAAGGCCGTGATCCGCCGCAACCTGGGCTCCAAGCTGGTGCAGATGGTCTTCGCCTCGGCCGAGGAGAAGGCCGCCACCGGCAAGCTGGTCAAGACGGTGGAAGTGGCGACCGAGCAGCGCAACCGCTTCTCGCTGTCCGATGCCGACGTAGAGCAACTGGCGCACTACGCCCTGGTGATCGAACAGCACTACGGCCGCCCGATGGACATCGAATGGGGCAAGGACGGCACCGACGGCCTGCTCTACATCCTGCAGGCCCGCCCCGAGACGGTGAAGAGCCAGTCCAAGGGCCAGGCCGAGCAGCGCTTCAAACTGAAAGGCACGGGCACCGTGCTGGCCGAAGGCCGTGCCATCGGCCAGAAGATCGGCACCGGCCCCGTGCGCCTGGTGAGCGACATCGCCGAAATGGACAAGGTGCAGCCCGGCGACGTGCTGGTCACCGACATGACCGATCCCAACTGGGAGCCCGTGATGAAGCGCGCCAGCGCCATCGTCACCAACCGCGGCGGTCGCACCTGCCATGCGGCCATCATCGCGCGTGAACTGGGCATTCCCGCCGTGGTGGGCTGCGGCGACGCCACCAGCCTGCTCAAGGACGGCACGCTGGTGACGGTGAGCTGCGCCGAGGGCGACACCGGCAAGATCTACGACGGTCTGCTCGAAACCGAGGTGACCGAGGTGCAGCGCGGCGAAATGCCCAAGATCGGCACCAAGATCATGATGAACGTGGGCAACCCGCAACTGGCCTTCGACTTCTGCCAGCTGCCCAACGACGGCGTGGGCCTGGCCCGGCTGGAGTTCATCATCAACAACAACATCGGTGTGCACCCCAAGGCCATCCTGGACTACCCCGCCGTCGATGCCGACCTGAAGAAGGCCGTGGAATCGGTGGCGCGCGGCCATGCCTCGCCCCGTGCGTTCTACGTGGACAAGGTGGCCGAGGGCGTGGCCACCATCGCCGCCGCCTTCTGGCCCAAGCCGGTGATCGTGCGCCTGTCGGATTTCAAGTCCAACGAGTACCGCAAGCTCATCGGCGGCAGCCGCTACGAGCCCGAGGAAGAGAACCCGATGCTGGGCTTCCGTGGCGCGGCGCGCTACATCAGCGCCGATTTCGGCGAGGCGTTCGCGATGGAGTGCGACGCCATCAAGCGCGTGCGCGGCGAGATGGGGCTGACCAACGTGCAGGTGATGGTGCCCTTCGTGCGCACGCTGGGCCAGGCCGACAAGGTCACCCAGCTGCTGGCCAAGCATGGCCTGAAGCGCGGCGAGGCCGAGCTGAAGGTCATCATGATGTGCGAGGTGCCCAGCAACGCCGTGCTGGCGGACGAGTTCCTGCAGTACTTCGACGGGTTCTCGATCGGCTCCAACGACCTGACCCAGCTCACGCTGGGCCTGGACCGCGACTCGGGGCTCGAGCTGCTCGCGCAGGACTTCGACGAACGCGACCCCGCCGTGCTGGCGCTGCTTTCGCGCGCCATCGCCGCCTGCAAGGCCCAGGGCAAGTACGTGGGCATTTGCGGCCAGGGCCCCAGCGACCACCCGGACTTCGCCGAGTGGCTGGCCAAGGAAGGCATCTCGTCGATCTCGCTCAACCCCGACAGCGTGATCGCCACCTGGCAGCAACTGGCCCGCTGACGGCCCCGGTCCGGCCACCATGCCCACGCGCCCATCGGCGATCGAGGAGCCCGGGGCCGGACATCCCTTTCCGCCCGACCTGCACGATGCCCGCCACCTCTGGCTGAAGGCGGGACTGCTGCTGGCCTGGGCCGCGGTGTCCTTCGGGGCCTGCTACTTCGCCCGCGACCTGCAGTTCATGGTGGTGGGGGGCTGGCCGCTGGGGTACTGGATCGCGTCGCAGGGCGCGGTGCTGGTGTTCATCGGCATCGTGGCGATCTACTGCGCGGCGATGAACCATTTCGAGCGGCAGGACGCGAACGCGGTGGCCGGTGGTGCGGACACGCCGCCGTCCACCCCCGACGCGCCCGGCCCGGGCGCCCCCGGCAAGCCGCATGGCTGACGCGCCGCCGCAAGCTGCCTACGGCCGGCGGCTGCGCCGCATCCTTGCGCTCTACGTGGCCGGGGTGATCGCCTTCCTGGCCGTCATGGCCTGGGCCGAGCAGCGCGGCCTGTCGCGCCACTGGATCGGCCCCATCTTCCTGTTCCTGTCCGTCATGGTCTATGCGGCCATCGGCGTGTATGGGCGCACGACCGATGCCGACGAGTACTACGTCGCCGGGCGCCGCATTCCGCCCGTGTACAACGGCATGGCGGCGGCGGCCGACTGGATGAGCGCGGCCTCGTTCATCAGCCTGTCGGGCGCGCTGTACCTGCAGGGCTTCTCGGGGGTGCCGGGGCAGGCCGGCGGGCTGGCCTATCTGCTGGGCTGGACGGGCGGGTTCTGCCTCGTGGCCCTGCTGATCGCGCCGCACCTGCGGGCCATGAACCTCTACACCATCCCGGAATTCTTTCAGGTGCGTTTCGGCGGGCGCTGGCCGCGCGTGATCGCAGCGCTCGCGGCCGTGCTGTGCTCGTTCACCTACGTGGTGGCGCAGATCTACGGCGTGGGCCTGATCGCATCGCGGCTCACGGGCGTTCAGTTCGAGATCGGCATCATGCTGGGCCTGGGCGGGGTGCTGCTGTGCTCCTTCCTGGGCGGCATGCGCGCCATCACCTGGACGCAGGTGGCGCAGTACGTGATGCTGCTGCTCGCGTTCCTCATTCCCGTCTCCTGGCTGGCCTACAAGCAGCTGGGCAATCCCCTGGCACCGCTGGTGTACGGCACCCAGATCGGCAAGATCGCCGACATGGAGGCCCGGCTGCTCGCCGACCCCGCGGAGCGCCAGGTGGTGGCGGCCTACCAAGCGCGGGCCCAGGAGCTGCAGGCCCGGCTGCAGGATGTGGGCGCGGCGCTGGAGCGCGAGCGCGAAGCGGCCCGCCAGCGCATCCGCCAACTGCGCGACCAGAACGCGGACGTCGGCCTCATCGTGGCGGCCAGCCGGGAGCTGGCCACCATGCCGCGCGACGAGGACACGGCCCGCGAGCGCTGGAGCCGCGAGATGCGCGAGAGCGAAGAGCGCGCCCGCCCCCTGGGCGGCCTGCCCGCGCACAGCCAGCCCTACGTGGGCGACCCGGACGGCCCGCCCGAGGCGCAGCGGGCGTACGAGGACACCCGGCGCAATTTCCTCGCGCTGATGTTCTGCCTCATGGTGGGCACGGCCGGGCTGCCGCACCTGCTCACGCGCTACTACACCGTGCCCTCGGTGGCGGCCGCGCGCTCTTCGGTGGCCTGGTCGCTATTCTTCATCGCGCTGCTGTACCTCAGCGCGCCGGCGCTGGCGGTGCTGGTGAAGTTCGAGGTCATGAGCAACCTGGTCGGCAGCCCGTTCGATGCGCTGCCCAACTGGATCGGGCAGTGGGCGCGGGTGGATGCGGCGCTACTGTCGGTGGAAGACGTGAACGGCGACGGCATCGTGCAGTTCGGCGAGATCCGCTTCGGCGCCGACCTGATCATGCTGGCCACGCCCGAGCTGGGCGGGCTGCCGTATGTGATCTCGGGGCTGGTCGCCGCGGGCGGGCTGGCGGCGGCGCTCTCCACGGCCGATGGCCTGCTGCTCACCATCAGCAATGCGCTGGTGCGCGATCTGTACTTTCACGAGACGGGCCGCAGGGCATCGCCCGAGCAGCGCGTGATCCTGACCAAGTTCACCCTGCTGGCGGTGGCGCTGTCCGCCGCGTTCGTGGCGGCGCTCAAGCGCTCGGAGATCCTGCCCATGGTGTCGGCCTCGTTCTCGCTGGCCGCCTCGGCCTTCGTGCCGGCGATGGTGCTGGGCATCTTCTGGCGCGGCGCGACGCGGCAGGGCGCGGTGGCGGGCATGCTGTGCGGGCTGGGCGTGACCGTGTACTACCTGCTGTCGCATGTGGAGGCCGTGCGCGCCATGGTGCCTGCCGTGCTGCTGGCGGAAGGCCTGTGGTTCGGCATCCAGCCGATCTCGGCCGGCGTGTTCGGCGTGCCGGTGGGACTTGCGACCGCGTGGCTGGTGAGCCTGCTCACGCGGGCGCCAGGCGCGGGCCCGTCGGTTAATTCGCGCCTGCCGGGGATGTGAACGGCGGGTGCGCGCGCCACGGCGCACGGTGGGGCTCGCGGCGATGCGGGGGGAGGGGGATGGTGGTTATGGATAAACCCGGATTCACAAAGCCCCGACCGCGTGCGACGCTGCGCTCAGCCATCGGCCGGGCGCGTGTCCCCGACGCCGCCGAACACGATCAGGGGGAACCGTGCTACTCGTCAAGACATCTTCAGGCCATCTGGCCCTCAAGGACCGCCACGGGGCGCTGACCTCGCGGCAGCGTTCGGCCTTCATCCTGTTCGATGGCAAGCGCACGCTGGCACAGGTGCTGGCGGCCACCGCGACCATGGGCATCGGCATGGACGACGTACTGGCGATGGTCGGGCAGGGCCTGCTGTCGTTGCCGGACGGCAGTGCGCCGGACCTGCAGAACGCGTCGCCCGAGGGCGTGCCGGCCCCGGCGGACGCGTCGGGTGCGGCCCCGGCAACCGGCGAGGCATCCTCGCCCATGGAGCGCTACCAGGCGGCCTATCCGATCGCCACGGAAATCACGTCTAGCCTGGGGCTGCGCGGCTTTCGGCTGAACCTGGCGGTCGAGGGCGCGCGCAGTTTCGACGACCTCGCCGCACTGGCGCCGAAGATCCGCGAACTGGTGGGCGATGAAAAATACCGGCGCCTGGAGCGGGCGCTGTTCGGCTGACCGGCCTCGCGCAGCGGGCCGGTCCTGCCGCAGCGCCGTGGCGATGCGGCAGGAAGGCGCGGATCAGGGCTGCACGTCCACGCGGCCGTAGGCGCCGTTCACGCCCTTGTTCGGCCCCGCCACATAGAACAGCGTGTTCAGCGGCTGCTGGTTCAGGCCGTTGCCGAACGCGATGCCGCGCACGCCGTCCAGTTGCAGGGTCGTTCCGTCCTTTTGCGCCAAGGCGCCGTTCCATTCGCCCGTTGCGGGGTCGAACGCCTGCAGCGTGCCGTCGCCTTCATTGGCGACGATCAGGCGGCTGCTGGCCCCGGCGAAGTTGCCAGGCGCCTGGGCGATGCCCCAGGGCGCGTTGAGTGTGGCGCCGGGCATGACGATGCGCTGCGCCAGGGTGCCGTCGGTGTTGAAGGCATTCAGCGCGCCCAGGCCGGCGCCCGCCACGGCGTTGCGGCGGTTGGCGTCCTGCTGCGCATAGGTCACGTAGATGCGCGTGCCGATGGTCTGGATGCCGTAGGGCGCATAGTTGGCCGGCAGCTGCGGATCGGCGAAGTTACCCGCCAGTTGCACCTTCTGGAAGCTGGTGTCGAACACGTCGACCTTGTTATTGCGGAAGTCGGTGGCGTACAGGAAATCCGCGCCGCTGCGGGTGGCCACGGCCAGGCCCTTGTAGATCGCGCCGCCGCCGTCCCGGTAGGTCACGATGGCATTGGCCAGATCGGCTGCGGGGCTCCAGCCGGAGAGGCTGCCGTCCTCGCTGGAAAACACGAAGCGGCTGGGGCCGGTCACGCCGTTCTTGGTGACCGGGAAGCTGCTGGTGCCGCTGAAGATGATGCCGGTGGGGTTGGCCGGGGCGCTGCCAGCGGGGGGCACGGTCACCACCAGGGTCTGCGGCACGCCGTTGCCGTCATAGAGCGTGGACTTCTGCGTGGCCGTGGCGGTCACCCAGACGAAGCCGTTCGGGTTGAAGGCGATGCCCCAGCCGTTCTTCAGGTTGGCATCGGTCTGCGTGCCTGCAATGCTGCCGTCGGACACCACGGCCTTGGCCGTGAAGGAGGTGACCGTCGGCGGGGCGTCGCTCCCGCCGCAGCCGGCCAGCACCAACGCCGTCGCCGGCACCGCACCCCACAAGATTCTGGATATTTTCAAGATTGCTCCGTTGGAAGATCGCAGTCATTTTTCTGCCGTCGTGAGTGCGGACTGCGTTGCCAAAGGTTGTGGGGGCGGTGAAAAGAAAATGGAAGCACGGGTGGGCAGGCAAGGGTGCCCCGCATGGAAAAAGGGCTGTGCCTTCTTGCGAAGGCACAGCCCTTTGGGGGGGAGGCGGCGCCCACCGGGCGCCGGTCTCGGTGCGGATCACGCCGCGCCGATCAGCCGCCGACGCCGAGCAACTCGACGTCGAACTTCAGCGTGGCGTTCGGCGGGATCACGCCACCGGCGCCGCGGGCACCGTAGCCCAGGGCGGCGGGAATGATCAGCGTGCGCTGACCGCCCACCTTCATGCCCTGCACGCCTTCGTCCCAGCCCTTGATCACCATGCCGGCGCCCAGGCCGAACTCGAACGGATCGTTGCGGTCGCGGCTGGAGTCGAACTTGGCGCCCTGCTCGCCGTTGTTGTAGAGCCAGCCGGTGTAGTGCACGCTGACGTGGTTGCCGCGCGTGGCCTCGGCGCCTTCGCCCACGACGGTGTCTTCGTATTGCAGGCCGGAGGGGGTGGTGGTGAATGCCATGGGTGTTCCTTTCGAAGTGCTACTGAAATGATAGCGATATGCCCTAGTGCTTATTGCGCTGGAGCCCTAAAAGACCAAACCCGCGCAGCGCGCGGGTCGGACAGGGTGGCGGACGCTGGAGGGGCCTCGCGCCGGCTTGGTCGACTTACTTCTTGACCCGCGCTGCGACCCAGCGGGTGGCGAAGGCCTGCACGTCGGACAGCCGTTTGAGCAGGTCCACGCCCGAGGGGGTGACCGTGTAGCCGTCGTTGCCGTGGTCCAGCAGGCCGGCTTCGCGCAGTTCCTTGATGCGGGTGTTCAGCGTGTTGGGCGTGATGCCGCCCACGCTGTCCTGCAGCAGCCGGAAGGTTTGGGGGTGGCCGTCGCGCAGGGCCCACAGCACGCGCAACGCATAGCGGCATTCGAGCTTTTCGAACAGCTGGTTGATGGCGGCGTTTTCCTTGGAGCTCATGAAAGCTTCTCCTTGCGCGATAGAGAGATAGAAATCCGGCAGCGGGCAAAACCCGGGCGGCCGGAACGCTGTGAATATAGCGTGTAAACCATTTTGCTACAAGTTTAATAGCTCCAGAGCAGCACCCCACTTGCGCTGCGGGGTAAAAATACTCAGGTGTTACAGGATTGTTGCACTCCTGCCACGGCCCCGGTGGACGCTCTCTCAGCGCGCCGCGGCACCCGCCGACACCAGGTGCTCGACCAGCAATTGGGCGGCCGGCGCCAGGCCCGGCGCCGGCCGGAAACACAGCGCGAACCGCCGCCGGGCCCACGGGTCGGCCATTGGCACGATGCGCACCCCTGTGGCCGCGGCGAACGGCACCGCCACCTCGGCGGGCACCACGCTGATGGCGAGGTTGGCGCGCACCACGCGCAGCGCCGCATCGAAGTTGGACACCAGCACGCGGTGCACCAGCGTCTTGCCCTCCACCGCCGCGGCGCGCGCCAGCAGCACGTGCACGGCGCTCAGGGCCGGCATGCTCACGAACTCGTAGCCCAGCACGTCGGCGAACCGCACGCTGTCCTGGCGCGCCACCGGGTGCGAGGGGTGGGCGACGATGGCCAGGTGGTCGTGCCGGTAGCTGCGCGTCTCCAGGCCCTGCAGATCGGCCGCGTCCCAACAGATGCCGATGGAGGCGCTGCCTTCGCGGATGCCGCGGACCACCTCGGGGCTCACCCGTTCCTCCATGCTCACCTGGATGTCGCGGTGCGCGGGGTTCTGCAGGAAGGCCGCCACGTCGTCCGCCAGCGATTCGGCCATGACGGAGGCCGTGACCAGCATGCGCACGTGCCCGCGGATGCCGGTGGCGAAGGCCGCCATGTCGCGCTTGATGCGGTCCACGCTCGCCAGCATGGTGCGGGCATGTTCCAGCAGGGTTTCGCCGGCGACGGTGGGCACCACGCCGTGGCGCTTGCGCACCAGCAGGGGTGTGCCCAGCGTGTCCTCCAGTTGCGCCAGCCGCTTGCTCACCGCCGAGCCGACGATGGATTCCTGCTCCGCCGCGCGGGCGATGTTGCGGTGCTCGCACACCGCCACGAAGAGCTTGAGGGTCTGGAGATCGGGCAGGCGCATGGAAGGAATGTGGAAGAAGGGAAGAGATTCAAGATTTTCCTTCCTGGAATCTTAGGCCTTCCAAAATTGGAATGAATTGATGGAAGGGAATTTCTAGAATGCCTGCACAAGACCCCAGACAGGAGACTCCGTGACCCCCCGCACGCCCGCAGCCCATCCGCTCCCCCATTCGTCCGCCCAGGCCATCGTGAGAGAGGTGGGCCTGCGCGATGGCCTGCAAAGCATCGCTACCGTGGTGCCCACCGCCCGCAAGATCGAATGGGTCGATGCCGCCTATGCGGCCGGCCAGCGGGAGATCGAGGTCGGCTCGTTCGTGCCGGCGCGCCTGCTGCCGCAACTGGCCGACACCGCCGAGGTGCTCGCGCACGCCAAATCCCTGCCGGGCCTGGTCGCCTCGGTGCTGGTGCCCAACCTGCGCGGGGCGGAGCGGGCCATCGAATGCCAGGCCGACCTGATGGTCGTGCCGCTGTCCGCCAGCCACGCGCACAGCCTGGCCAACCTGCGCAAGACGCCGGACGAGGTGGTGGCCGAGGTGGCGCGCATCCGCGCGGCGCGCGATGCGGCGGGTAGCCGCACCCTGATCGAAGGCGGGGTGGGCACGGCCTTCGGCTGCACGCTCCAGGGCGAGGTGGCCGAAAGCGAAGTGCTGCGCCTGATGCAGGCCCTGCTCGACGCCGGGGCCGACCGCGTGAGCCTGGCCGACACCGTGGGCCATGCCGATCCGGCGGGCGTGCAGCGCCTGTTCGAGAAAGCCCGCGGACTCGTCGGCGAGCGGCTGGCCTGCGCGCATTTCCACGACACGCGCGGCATGGGGCTGGCCAACGCCTATGCCGCCTGGCAGACCGGCATCACCCGATTCGATGCCTGCCTGGCCGGCATCGGCGGATGCCCCCACGCCCCCGGGGCGAGCGGCAACGTCACCACCGAAGACCTCGCCTTCATGCTGGAGCGCATGGGCGTTTCCACCGGCCTCGACGTGGCCGCGCTGCTGGCGCTGCGCGAGCGCGTGGCCGGCTGGCTGGAGGGGGAGACCCTGCACGGCGCGCTCTGGCAGGCCGGACTGCCCCGCACGGCCGCGTCCCTCCCCGCAGCGGTTGCGTCCGCTGCCTGACCGAACCCTTATCGTTGCGCCCATGAACGCTCCCTTGAATCCTTCTTCCGTCCCCACTGCCGAACGCCCGCGCCTGCCCCTGGAGGGCCTGCGCGTGGTGGAGTTCACCCACATGGTCATGGGCCCCACGTGCGGCATGGTGCTGGCCGACCTCGGTGCCGAGGTCATCAAGGTCGAGCCGTTGGACGGCGACCGCACGCGGCATCTGCTGGGCGCGGGCGCCGGGTTCTTTCCCATGTTCAACCGCAACAAGAAGAGCATCGCCCTGGACCTGCGCAAGCCCGAGGGGCTGGAGGTGGCGATCCGCCTGGCCTCGTCGGCCGACGTGGTGGCGCAGAACTTCAAGCCGGGGGTGATGGCCAAGTACGGCCTCGACTACGCCGCGCTGTCCCGCCTGAACGAGCGGCTGGTCTACGTGAACCACACGGGCTTCCTGCCCGGCCCCTATGAGCACCGCACTGCGCTCGACGAGGTCGTGCAGATGATGGGCGGGCTGGCCTACATGACCGGCCGCCCGGGCGATCCGCTGCGCGCGGGCACCAGCGTGAACGACATCATGGGCGGCATGTTCGGCGCCATCGGCGCCATGGCGGCGCTGATGCAGCGCGCCCAGACGGGCCGGGGGCAGGAGGTGGATTCCGCCCTGTTCGAGAACAACGTGTTCCTCGTCGGCCAGCACATGATGCAGTACGCCGTGACGGGCCAGCCCGCCGCGCCCATGCCCGACCGCATCTCGTCGTGGGCGGTGTACGACGTGTTCAGCGTGAAGGACGGCGGGCAGATCTTTCTGGCCGCCGTGAGCGACGCGCAGTGGGCCACCTTCTGCGACGCCATGGGCTATGCCGACCTGAAGGCCGACCCGGGCCTGGCCTTGAACAATGACCGCGTGCGCGCCCGCGCCACGCTGCTGCCCGAACTCCGCCGCCGCCTGGCCGGGCACACGGCCGAGGCGCTGTCGGCCATCTTCGAGCGGAACGGCCTGCCGTTCGCGCCCATCCTGCGCCCCGAGCAGCTGTTCGACGATCCGCACCTGAACGCCACGGGCGGCCTGGCCGATGTCACCTTGCCCGACGGCGAGCGCGCCGGCAGCACCGCGCGGGTCACGCTGCTGCCGCTGCGGCTGGACGGCCAGCGCATGGGCGTGCGGCTGGACCCGCCGCAACTGGGCCAGCACACGCGCGAACTGCTCGCCGGCCTGGGCTACGCGCCCGAGGCCATCGCCGCGCTGCACGGGGCCGCCGCCGTGGCCTGACGAGAACGGGCTCGGCCCCACCACCGGCATGCGAGCGCGGCAAAGACCGCGCCGCCCCTTCATCCCCCCAACGATCACGGAGACAAACCATGACATCGCTGCCCACCCCCTGCGAACCGGCGCTGCGCCCCGCCGTTCTCACCCGCCGCCGCGCACTGGCCTGGGGCGCCGCTGCGCTCGCGGTGCCGGGCCTGGCCAACGCGCAACCGGGCGACAAGCCGCTGCGCGTGATCCTGCCGCTGTCGGCCGGCTCGGGCGCGGACGGCGCCATCCGCGCCATCAGCAACAGCCTGGCCAAGGCCCTGGGCCATCCGGTCGTGATCGAGAACCTGCCCGGCGCGGGCGGCATCACCGGCACGGCGCAGATCGTGCGGGCGCCGCGGGACGGGTCGGTGATCGGCGTGGTCTCGAACAACCACGTGGTGAACCCGGCCGTCTACAAGAACATCCCGTTCGATTCGCTGGCCGACATCACGCCCATCACCGTGCTGGGTGCCACGCCCTTCGTGCTGGTCGCGCATCCGTCGGTGCCGGCCAAGACCGTGCAGGAGCTGATTGCGTATGCCAGGGCCAAACCCGGCGTGCTGAACTACGGCTCGTCCGGCAACGGCACCATCCTGCACCTGGGTGCGGCGATGTTCGTGGACCAGGCGCAGGTGGACATCAAGCACATCTCGTACAGGGGCATGGGGCCGCTGATGAACGACATCCTGGGCGGACAGGTGCAACTGGGCGTCGTGGCCGTGGCGCCGGCCGCGGCGCACATCAAGGCGGGCGCGCTGCGCGCGCTGGGCGTCACCACCGCCGTGCGCGTGCCCACGCTGCCCAGCGTGCCCACCATCGCCGAGCAGGGCCTGTCGGGCTTCGAGCTGGAAGGGTGGATCGCCCCCATCGGCCCCACGGGCCTGCCCAAGACCGAGGTGGCGCGGCTCTACAACGGCTTCAAGGCCGCCATGGAGATGCCCGAGGCGCGCGAGGCCCTGCTGGCCCAGGGCTACGACATCAAGCTCACACCGCCCGAGCAGGCGGCGGCGTTCTTTCGCAGCGAGGCCGCACGCATGGCGCAGGTGGTGAAAAGCGCGAACGTGAAGATGGACTGAAACGCAGCCGCCATGCACCGGCCTTCGCGCAGGCCGCATGGCGCTCAGAAGGGGCCGCGCAGGCCCCAGTTCACGCAGGTGCGGCGCGCTCCAGATGCTGTAGCACCTCGCGATGCGAAACGGGCCGTGCCGCCAGATCCATGCCAGTCGGAGCCTTCGGCATTCGCGCCCGCGCTCGGCGGGCGGCCGAGCCGGTCAACCGCTATCGCGTCATCGCGCCATCGCCGCCGTGTGACGGCAAGCCTAGCGGAGGGGACGAGCCCCCGTGGGTGACGAGCATTTCATATCGACGCAGAAGCCGGCATCCATCGGTGCCAGCGCGCGGCACGCGACCCCCGGCCGGCGGATCGCCATGCCCGCGACCTCCGGGTAAAGATTTTGCAAATGCGATTCATTTTCAATTAGACGCTCTAGAATTGCGGGTTTTCCCGGGCGCCACCCTGTGCGGTGGCTCGCTCCCTGTCCCTCCATCCGGCCCCTTCCGTTCCCGCATGACCCGCCCTCCGGACCCTCGCCGCCGCGCCCGCTGGCTCAAGACCCTGCATGAATGGCACTGGGTGAGTTCCGCCATCTGCCTCGTCGGCATGCTGCTGTTCGCGGTGACCGGGTTCACGCTCAACCACGCCGGCCAGATCGAGGCCAAGCCTCGGGTCACCAGCCTGCGGGCGACCGTGCCCGCGCCGGTGCTCCAGGGTGTGGCGCCCCCCGCCGGGCAGGCCCGCGCGCCCTGGCCGCCGGCCCTGCAGGATTGGGCGCGGGCGCAGTGGTCCGTCGACACGGCAGGGCGCGAGGCCGAGTGGTCTGCCGACGAGGTCTATGTCTCGCTGCCGCGCCCCGGCGGCGACGCCTGGATCCGCGTGGGCCTGGCGGATGGCGAGGCCGAGTACGAACGCACCGACCGGGGCTGGATCTCCTACTTCAACGACCTGCACAAGGGCCGCAACACGGGCGCGGCATGGAGCTGGTTCATCGACGCCTTCGCCGCCGCCTGCCTGGTGTTCTGCATCACGGGCCTGTTCATCCTGAAGATGCACGCCGGCAACCGGCCCTTCACGTGGCCGATGGTCGGCCTGGGCCTGGTGCTGCCGGCCCTGCTGGCGTTCCTGTTTATCCACTGAACCGAAAGAGGAAAAATGCCCATGAAAAAGCATTTGCAGCTGCGCTACACCGTGGCGATGGGGGCCTGCCTGGGCGCGCCTGCCTTCGCGGCCGGTCTCGGCGTGGGGATCGAGATCCCGCGCCTGGACGTGGCCGAATACCACCGCCCCTACGTGGCCGTGTGGGTCGAGCGCGCCGATGCCACCGTGGCCTCCACCCTGGCCGTCTGGTACGACGTGAAGATGAAGGACGCCGAGGGCAGCAAGTGGCTCAAGGACATGCGCCAGTGGTGGCGCCGCACGGGCCGCGAACTGTCGGTGCCGATCGACGGCGTGACCAGTCCCACGCGCCCCGCCGGCAAGCACCTGCTGCAGTTCACTGAGGGCACGAACCCGCTCGCCCGGCTGCCCGCCGGCAACTACAAGCTGGTGGTGGAGGCCGCGCGCGAGGTCGGTGGCCGCGAGGTGGTGACCGTGCCTTTCGCCTGGCCTGCCGCCAAGGGCGAGCCCCTGCGGGCCAAGGGCACCACGGAGCTGGGCGAGATCACGCTCGAACTCAAGCCCTGATCCGGCAAGCCCTTCACCCCCCCATTCCCATCCGTCCGGAGTTTCCGCATGCATTCCAAAACCCCATCGCGCCTCGCCGCTGCCTGCCTCGTCGCCCTCTGCGGCGCGTTCACCTCCGCGCAAGCCCACAACGTGTGGCTGTTGCCGTCCACCACCGTGCTGTCCAAGGCCGAATGGATCACGGTGGACGCCGCGGTGTCCAACGACCTGTTCTTCTTCAACCACTTCCCACTGGGCCTGGAAAACCTCACCGTCACCGCCCCCGACGGCAGTGCCGTGGCGCCCGAGAACGCGCACAAGGGCAAGCTGCGCAGCGTGTTCGACCTGAACCTCACGCAGACCGGCACCTACCGCCTGGCCGTGCTGAACAACGGCCTGTTCGCCACCTACAAGGACAAGGCCGGCCAACCCAGGCGCTGGCGCGGCACGGCGGAAAAATTCGCGGCCGAGGTGCCTGCCGACGCCCAGGACCTCAAGGTCACGCAGTCGGCCGGGCGCATCGAAACCTACGTGACGGTGGGCAAGCCCAGCGCCGTGAAGGCCAGCGGCAAGGGGCTGGAGCTGGTGCCCGTGACGCACCCCAACGACCTGGTGAAGGGCGACAAGGCCACCTTCGCCTTCCACATCGACGGCAAGCCCGCCGCTGGGCTGGAGGTGGTGCTGGTGGCGGGTGCCACGCGCTACCGCGACAAGCAGGACGAGATCAAGGCCACTACCGATGCCAAGGGCGAGTTCAGCGTGACCTGGCCGCAGGCCGGCATGTACTGGGTCGATGCCGATGCCAAGGACGACAAGGTGTCGCTGCCCCAGGCCAAGGAACGCCGCCTGTCGTACGTGGGCACGTTGGAGGTACTGCCCTGACCCCGTCCGCCCCCGTGCGGGTGCGCTATGCGGGCGTGCCGCTGCAGGGCGGTGGCCGCAGCGGCGCCACCACTGAAGTGCTGCCGCCGCGGCCAGCGGGCGGCGCGGCCACGCCTTCGTTCGTGCCCGCCGGGTATGCGCCGTCGCCGCGCCGCGCCGATCCGGCCGCGCTGCACACGCTGTCGGGCGAGTCCATGGGCACGACCTGGCGCGTGCGCCTGGGCAACCCGCGCTTCGCGCCGCTCGCGCCGGTGCGTGCCGCCATCGACGCCGCGCTGGGCCGGGTCGTGCAGCAGATGAGCCATTGGGAGCCAGACTCCGACCTCTCGCGCTTCAACCGCGCCGCCGCCGGCACCTGGCACACGCTGCCGGACGAATTCTTCACCGTGCTGCAATGCGCCTTCGACTGGTCGCAGCGCAGCGGCGGCGCCTGGGACCCCACCGTGGGCCCGCTCGTGGACCTGTGGGGCTTCGGCCCGGGGGCCGATCCGCAGGCAGGGCCGGTGGCGCGCATCCCATCGCCCCAGGCCCTGAGCGATGCACGGGCCCGCGTGGGCCATGGCCGCATCGCGTTGCAGCCTGCGCACCGCCAGGCCTGGCAGCCCGGCGGTGCGCAGCTCGATCTGAGCGGCATCGCCAAGGGCTATGCGGTGGACTGCGTGGCGCAGCATCTGCAGGCGCAGGGCTGGACCGATTTTCTGGTGGAGGTGGGCGGCGAGCTGCGTGCCAGCGGCCTCCGGCCGGACGGGCAGCCCTGGCGCGTGGCCGTGGCCGATCCCGCGGGCCATGCACCGCGCGCGCTGGTGCTCCAGGGCATGGCTGTGGCCACCTCGGGCGACCTCTGGCATGCGTTCGACCATGCAGGCCGCCGCTATTCCCACACCATCGATCCGCGCACCGGCGAGCCCGTGCACCACGCGCTGGCGAGCGTGACGGTGCTGCATGCCGAGTGCATGCAGGCCGACGCGCTGGCCACCGTCATCACCGTGCTGGGCCCGCAGGACGGCCTGGACTTCGCGCGGCGGCAGGGGCTTGCCGCACTGGTGTGCGAGCGCACGCCGCGGGGCCTGGCCTGGGCCGCGACGCCGGCCTTCGAAGCGCTGGCGGGGGCCTGACACCATCGCCTGCTGCATCCCATGGTTTTTTCGATTCCCGTGCCGCGCCTTGCCGCGGCATTGATCCTGGTCCTGCTCTATGGGCTGATGTGCACCGCCATCGCACGGCGCGAGCGCCGCCGCGCACGCCGTGCGCGGGCCGAGGCGGCCGAGCTGGCCTCGGCCCGCGAAGGGGGCCCGCCGCTGCTCGTGGCCTATGCCAGCCAGACGGGCCAGGCCGAGGCGCTGGCCCGCGAGACCGCGCGCCTGCTGCACGCGGCCGGCGAGCCCGTGCACCTGTGCGCGTTGGGCGCGGTGGATGCGGCGCTGCTGCAGTGCACGCGCCGGGCGCTGTTCCTGGCCAGCACGTACGGAGAGGGCGATGCGCCCGACAACGCGGCGGGCTTCCAGGGGCAGTGGATGGGTGCGGCCGCGGCACCCTCGCTGGCGGGCCTGCAGTACGGCCTGCTCGCGCTGGGCGACCGGCAATACGCGCACTACTGCGGCTTCGGCCGCCAGCTGGACGGCTGGCTGCGCGCGCAGGGCGCGGTGCCGCTGTTCGAGCGGGTGGAGATGGACAACGGCGCCCCGGCCGCGCTCCTGGCATGGCAGCACCAGCTGTCGCAGGTCGCGAACCTGAACGGGGCGCCTGCCTGGGAGGCGCTGCCGTTCGCCGACTGGACGCTGGCCACGCGCCGCCACCTCAACCCGGGCAGCCTGGGCGCGCCGGTGTTCCACATCGAACTGGCGCCCCCGCCCGGCACCGCGGCCGATTGGGCGTCGGGCGATCTGGTGCAACTGTGCGCGCCGGCCGACCCGCAACGACCGCGCGACTATTCCATCGCCTCGGTGGCGGGTGACGGACGCATCCATCTCACCGTGCGCCAGGCCGTGCGCGAGGACGGCACGCCCGGCGCGGCATCGGGCTGGCTGTGCGCAGGCCTGGCGCCGGGGGGCGCCGTGCCGCTGCGCCTGCGCGCGCACGGGCCTTTCCGGCTGCAGGACAACGCTGCGCGGCCCCTCGTCTTGATCGGCAACGGCACGGGCATCGCCGGCCTGCGCAGCCATCTGCGGGCGCGCGCCGCGGCGGGTGCGGGCCCGAACTGGCTGGTGTTCGGCGAGCGCCAGGCGGCGCACGATTTCCTGTACCGCGCAGAGATCCAGGCCTGGCAGGCCAGCGGTGTGCTGACGCGCCTGGACCTGGCGTTCTCGCGCGACCAGGCGCAGCGGGTGCACGTGCAGGACCGCCTGGCCGAGGCCGCCGATGCACTGCGTGCCTGGGTGGCGGACGGCGCGGCCATCTACGTCTGCGGCAGCCTGGTGGGCATGGCGCAGGGCGTGCATGCCGCGCTTTGCGCCGCGCTCGGCGAGGAGGCGATGGAGGGTCTGGTGCGCAGCGGGCGCTACCGCCGCGACGTGTATTGACGCAGGCACCACGGCGCAGGGGCCGGCATGCCGGCCCCTGCGCTGCCCGGCGATGGAGCGCCGGTGGGAAGGCCGCTTACTTGGCGGCCACCGTCTCGGGCATGGCCGAGGAGTGGTGGTGGGCGATCAGCCACTGGCCGTTCACGCGCTCGTACACGTAGGTGTAGCGGGCCTTCACGGTCTTGCCGTCCTTGAGGGTGAACGTGTAGGTGCCCACGTCCTGCGCCACGTTGCAGCCGATGCGGATCGTGCGGGTGTCGATCTTGCCTTGCGGTTCGGCCTTGAGGAACTTCACGAAGTAGTCGCGGATTTCCAGCGGCGTCGTGCGGGGCTGGTTGGACACGGTGGGCAGCAGCACGCCGTCCTGCGCGTAGTTCGCGGTGACCTTGTCCGGGTCCAGCGTGCGCAGCGAAGCGTTCCAGCGGTCGAACAGCGCGGAGATCTGCTTTTCGTCGGCAGGGAAGCAGACCGGCTCACCCTGACCCTGCGCGAAGGCCGGGGCGGAGACGGAGAACAGAGCCAGGGCAGCTGCGGAGAGGGCGGTGTGAAGCGTCTTCATGGGGTCCTTTGAGAAAAGTGGGTCAAGCGCCGGCCTTCGCCGGCACTGCATCGCTCACTGCGATACAGGACCTATTCTTCAAGGCGTGCATGAACACGGCCGTTGCAGCCCCATGAAGTGCAGATGACGCAAAAATGAACCGCGGATGAACAGGCTTTCGCCCCCGTGTCACTCGGCCGCGGCGTCCAGCCGGTACCCGAAGCCGCGCACCGTTTTCAGAAGCGAGATGGCATGGCCTTCGTCGATTTTTGCGCGCAGCCGGCGCACATAGACATCGACCACATTCGTCAGCGGGTCCTCGTTGGTGCCCCATACATTGGAGAGGATGCGCTCGCGGCTGTACACCCGGCCGGGCGCGCTCATGAGCAGCTCCAGGAAGGCCAGCTCTTTCGCCGTCAGCGCGATGGGCTGGCCGGCGCGGCTGGCCTGCATGCGCTCCAGGTCGAGCACCAGATCGGCCACCTGCAGCGTGCTGGCGCGCTGGCGCTGCTCGCGCCCCCGGCGCATCAGCGCCTCGATGCGGGCCAGCAGCTCTTCGAACGCGAAGGGCTTGGTGAGGTAGTCGTCGGCGCCCAGCCGCAGGCCGTTGACCTTGTCCTCGGTGTTGCTGAGTGCGCTGAGCATCAGCACCGGCACGTGGCGGCCTTCGGAGCGCAGCGTCTGGCACAGCTCCAGGCCGCTCAGGCCGGGCAGCATGAGGTCGAGCAGCAGCAGCCCGGGATCGCCGGTGCGCGCCAGGGCCAGGCCGTCCGGGCCGTTGCGCGCCAGCTCCACGCTGTAGCCTTCGGCCTTGAGGCCGCGCAGCAGGAAGTCCGCCACGCGCGGATCGTCTTCGACCACCAGGATGTTCATGCGTTTTCCTCGGGGGACAGGGTTTCGGGGTGGCTGGCCGAAGGCACGGTGATCTGGACCACCGTGCCCACGCCGGGCTGGCTGTCGATGTCGATGCGGCCGTGGTGCGCGTGCACGATGGACTGCGCGATCGACAGCCCGATGCCGGTGCCGTCCGCGCGGTGCGCCCGCGCGCGCTGGCCGCGCACGAAGCGCTGGAACACGGCGGGCAGTTCCTCGGCCTCGATGCCGATGCCTTCGTCGCGCACCAGCACCTGGGCTTCGCCATCGGGGCCGGGCTGGCAGCCCACGCGCACCGTGCCGCCGCGCTGCGAATAGCGCACTGCGTTGTCCAGCACGATCATCAGCGCCTGGCGCAGCCGGTCGGCATCGGCGTTCACCACCAGCGGGCCGCCGGGGGCGGGCGGCAGGGGCTCCACGGTCACGCCGTGCAGCCCGCCCAGCGCGGCGGCCTGCTCCGCCGCATCGGTGACCAGGGCCTGCAGGTCCAGGCGGCGCGGGCGGATCACCAACTGGTCCGCCTCGGTCCTGGCGATCAGCAGCAGGTCGTGGATCACCTTGGTGAGCTGATCGACGCCGCCCACGATGCGCTCCAGCGTCTGGCGGTATTCCTGCGCCGGCCGGTCGCCGCCGCGCATCGCGATCTCGGCCTCGCCCCGGATGGCCGTGGCGGGCGTGCGCAGTTCGTGGCCCAGATCGGCGAACAGCTGGCGCCGGCGCTGGTCCACGCGCTGCAGGGTTTCGTGCGCCACGCTCAGTTCGTGCGTGCGGGCCTCCACCGCATCCTCCAGTTCGCGGCGCGCCGCATCGGCATGGGCGCGGTGCTGCTGCAGCTCCTCCGCCATGGCATTGAAGTGCTGGGCGACGCGGTCGAATTCGTCCTTCGAGCCGGTGGCCACGCGGTGGTCCAGCGCACCGGCCTGCAGGGCCCGCGTGCCGGCGAGCAGGCGGTCCAGCGGGCGCTGCAGGCGGCGGTTCAGGTGCAGCGCCAGCAGGGCCGCCACGGCGAGGGTGACGATCACCAGCGTGATCGCCTGCTGGCGCAGCACGTCCAGCCCGCGCTCGGTGGCGGCGCGCGCCACCGGAACGGCGCTGCGCTGGCGCTCGATGGCGCCGTTGATGAGTTCGCGCAGGTCCAGGCCGCGCGCCATGTCGAACGTGGCGTTCAGCTCTTCCCACACCGCAGGGAAGTCGGCCCCGGGCTCCAGCGGCTGCAACTGCGCCAGGCGGGCCTCCACGGCCCGGATGTTGTCTTCCAGCAGCTCCGTCATGCCCACGAGCTGCGGCACCTCCTGGGGCATGGACATGCCCTCGCGGTGGGCCAGTTCGTTCCACAGGGCCAGGTCGCGGCGGGCCAGTTCCGCCAGGGCGGCCGCGCCTTCGTGCATGCGTTCGAGCAGCCGCTCGCGCACATCGGGCACGGCATTGGCGTTCATCAGGCGCTGGGTGGCCCACACGCGCAGCCGCTGCTTGTTGGCCGACAGGTCCAGCAACTCCGAGAGGATGTCGCTGGCCAGCCGGCTGTGCTGCGTGTAGTCGTTGACGCGGTGGGTGCCCCAGTACACGAACGCGGCCTGGATGCATACCAGGGCCACGAGGGCGGCGAATGCCAGGGAGAGTCTTGCGCGGTACATGGTGCCGTCGGAGTGCGATGGGCTTGAATTATGTGCCTGTCCGGCGCCCCCGCGGCCGTTGCCCGGGCCTGGCAGGCGTGCCCAGGGCTGTGAATCGTTTTGCTATCAAAATATAGCTAAATGACCAATCAATCCGCCGGCATGAAGGCTATCGGGGCGCAATGGCATGGCTGCCGGCCAGTGTCCACAGCGATTCGGCCACCTGCGACATTTCGGCGCGCTGGCGGTACAGGCGGATCTCCACCGGCACGTTCCAGTCCTGCCCGCCGGCCGCCACGAGCGTTCCGGACCGCAGCTCGTCGGCGATGAGGCTGTGGGGCAGCCATGCGACGCCGCGGCCCTCCAGCGCCATGGTCTTGAGCAGCACCGCGTGGTGCGCGGTGAACACCACCGCCACGCCTCCCGGCACCGCCGACTCCCCGCCATCGCCGTACACGCCGCGCATGCGCGCCCGCATGATGCGGCCCAGGCCCGAGGCGTCGCTGTAGGCCAGCAGGGGCAGCGGGGCGCCGTCCCGGCCGATGGCGTGCAGCGGCCCGCCGTCGGGGCCCGCCGCGCTCACCGGCTGCAGCACGTCGTCCGACAGCCGCTGCATGGGGTACTGTGCCTCGTCCAGGCGCCCGGGCGCTTCGGCATGGCCGTGGCACAGCACGAACTGCACGCGCCGCTGCAGCGCCAGGTCTTCGCACGCGCGGGAGCTGTCCGACATGGTCTGGATGGGCCCCAGGCGCAGCTGCGCCTCCAGCTGGCCCAGCCAGCGCGGAAAGAAGGTGAGGGAGAGCACGTGCGTGGCCGCGAAGCGCAGGCTGGCGGCGGCCGTGTCGTGCGCGGCGCGCGCCTTAATGCGCGCGGCCTCCAGGTTGGCCAGCAGGGTTTCCATCAGGGGCAGAAAGCGCTGCCCCGCCGCCGTGAGGGCGGCCGGGTGCGCGCTGCGGTCGAACAGCTCCACGCCCACCCATTCCTCCAGCGCGCGGATGTGGCGGCTGAACGCGGGCTGGGCGATGGCCCGGGCCTCGGCGGCGCGCGAGAAATTGCCGCACTCGGCCAGGGCCAGGAAGTCTTCCAGCCATTCGAGATCGAGGGGGCGGTTGCCAGGTCCCATGGGCGTCGTGTTCCGTGCAGATAGATGTATGCGATTCGGGTATTGGACGGTGCGGGGCCGTCGCCGGAAGATCCGCTGCGTTGTCGTTCCCCTGCACCCATAACGGAGACTTTGAATGCCTTCCATCGCGAATTATCGCGGGATCATCCCCGCCATCTCGTGCCCCTTCACCCCCGACCACCGCATCGACGAGCCCGCCCTGCGCAAGCTCGCCGCCTGGCTGGCCGGCCACGAGGGCGTGGTGGCCATCATGACCAACGGGCACACCGGCGAGGTGTTTTCCCTCACCCCCGCCGAGCGCGCCGAGGTCACCCGCATCGTGGCCGACGAACTGAAGGGCCGCACGCCCGTCATCTCCTCCATCGTCTGCGAGGGCCTGGCCGAGGCCGCCGAACATGCCCGCGCCGCCCAGGCTGCCGGCGCCGTGGCGCTGGATGTCATGCCGCCCCACCACTGGCTGCGATTCGGCTTCACGCCGGGCCATGCGCTGCAGTATTTCGAGGCCATCCACCGGGCCGCGCCGGGCCTGGACCTGGTGTGCCACGTGTACCCGGCGTGGACGCGCGCCTCGTACTCGTCGCAACTGCTGGCCGAACTCGCCCGGCTGCCCTACCTGCAGGCCTTCAAGGTGGGCCAGCGCGACATGAACAAGTACGCCCGCGACATCCAGGCGATCCGCGAGGCCGACGCCTCCAAGGCCATCCTCACCTGCCACGACGAATACCTGCTGGCCTCGATGGTGCAGGGCGTCGATGGCGCGCTGGTGGGCTTCGCCACCTTCATCCCGCAGCTCATCATCGACCTGTGGAACGCGGTGAAGGCCGGCGATCTGAAGAAGGCCATGGCCGTGCAGGCCGTCATCACGCCGCTCAAGGACGCGGTGTACGGCGGCGGCGAGCCCACGGGCGAGGCCCATGCGCGCATGAAGGGCGGCATGTACCTGGCCGGCGTGATCGACGACGCCACCGTGCGCCCGCCCACCGAGGCGCCCAACGCCCAGGAGGTCGAGGCCCTGCGCGCCGCCGTACGGCAGGCGGGCCTGCTGCAGCGCTGATCTGCGGGTGCCATGACAAGACGGGCCGCACCGCACGGCCCGCACCGGACATTCGCGACCCCATAAAGACAGGAGACAAGCCATGCAACGCAAGCCATTCCTCCGCGCCGTCCTCGGCGCCCTCGCGCTCACTGCCGCTGCCAGCGGCTTCGCGCAGACCTACCCGAACAAGCCGGTGCGCGTGGTGATCCCGTTCCCGCCGGGCGGCACGCTGGATGCCGTGGGCCGCATGCTGGCGCAAAAGCTCGGCGAGCAGACCGGGCAGAGCTTCGTGATCGACAACAAGCCCGGCGGCAGCGGCGTGATCGGCGGCGACGCGGTCGCCAAGGCCGCGGCGGACGGCTACACGCTGCTGTTCAGCGCCTCCACCTTCACGACCGCGCCGATGACACTCAAGTCGGTGCCGTTCAGCGTCACGCAGGACTTCGCACCCGTGGCGCTGGTGGCCAAGGCGCCCCTGTCGGTGGCGGTCAACAAGGACCTGCCGGTGACCGACATCAAATCCCTGCTGGGCTACGCCAAGAGCCACCCGGGCAAGATGACCTTCGCCGTGGGCTCCATCGGCTCGGCGGGGCATCTCTCGACCGAGCTGCTGAAACGGGCCGGCAAGATCGACTACCTCATCGTGCCCTACAAGGGCACGGCGCCGGCCTTCCAGGACCTGATCGGCGGGCAGATCGACGGCTTCATCGACCCCATCCTCGGCTCGCTCCAGTACCACAAGAGCGGCATGCTGAAGGTGGTGGCCGTGACCTCCGCCCAGCGCGTGCCCAACCTGCCCGATGTGCCCACGGTGGCCGAGACCATTCCTGGCTTCGAGTTCTACAGCTGGTACGGCCTGTGGGCCCCGGCCAAGACGCCGCCCGCGCTGGTGCAGCGCCTGAACGCCGAGGTGAACAAGGCCCTGGCCGGCGACATGGCCCAGAAGCTCAAGGACCAGGGGCTGCTCGTCACGCCGGGCAGCGTGGACGACTTCGCCAAGTTCCAGCGCGCCGACATGGAGCGCTCCCAGAAGATCGTGACCGAGGGCAACATCCGTGCGGAATGACGGCACGCTGCCCACAGGCGCCCATGCCGCCGTCACCGGCAGCAGCAGCGGCATCGGCCGCGCCATCGCCGAGTCGCTGCTGGCCGCGGGCTGGCAGGTGAGCGGGCTGGACGTGGCCACGCCGGCCATCGAACATGCCGCGTTCACGCCCGTGGCCGTCGATCTGACCGATGGCGAAGACATCGCCCGTGCCGCCGCGGGGCTGCAGGCCGTCCAGGCCCTGGTGCATGCCGCGGGTGTGCTGCGCGTGGGCCCGCTGGGCCAACTGGACCACGCAGGCGGCGGGTTGATGTGGCGCCTGCACGTCGATGCCGCCACGCGCCTGGCCGATGCCATCGTGCCCGCCATGGCCGCACGTGGGAACGGCCGGGTGGTGTTCATCGGCAGCCGCGTGGCGCAGGGCATGCCCGGGCGCGGCCAGTACGCGGCCACCAAGGCGGCGCTGGTCGCGCTGGCGCGCAGCTGGGCGGCCGAAGTGGCGGGGCAGGGCGTGACGGTGAACGTCGTCTCGCCCGCAGCCACCGCCACCGGCATGCTGAACGACCCCGCCCGCGCCGGCAGCGCACCGCGCCTGCCGCCCATCGGCCGCCTCATCGAGCCCGGCGAGATCGCCGCGCTCGTGGGCTACCTGCTGTCGCCGCCGGCGGCGGCCATCACGGGGCAGGACATCGCCATCTGCGGGGGCTCCTCGCTCGCCCGCTGATCCTTCTTTTTTCAACCACCCAAGCACCATGAAAATCGTCGATATCGTCGAATCCACCCGGCCCATCAAATCCGACATCCGCAACGCCTACATCGACTTTTCGAAGATGACCCTGAGCCTGGTGGCCGTCGTGACCGACGTGGTCCGCGACGGCAAGCCGGTGATCGGCTACGGCTTCAACTCCAACGGCCGCTACGGCCAGGGCGCGCTGATGCGCGACCGCTTCATCCCCCGCGTGCTCGAAGCCGACCCCGCCACGCTGGTGGACGGCACCGGCGAGAACCTCGATCCGCACAAGGTCTGGGCCCGCATGATGATCAACGAAAAGCCCGGCGGCCACGGCGAGCGCTCGGTGGCCGTTGGCACCATCGACATGGCCGTGTGGGACGCGGTGGCCAAGATCGCCGGCCAGCCGCTCTACCAGCTGCTGGCCGAACGCTACGGCAACGGCACGCCCGACCCGCGCGTCTTCGTGTATGCCGCCGGCGGCTACTACTACCCCGGCAAGGGGCTGGACGGCCTCCGCAAGGAAATGGAGAGCTATCTGGCGCGTGGCTATTCGGTGGTCAAGATGAAGATCGGCGGAGCCTCGCTGGCCGACGACTGCGAGCGCATCGAGTCGGTTCTCAAGATCCTCGGCCCGGGCCAGCAGCTGGCGGTGGATGCCAATGGCCGGTTCGACCTGCCGACCGCCATCGACTACGGCCGCGCCCTGTCGCAGTACCCGCTGTTCTGGTACGAAGAGGCCGGCGACCCGCTCGACTACGAACTGCAGGCCAGGCTGGGCGAGGTGTACCAAGGCCCCATGGCCACGGGCGAGAACCTGTTTTCGATGCAGGACGCGCGCAACCTCATCCGCCACGGCGGCATGCACAAGGACCGCGACTGGCTGCAGTTCGACTGCGCTTTGAGCTACGGGCTGGTGGAATACCTGCGCACGCTGGACATGCTCAAGGACCATGGCTGGTCCCCCAGCCGCTGCATCCCCCACGGCGGCCACCAGATGTCGCTGGCCATCGCCGCGGGCCTGGGCCTGGGCGGCAACGAAAGCTACCCCGACCTGTTCCAGCCCTATGGCGGCTTCCCGGACGGCGTGAAGGTCGAAAACGGTTACGTCACGTTGCCACCGTTGCCAGGCATCGGGTTAGAGGGAAAGTCCGACCTGATCGCGGAGATGCGGGCCCTGGCTTCCTGAGAATATGGCGGAGCGTTTTGCTATAAAAATATGAGCAATATGCCCTAGTAAGATATGTGCTGCAGGCCTTTTTGACCAGAACCGTTGCCCTGGCGGCATCGCTCCGACGCCCGGCCTCGCCCTGCGAGGCCGGGCGTTTGCCATGGGGGTGGCGCGGGGCGTGCGGGGGGCCTTATGCTGGCCGGGGCCCTGTGATGGGTCGGCATTTGCTTGTATCGTCGGTTTTCTCGTGTCCTTCGTGCTCATCCATCCCCATGGACATCAAGACCCTGCGCCTTTTCGTGGAAATCGCCAAACACGGCAGCTTCGCCGAAGCGGCCAAGGTGGTGTGCGCCACGCAGTCGGCGGTCAGCAAGGCGATGAAGGGGCTCGAATCCGAGATGGGTGTGCAACTGCTCGCGCGCACGGGGCGCGGCAAGGGCCTCACCGCTGCGGGCGATCTGCTGCTGCGCCGCGCGGTGAACATCCTGCATGAGATGCATGGGCTGGAGGGCGAACTGGCGGAAATGCAGCAGGTGCAGCGCGGAAGCCTGCGCATCGGCTTTCCCCGCATGGGCACCAGCGCTTACTACGCGGGGCTGTTCACCGAGTTCCGGCAGCGCTTTCCGGCCATCGACGTGACGATGGTGGTCGAGCCGCTCGACCGGCTGGAAGCGCAGCTGCGGGCGGGCGAGGTGGACTTGGCGGCGCTGGTGGCGCCAGCCGCTCACGACTTCGACTGGCAGCATGTGCGCACCGAGCCCATGGTGGCCTTGGTGCCACAGGCCTTCGTGCCCAGGGGCACCACCCGCATTGCGCTCGCGGATCTGTCGCAATGGCCGCTCATCCTGTTCGAGGAGGGCACGACCGTGAACCGGGCGATCCTGCAGGCCTGTGCGCGGCAGGGTGTGCGGCCCAACGTGTCCGTCATGGGCACGGGGCAAGTCGATTTCCTGGTGCAGCTGGTGGCGCAGCAGCTCGGGGTGATCCTGCTGCCGCGCGTCATCACGCGCTGGAGCAAGCACCCCGGCGTGTGCTACCTCGACGTGGACGATCTGCCCTCCATCTGGCACTTCACCCTGGCCTGGCGCCGCGGCGTGCCGCACACGCCCGCGGCGCGCGCCTGGCTGGACCTGGCGCAGGATTACTTCCAGGTGCGCCAGCTCGGCTGCTGAGCCCCGCCATCGGGCGGGAGCGCCGGCTCAGTAGGCGCCCGACGAGCCGATCAGCCGCTGCGCGGGCGCCGGCAGCGCGCCATGGCGGCTGTTGCTGCTGCTGCGGGCGGTGCCAGTCGGGGTTCCGGCCGTGCCGGCATCGGTATCGCCCGGCAGGCGGAACTGGGCCACCATGCGCGAAAGCGATTCGGCCTGGAACTTCAGGCTGTCGGCGGCGGCAGCGCTTTCCTCCACCAGTGCCGCGTTCTGCTGCGTGACCTGGTCCAGTTGCTGCACCGCATCTCCCACCTGGTTGATGCCGCTCGATTGCTCGGCGCTGGCCGCGCTGATCTCCGACAGCAGCGTGGACACCTGCGTGACCTGCGCCACCACCTCGTCCATGGTGCGCCCGGCCTGGGCCACGAGGTCGCTGCCGGTGCTCACGCGCGAGACGCTGGCTTCGATCATCGCCTTGATCTCCTTGGCGGCCTCCGCCGAGCGCCCCGCGAGGGATCGCACCTCGCTGGCCACCACCGCGAAGCCGCGCCCTTGCTCGCCGGCGCGGGCCGCCTCCACCGCGGCGTTCAGCGCCAGGATGTTGGTCTGGAAGGCGATGCCGTCGATCACCCCGATGATCTCCGCCATGCGGCTGGAACTCTGCTGGATGTCCTGCATGGTGGACACGACGTTGCCCACCACCGAACCGCCCTGCGTGGCCACGGCCGACGCGCCGGAGGCCAGCTGGTGCGCACGGCGGGCCGAATCGGCGTTCTGCTGCACGGTGGAGGTCAGTTCTTCCATGGACGCCGCGGTCTCTTCCAGGTTGCTGGCCTGTTCCTCGGTGCGCTGGCTCAGGTCGGCGTTGCCGTTGGCGATCTGCACCGACCCCGTCGCGATGGAATCGGCGCTCGTGCGCACGTTGCCCACGATCTGCACCAGGCTGGCGTTCATGCGCTGCAGCGCGTTGAGCAACTGGCCCACCTCGTCCTTGCTGTTCGCCTCGATGTGCGACGTCAGGTCGCCCGCCGCCACGGTCTCGGCGATCTGCACCGCGCGCCCGATGGGCCGGGTGATGGATCGCGTGATGAGCCAGCCCAGCACGAACGACACGGCCACCGCCGCGCACGCGATGCCGATGATGAGCTGAAAGCCCGTCTTCACCTCGCGGTCCGCGCCGTCGCTGGCCTTGTCCATCTGCAGTTGCTGGTGATCGGACATCTTGTCGATCGCTGCCATGTAGGCCAGCTGGTTGCGCCGCAGCGTGTTGGCCAGCAGGCCCTTGGCTTCCTCGGTCTGGCCTGCGCGGATCAGCGAAAGGAAGGCGTCCACGTCCTTCACATAGGCGGCCCGCTGCTCCTGCGTGTCTGCGAGCAACCGCTTGCCCATGTCGCTTTGCACCGTGGGCGTGAGCTTTGCGTACATGCCGGTGATGAGTTCGCGGCTGCCTTCGATGCCCTTGATCTCCTGCGCCCGCTGGGTTGCGTCATCGAAGATCACCAGGTTGCGCACGTAGCGGGCCTGCTGATCGACCTCGTCGGAAATCTCGTTCAGCAGCCGGACCTTGACGTAATAGTCCTTGGTCACCAGCGTCAGCGCCTGGTTGACGTTGCTCAGGGCCGACATGGAGATGCCGGCCACGAGGAGCAGCAACACGATCGTGGAAAGAAATGCGAGCGTGATGCGGGGGCCGATGCGCAGGTTCCCGAAGAATGGGTGGTTCATGGACGTGCTCTTTCTTTCTTGATGGGCTCAGAAAAAAATGCGCCACCCGCAAGTGCCGGGGCGGAGTTGCAGGTGGCGCGCACTTCAATGCTTTCCTCTTGCGGCGTGCGGTTCGCTCCATGGGTCAGCCGCTTCGGCTTCTACCCTCCCTCCCTGTCCATCTGCGTGGAAACTTGCTGGTAGTGCAATGTCGTTCGTAAGTCTATGTTTCAGATTTTCAAATCCAAAGCGAAATTTTGGAAAGCAACACGTGCCAATTTCGCATGTCTTGCCAAACGCCGCATGTGGCGGCCGGCCATCTTCCGAAGGGTGGTGGGACTCTTTCCCATGCGGGCCAAGGGGTGCTTCCGCGAAAACGTCCAGCCATGAAAAAAGCCTGCTCCCGCAAGGCGGGGGCAGGCTTTTCGATGGACGCGGCCCAGGGGGGCGGCGGCGGGCTGATTACAGCGAGTCGATGAAGCTGCGCAGCTTGTCGCTGCGGCTGGGGTGCTTGAGCTTGCGCAATGCCTTGGCTTCTATCTGGCGGATGCGCTCGCGCGTCACGTCGAACTGCTTGCCGACTTCTTCCAGCGTGTGGTCGGTGGACATCTCGATGCCGAAGCGCATGCGCAGCACCTTGGCCTCGCGCGGCGTGAGGCCGTCCAGGATGTCCTTGACCACATCGCGCAGGCCGGCCTGCATGGCGGCGTCGATCGGGGCGGTGTTGGCACCGTCCTCGATGAAGTCGCCCAGGTGGCTGTCCTCGTCGTCGCCGATCGGCGTTTCCATGGAGATCGGTTCCTTGGCGATCTTCATGATCTTGCGGATCTTGTCTTCCGGAATCTCCATCTTGGCCGCCAGGATGGACGCATCGGGCTCGAAGCCGAACTCCTGCAGATGCTGGCGCGAGATGCGGTTCATCTTGTTGATCGTCTCGATCATGTGCACCGGGATGCGGATGGTGCGCGCCTGGTCGGCGATCGAGCGCGTGATGGCCTGGCGGATCCACCACGTGGCGTAGGTCGAGAATTTGTAGCCGCGGCGGTATTCGAACTTGTCCACGGCCTTCATCAGGCCGATGTTGCCTTCCTGGATCAGGTCCAGAAACTGCAGGCCGCGGTTCGTGTACTTCTTGGCGATGGAGATCACGAGGCGCAGGTTGGCCTCGATCATTTCCTTCTTGGCATCGCGCGAGGACGATTCGCCCTCGTTCATGCGCTTGTTGATGTCCTTGAGCTCGGGCAGCGGCACCACCACGCGCGCCTGCAGGTCCATCAGGCGCTGCTGCAGCTCCTGCACCGGCGGAATGTTGCGCTGCAGCACGGTGCTCCAGGGCTTGCCGGACGCCGCCTGCTTTTCCACCCACTTCAGGTTCAGCAGGTTGGGCGGGAATTCCTTGATGAAGGTTTCCTGCGGCATGCCGCACTTGTCCACGATGATGCGGCGCAGTTCGCGCTCCTTCTTGCGCACGTCGTCCACCTGGCCGCGCACCATGTCGCACAGCTTCTCGATGGTCTTGGCGGTGAAGCGGATGGTCATCAGCTCGGCCGACAGGGCCTGCTGGGCCTTCATGTACGCAGGCGTGCCGTAGCCTTCCTTGTCGTAGATCTTGTGGACCTTCTCGAACAGGTCGCGCATGGTGTCGAAGCGGGACAGGGCTTCGCGCTTGAGTTCTTCGAGCTTCTTGGTCAGCGCCTTGGAGCCGCCCTTGCCGTCGTCGTCGTCCTCTTCGTCGAATTCGTCGAAGTCTTCTTCGGCCACGTAGTCGTCGGCTTCATTGGGGTTGGAGAAGCCGTCCACGATGGTGGAGATGACGACCTTGCCTTCGCGGATCTCTTCGCCCATGTTCAGGATCTCGGCGATGGTGGCGGGCGATGCGCTGATCGCCTCCATCATGGCCTGCAGGCCGCCTTCGATGCGCTTGGCGATTTCGATTTCGCCTTCGCGGGTCAGCAGCTCCACCGTGCCCATTTCGCGCATGTACATGCGCACGGGGTCGGTGGTGCGGCCGAATTCGCTGTCCACGGTGGACAGGGCCGCTTCGGCTTCTTCTTCCGCTTCCTCGACGGTCGCCGCGGTGGGCGTCACGTTGTTCTGGAACAGGGTCTCGGCATCGGGCGTCTGCTCGTACACGGCCACACCCATGTCGTTGAGCATCGTGACCACGACTTCCATCGTCTCGGCATCGACCAGCTTGTCGGGCAGGTGGTCGGAGATTTCGACCTGCGTCAGGTAGCCGCGCGTCTTACCCAGGGTGATCAGGGTCTTCAGGCGCGAGCGGCGCTTGGCCAGGTCTTCCTCGGACAGGACGGTCTCGTCCAGACCGAATTCCTTCATCAAGGCGCGTTCCTTCGCCTTGCTGATCTTCATGCGAAGGGGCTTGACCTTCTCGACCGTGGCCGTGGGGGTGGCTTCGGCTTCGGGTTCGCCTTCGAGGTCGGCCTCGATGTCGGACAGGTCGGCGTCGTCACCCACCGCATCGTCGTCCGCGCCGGCCTTGGGCTTGCGGCCCCGCTTGGCAGGGGCCTTGTCGGCTGCGGCGGCGCCGGCTGCCTTGGCCGGGCGGCCGGGGCGCTTCTTTGGCGTTTCGTCGTCGGCGGAGGCCGCGGCGGCCTTGGCGCGGGCGGGCTTCTTGGTTTCTTCGGAGGCTTCGGCCTTGTCAGAGGACTTGTTCACGGGCACGGTATGGACTTTCTTGGCGGCTGGAGCAGCGGCGGCCAGGGCCTTCTTGGGCTCGGTCGTTGCGGCTTTGGCAGCAGGTTTGGAAGCGGCCTTCGCGGCGGTGCCTGGGGCGGACTTGGGCGACTTCGCGGACTTTTGAGCAGGCATGGACACCTCAGGATCAAAAACGGACACAAAGAAAACGCAAGCGCCATGGATCCCGGCGCGGGTGGCACGGCAAAGGCCGGAGCCTTCGCGGTTCGAGGGAGCGACCCTCAGGGGCAAGATGTGTGGGCGAACATTTGGTGTGCAGTCCTTGCGGTGTGAAGGGCGGTCGTGCGTGTGTGTCACGGTTGCCCGGCCCGGAGGTGCTGCTGTCGCTCTTGCCGATTAACCCTACATTATAGCGGCCCAGGGGAATTTCAAGCCGGCTTGAGCGAAATTCCGCGCAATGCCTTGAGCCGCTGCTCCAGGGCCTGGTACTGCGCCAGTGCCGCCGGGTCGCGCGCCGCCAGCAGGATGAGCTCGTTTTGCTGGCGCTTGAGCTCCTCGATGAGCATGCGGTCGAGCAGGTCGCGCAGCTCGGCCCGCAGTTCCTGCACGTCGCCCTCGGTATGGGCGTGCGAGCCAGTCATCACACGCTCTGCCAGCCCCTCGCATTCGTGCCCGCGCAGGCTCTCGCGCAGCACGGCCCAGGCCAGCGGACCGTGCTCGTGCAACTGGCCTTCCAGCCAGGTGAACAGCGGCCCGTGCGGCGGCGCTTGGGCGCACAGCACCGCATGGTCCTCGTGGGCCAGGTCTTCCAGGAACTCCATGTGCGACAGCAGAAGCCGTACCGCATGGTCCGTGCGGCTCGCTGCCGGGGTGCGGGGCAGGCGCGGCTGGATGGGGCGCTCGTCCTCCTTCTTCCAGCGGCCCTTGCCTTTCCAGTCGCCGTTGTTTTTGCGAAACGGTTTGGCGGCATAGCCCTGGCCGCCGCCGGGCGGCTCGCCGGCCGGGGCCCAGCCGGCGTCCTGCGCCGAGGCGCCCCAGGGTGGTTCGTCGGCGTAGGCGGGCGGGGGGGCGCCCCCGGGGGCCGCGCGGTGCGCGCCGCCGCCCTGGCGGCTCGCGTCCTGTGCCGCGGCCTGGTTCCACAGATCGGACAGGTCGCGTGCGTCGAGCTGGCCCAGCTCGGCCAGTTCGGTCAGCAACTGCCGCTTGAGCGCGCCGTCGGGCAGGGCGGACCACAGCGGCCGCGCGTTGCTCACCATGTGGGCCCGGCCTTCGGCGGTGCCCAGGTCGCAGTTCTCGCGGGCCGCCTCCAAAAGGAAGCGGCTGAGCGGCAGCGCCTCGCCCACATGCCGGGCGAAGGCCTCGGTGCCGTGTTCGCGGATGAAGCTGTCGGGGTCATGCTCGGCCGGCAGGAACAGGAACTTCACGCTGCGCGTGTCGGTGGCGTAGGGCAGGGCGCCGTCGAGCGCCTTGCGCGCTGCGCGCCGCCCGGCCGCGTCGCCGTCGAAGCTGAACACCACGGTTTCGGTGAAGCGGAAAAGCTTGTGCACGTGGTCGGGCGTGCAGGCCGTGCCCAGCGTGGCCACGGCGTTCGGGAAGCCGAGCTGCGCCAGTGCCACCACGTCCATGTAGCCTTCCGTGACCAGCACGTAGCCGTGTTCGCGGATGGCGGTGCGCGCCTCGAACAGGCCGTAGAGTTCGCGGCCCTTGTGGAACACGGGCGTTTCCGGCGAGTTGAGGTACTTGGGCTTGTCGTCGCCCAGCACGCGCCCGCCGAAGCCGATGCACTCGCCCTTCACGTTGCGGATCGGGAACATCACGCGGTCGCGGAAGCGGTCGTAGCGCTTGTCGTCCTCCTCGTTCACGATCACCAGGCCGCTCTCGGCCAGCAGGGGGCTGTCGTACTCGGGAAACACGCTGGCCAGATTGCGCCAGCCCTCGGGCGCGTAGCCCAGGCCATAGCGCTTGGCCACCGTGCCGGACACGCCGCGCCCCTTGAAGTAGCCCACCGCACGCGGCGAATCCTTGAGGTGCTTGCGAAAGGATTCGCCGGCCTTCTCGAGCACGTCCGTCAGCGTGGCCTGCTTTTGCCGCTGGGCGGCGGCGCGCTCGCGCTCCTGGGGAGAGACGTCGTCCTGCGGCACCTGCAGGCCCACCTGCTGGGCCAGGTCCTGCACGGCCTCCACGAAGCCCATGCCGGCGTGCTCCATGAGGAAACTGATGGCATTGCCGTTCTTGCCGCAGCCGAAGCAGTGGTAGAACTGCTTGGAGGGGCTGACGCTGAACGAGGGCGATTTTTCCCCGTGGAAGGGGCACAGCCCCATGAAGTTGGCGCCGCCCTTCTTGAGTTGCACGTAGCGGCCGACGATGTCGACCACATCGACGCGGGCGAGCAATTCCTGGATGAACGACTGGGGGATGGACACCCGGCGATTGTCCCCCAACGCGCCGGTGCCGGTACCCGCCGGTCGGCCCGCGGGTCAGTTCGCCTGGTGGCGCGCCTCGCGCGGGCTGAGGCCGAAGCGGCGCTTGAACATGCGCTGGAAGGTGGACGGGTCCGAAAACCCGCACCGCAGGGCGATCTCCGAGAGACTGGGCCGCTCGGTGACGGCCCCTGCGGTCGCGGTGATCTGCTGCCAGGCGGCCTCCAGCCGGGCGCTCCAGATGGCCGCCGCCACGCCTTCGCCATGGCGTGCGAACAGTCGGTACAGCGAAGCACGCGAGCATTCCAGCAGCACCGCCAGCCGCTCGGCACCGAAGGCCGGGTCGCCGCAGTGGCGCCGCACCAGGCCCCAGGCCGCCCGGTACAGGCTGTCGTCGAAGCGGCCGGCATCGGCCTGCAGACCCGCTTTCTGCGATGTCTGCAGCAGGGCCAGGGCCATGTCGGTGCAGGCTTTCAGCGCCACGGTGCGTTCGTCGATTCCCATGCGCGGCGCCTCGCGCCAGGTGGCGGCCATCAGGGTCTGCAGAACGCTGCCCAGGCCCGGGCGCTGCGGCAGCTGGTCGGGCAGTGCGAAGCCGGGGCCCAGGGTGTCGTGGATCGTCTTGCGCGACACGATGAGGGACATGTCGCGGTGGCGTGAGCGCCGGATCTCCACGGGCCGGGCGTAGTCCACGAGGTAGAGCATGCCGGCCGAGATCTGCTGCGCTCCGTGGTTTTCCTGGGTGGCCCAGTCGCACTCCACCATCAGCGACAGGCTGATGTCGTCCGCGCCGTCCCGGCGGCACATGGCCTCGGTGCGCACGGCATGCACGGCCTCGCTCGCGTGCTCGACCAGATCGGCCCCATGGCCGACGATGCGCCGCAGCCGCCCGCCGAACGCCGCTCCGTCCGGCGCGTCGGACTCGGGGCGCATTCGGCTGAGCACCGATTCCCGCCAGAAGTCGAGGCGCTCGCCTGAGGGGATGGGGTCGGTGGAGACCTCCACCAGGGTCCCTGGGACGTGCGGACTGGCGAGCGCAGCATGGCGGCGGGGTGGATGGGCATCGGAAGCCGGACGGATCTCGTTTGCCATGAATTCCCTTCGGCGGTCTGTCGCTTTCTGTGTGTTTCCACTCGAAATGTAGTGCACGCGCGACAGGTCGCGAAAAAAACCCTGCGCGCCGAACGGGGTCGAAATGGACCCCGCGTCTCACCCGTTGGGCCTGGCATGGCCGCCCGTCTCAATGGGCTGCATGGAGTGCTCTGGCCGCGGCGTGGGATGGAAATCCCCACTGGATCAGCGGGTTGAAACGGCCGGGGCGAAACGTCACGATGCACCGGTGGGCGGGAGGCCTGCCGCCCGATTCCGGGCGAAAAAACTGCGTCATCACCCCAATGGACCGGCCTGCCGGACACAACTTATGCACCCTGTGGATAGCCCCCTCGACCCCCTGCAGCATCTTGACCTCGTCCGAAGCTGCGGCGAAGGCGGACTCGGCCCTGCACCCCATGCGCTGTCGGTACCGGTCCATGCCGAGCCGGGCGGCCCGGGCCAGGGCACGCTCACGGTCTTCGGCGCGGGCGGCCAGACGCTGGTGCAGACGGCCTTCGACGGCCATGCCACGGTGCTGGTGCACGCGGCGCAGGGCGGCCTGCGCCTCGTCCTGGACCTGGGGGACGGCCTGCACCTGGCCGCCCGGCTCGAGGACTACCGGTCCGGCACGGCGGTCGTGCTGTCGCCGATCTCCACGCTGGTGGATGCCTACCTCGCCACGCAGCCAGGGATGGCGCTGGCGCGGGCCCAGGCACGCGTGCTGGAGTCGCTGGGGCTGCCGCCCGACCTTCCCGTGGGGACTCTGGGCTTCAGCCTGGACCGCGACCGGTTCGATGCTGACCACTTCCACCAGGCCGCACGCGGCGCGGGCGGCACGCAGGCTCTGACCCGGCAGGTGGCGGACGGCATCGACGCCACGGTCTCCGTCCAGCGCTTCGGACGGAACGCGACCGGCCTGCTGGGCGCCGACAAAAGCCCCGACGCCACCATCAAGGACCTGGTGGATGGCTTGTCCGGCAACTTCAAGGATTGGGCCGGCGGCAAGGTCAAAGGCTGGCTCATGCGGGTCAGCGGGATCAACAGCTTCCTGAACGAACTGGGGCTGGGTGAAGGAGAGGACACCACCGCCAAGCAACTGCAGGCGATCACGGCCGAGATCAAGCGGCTGAGCGAGGCGATCGACAAGGTGCCGCGGTCCACGGCCTACATCGCCCGCCTGACGGCGCTGGAGGTATTGAAGGCGTTCGTGCAGGACAAGACCGAGTTGCTGGCCAGCGCAGCGGGGGATGCGCCGCCGACGGCCGACCAGCTTCAGGAGCAATTCGTCAAGTCCGTGAATGAAAGCCTGGTGCTGACCCAGCTGCACGACAACCAGGTGGGCTCCGGTGCCGATGCCAAGGGGCTGATCCGCCTGCTGCTGGACGACCACCCCAAGTTCTATTCGGGCCGCGCCGGAACGGCCTATGACGACCTGCTGTTCAACGCCTTCAACCAGGCGCGCGCACTGCAGGCCCAGGCGCTGAACCTCAAGGTCGAGGCCGCCCATGCGGGCGATCCGCCGCAGCTGGACAAGGCGGAGCGGCACCTGGACGAGTACCACATCCACCTCAAGCGCCAGCGGCTGATGTACCCCAACGGGCTCAAGCCCTTCGCCGACGGCAGCATCCTGGACCGCGACACCGGCCTGATGTGGAAACCGGAGATGTTCGAGTACGACGGTCTGGAAGGGCTGATGGCCGACCCGGCGAGCGCGGGCAATCCCTGGCGCCTGCCCAGCATCACCGAACTGCAGAGCCTGATACCGCCGAACGCCGTGCGCCATCGGCTGCCTTCCGGCGAACAGTCGGCTGCGACGCCTCAAGTCATGCGGTATTTCGGCTTCAAGCCGCAGTCGTACCAGCAGGACGGCACCACCCGCTACCGGCATTTCGCCGACCTGGGGCAGGCGGGGTCCAGGCCGTACAAGATCCTCGGCCCGGGCTACATCGTCACCCGCAATGCCTACAAGCGCCGCGATCGCCACTGGGGCCAGTCGGACTACGAACTGCGCACGCTGGTGATGAACCTGTACAACGGCGACGAGGAAAACATCCGCATCAAATTCTGCCGTGGCGACGGCAAGTGCTATACCGAATACGGCTCCTCGCAGCCACCCGTGCCGTGGACCATGCCGGTGCTGTACGTGCGCACGCCGCCCGTTCCCGTGGAGTTCAAGGTCGAGTTCTACGAAGGTTTCAAATCCACGGCCGACACGGCGCAGGGTTGGGCGCTGGTGCGCTACTCCGACAGCGGCGAGTGGAAGGACGTGACCCAGTATGCCATCTGGAGCGTCGAGGGCGATAACGCATCGGACGTGCACGTGTCCAACCACGAAGGCACCAGCGGCCTGGTGCAACTGCGCAGCCAGGAGCGCACGCCACGTGCCTACACGATCAAGGCCGAACTGCCCTGGTACCTGTCGGACCAGCCCGGGCAATGGGGCCGGCTCGAAGGCAAGGCCATCCTCTACGGCAACCAGAGCGCGCCGGTGCCGGTGCTCAAGCGGCTGCTGCTGTCCCCTGCCACGAAGATCACCAAGCAATACCCGTTTTCGTACGACCTCAGCATCCGGGGCGTCCTGAGTTCAGGGGCCGCCATCGACAAGGACATGGCCGTCTGGTCGTGCAACCCGAGCGATTCCGGCGTGCAGATCAGCCCCTCCGGCCGGGTGACGGTGTCCCAGGCCCCCACATCGAAAAAGCAGATCCAGATCAAGGCCACGATCGGCGGCGCCGAAGGGTTCGCCTACCTCGTGCTGCTGCCCTGACCCGCGAGGCGCATTCCATGCCATTTCTCACCATCAGTGCCGGCCGCGACCGGTCCATCGCCCTCGCCGCAGACGGTGCGGCCTACGGCTGGGGCGGCGTCAAGCGGCTCGGCGCCCAGCTGCCACCCGGCTATCCAGGCGAGCTGTGCTCGTCCAGCCCCACCGAGATCGGCCACAACCGCTACGCGCAGCCGCAGCCCCAGTGGCTGAACCCGGGCCTGCCGTTCACCGCGGTGCACGACGGGCATTCCCACACGCTGGCCGTGCGTGAGGGTGGCGCCGTGGTGGCCTGCCGGCCCGTGGTGTCGCCGGAGCACGGCGCCGACCGCGTGGGCGTGTCGGGCCTGCCGTCCCCGGTGGTCCAGGTGGCCCAGACCGAAGCCGCCGCATTCGCGCTGCAGGCCGACGGTACGGTGCGCTCCTGGGGCATGGCGGCCTACGGGCAACTGGGCCGCGTGACGGTGTCGCGCGAATCCGGCCCGCAGGCCATCGAAGGCCTGGGCGCCATCGCGCACCTGGCGTCCGGCCATGCGCACGTGCTGGCGCTGGACCGTGCCGGCCGCGTCTGGGCCTGGGGGGCCAACGCGGCCGGCCAGCTCGGCAACGGGGCACTGACTGAATCCGCCTTGCCGGTGCGAGTGGACCTGCCCGGGCGCATCGTGCAGGTGGCCGCGGGCGACACGCACAGCTTCGCGGTGGACGCGCAAGGCGGGCTGTGGGCCTGGGGCTCCAATCAGTACGGGCAATCGGGCGATGCGGCCGCGCGCTATTTCGCCCGGCCCGTGCGGGTGCGCACCGGCTTTGCCGTGGCGCAGGTGGATGCGGGCATGTTCTACACCGTGGCGCTGTCGCGCCAGGGCGATGTGTTCGCGTGGGGCTGGAACGGCATGGGGCAGCTCGCGCGGGACGGCATGGCCTTTTCCGCCAAGCCGCTGCGCGTGCCGGCGCTGCGCGGCATGCTGCAACTGGCGGCCGGATCGGGCCACGTGCTGGCGCGCACCGGCACCGGGCTGCTCGCCTGGGGCGACAACCGCTCGTCCGCCTGCGGGGCGTTTCCGTCCACCGCCGTGCAGGTCCGTCCCCATCCCATCGCATTCGCCTGAAGGCCCGCCATGACCGATTCTTTCTCGACCCCGGAGCCGACGCGCCGCGCCAGCCTGCAGTGGATGTTCGGGCTCTCCCTGGGCACGGTGGTTGCCCCGCTGGCCGGCTGCGGCGGCAGCGCCTCCGGCGCCACGGCGGACACGCTGCCCGAGCCCGCCGCGCTGACGTCGTCCGGCGGCCAGCTCAGCCTGGACCTGTTCGCCCGCTACGGTGCGCAGCCGCTGCGCATCGCGGGATCGCAGCCGCCGGCCTATCCGGGCGTGGCCCGCACGGTGCAGACCGCGCTGCGCAGCTTCAACGGCCAGTACATGGCGCCCACGCTGCACCTGCAGCCCGGCGACACGCTGCGCATCCGGCTGGTCAACGAACTGCCGGCCAACGTGAAGGGCCAGTCCTCGCTGGACTACCTCAACCACCAGAACAGCACCAACCTGCATTTCCACGGCCTGCACGTCGATCCGCGGGAGATCCGCCCCGGCGTGTTCGGCGACTACGTGGTGGACATGGCCGAGGCCGGCGTGCTGCCGGGGGCCAGCCGCCAGCACGAGGTGGCCATCCCGGCCGACCACACCAACGGCATCTACTGGTACCACCCCCATCTGCACGGGTCGTCCAATGTGCAGGTCTCCAGCGGCATGTTCGGCGCCATCCTCATCCACGACCCCAAGGACACCTTCATCGACACGCCGGACATCCGCGAGCGCGCGATCCACGTGCACAAGGTCAACCTGACCGGCGACGGCAAGACGGAATCGTTCTACGACTCCATCCGTACCGCGTCGTCGGGCTTTCTTCTCAATGGTGCCTACCAGCCCACCATCGTCATGCGGCCGGGCGAGGTGCAGCAGTGGCACTTCATCAACACGGCCTCGTTCTACCCGTTCAACCCCGTGCTGGACGGCCACACGCTCTGGGCGTATGCCAAGGACGGCAACGTGTTCAACCGCCGCTTCAAGCCCATCAACGCGGCCACCTCGGACCGGTTCGACAACGCCCATTGGCCCGGCAACGCGCTGTACCCCGGCAACCGCCATTCGATCGTGGTGAAGGCCAGCGACGTGCCCGGCACGTATTACCTGCGTTCGGTCAAGGCGCCGTCGAGCGAGGCGCAGGACGAGATCGTCGCGCGCATCGTGGTGGAGGGCACGCCGCTGTCCACCCCGCTGCCCCAGCCAGCGCGCCTGCCGCGCTATGCCGAGCACCTGCCCATCACCGATGAGGAACTGGCGGCCCATGGCGGCAAGCAGCGCAGCCTGGTGCTGGCCGTGCTGCCCAAGACGAGCGAGCGCCTGGCCCAGCCCATCCCGGTGGGGGAGGGCTGGTTCATCCCGCTGTCCGACGGCGTGGATGGCTTCACCGACACCGTGTTCTCGTCCGGCGATGCCTCGCCGCAGGCCCGGCTGTCGCCGTTCCAGTCGTCGCTCACGGCCACGCAGACGGTGGCGTTGGGCGCGGTGGAGGAGTGGACCATCCAGAACCTCAACCGCTACCCGCACCCGTTCCACATCCACGTCAACGACAGCTATGTGGTGCGGGTCAACGGCGAGCCGGTCGATCCCTACTGGGCCGACACGCTCCCGGTGCCGCCGATGGGCAGCATCACCTTTCGCATGCGGTTCACCGACTTCCACGGCCAGTTCGTGTGGCACTGCCATGCGCTCGACCACGAAGACCTGGGAATGATGCAACTGGTGCACGTGGTCGCCTGACACCTCGGGCACCGCCACCGAAACGGCAACCGACACAAAGAGAGAGGGGAGAAGAAGCGAAGAGCGCGGCGGGGCCCGGTGCAGTGCATCGGGCCCCAGCAGCCTGAAACCCTCCTGCAAGGGCTCGGATCCCGTTGGTGTCCACGGTCGAGCAGGTCCCTGCAGGCCTGACCAATGGGCGTGCGAAGGGCATCAGAAAGGGCGTAAGCTACACGTTCGATCGCTCCTGTGCCGCCATGAAGTTGCCATCCTCACCCACTTCCGCCTGCACCGCCTGCCGCGATGGCCAGGCGCTGGATTTCGAATTCACGATGGCGTTCCAGCCCATCGTCGATCTGCGCGACCGCAGCGTGTATGCCTACGAAGCTCTGGTGCGCGGACTGGACGGCAGCTCGGCCTACAGCATCCTGGCCAAGGTGACGCAAGAGAACCTGTACTCCTTCGACCAGGCGTGCCGCGTGAAAGCGGTGGAACTGGCCGCGCAACTGGGCATGCCCTGCCGGCTGAGCATCAATTTCCTACCCAACGCCGTGTACCAGCCCGAGGCGTGCATCCGCGTCACGCTGCAGGCCGCGCAGCGCTGCGGGTTCCCCACCGAGCGCATCATTTTCGAGATCGCCGAGCGCGAGAATTCGCTGGACAAGGCGCACTTGCAAGGCATCCTGCACGCCTATCGCCGCCACGGTTTTCTGAGTGCCATCGACGACTTCGGTGCGGGCTACGCGGGCCTGAATCTGCTGGCCGACTTCCAGCCCGATCTACTCAAGATCGACATCGACCTGGTGCGCGGCATCGATGGGCACCCGGTGCGGCAGGCCATCGTGCGCAGCATCGTGGGCCTGTGCAAAGACCTGGGCGTGCAGGCGCTGGCCGAAGGCGTTGAGACCAACGCCGAATTGCACACCCTGCGCGGCCTCGGCATCCATCTGTTTCAGGGCTACCTCTTTGCAAAGCCCGCGCTGCAAGCCTTGCCGCCGGTGAACTGGCCGCAAGAAGCGGCGGTTGGCTGATTCGCCCCGCGCCCGGACGACCGGCTTTCTTCCACCCCATCGCTTCCTGCCGCATGCCCCTCGATCCTGCCGTCCTCCAGGCCTTTGCACCCACCGGGGTGTTGCGGGCGTCCATCAACCTGGGCAATCCCATCCTGGCCAAGGCCGGTGCGCCGGGGGCGGACCCGTCCGGTGTGTCCGTCGATCTGGCGCGGGCGCTGGCCGAGCGCCTGGGCGTGCCCATCGCCTTCGCCGTGTTCGATGCGGCCGGCCAATCGGTCGAAGCCGTCACGCAGGAGCAGGCCGACGTCGGCTTTTTCGCGGTGGACCCCCTGCGGGGTGCCGGCATCGCGTTCACCGCGCCGTACGTGCTCATCGAAGGCTGCTACCTGGTGCGTGACGATTCGCCGCTGCGCGACAACGAGGCCGTGGACCGGCCCGGGCACCGGGTGGTGGTCGGCAAGGGCAGCGCCTACGATCTCTACCTGAGCCGCGAGATGAAGGCCGCCACCCTGGTGCGCGCCCCCACGTCGCCCGCCGTCGTGGAAACCTTCCTGGCCGAAGGCGCCGACGTGGCTGCGGGCGTCAAGCAGCAGTTGCAGGCCGATGCGCAGCGCCTGGGCGGCGGCCTGCGCCTGCTGCCGGGCCGCTTCATGGTCATCCAGCAGGGGGCTGCCCAAGGGCCGGGGCGAGGCCGCGGCGGGTGTGCTGCATGCCTTCGTGGAGGAGGCCAAGGCCAGCGGCTTCGTGCAACAGGCGCTGGAGCGGCACGGCATCCAGGGCGCCTCGGTGGCGCCGGCCCAGGCACCGGCGTGAGGCGGCGATTCGCTTGCTATTGTTTTAATAGCGGAATGCCCTAGTGTCGATTGTGCCGGGGCCTGTTTTGATACCAATCCTGCTTCGCAGGGTCCCGCCGGGGTGCTGGCCGGTGCGGTGCGCGCGGGGGCGCGCATAAGATCGCATCGGCAGCGAACGGGCCGCGGCATGCTGCGGCGGCCCGCGCTGCCACCCGACCATTCCAAAGGAGACAACCCATGAAAAAAACGTTCCGCCTGCTGGCCGCCGCATTCGCCCTGGTGGGGGTTGCATCGACGGCGTCGGCCGAGGTGTACCCCAAGGAGGCGCTGCTGAAAGCCAACAAGGAGGGCGCCGGCGGCGGCAAGGGCACGCTGGCCGGCGAATACGCCTTCACGCGCGACAAGGCGCTCAAGGACCAGGCCATCAAGGAGATCAGCTGGCTCACGCTGCAGCCGGGCGACTCCATCGGCTACCACAAGCACACCAGCAACGAGGACACCTACGTCATCGTCTCGGGCCGCGGCACCTTCAAGGACAAGGACGGCGTGGACGTGGCCGTGAAGCCGGGCGACGTGACCATCGTGCGCAAGGGCGAATCGCACGGGCTGACCAACACCGGCACCGAGCCGCTGGTGTTCCTGGACGTGATCGCCGAGCAGTAGGCGCTGGCGCAGCGGCCGTCACCGGGCCACAACGCCAAAGAGCACCCGCCGGGTGCTCTTTTTTTGAGGGGCGGGCGCTCAGTCCCCCATCACCACGCCTTCGCGGCGCGGGTCGGCGCCGCCCAGCCACATCGGCTGCCCGTGCACCTCGGCGCGGGTGATGGCCTGCAGGCCGCTGGTCATGTTCATCTCGCGCACCTCGGCGCCGCGGGCACGCAGCGCCTCCACCGTGGCCGGCGGGAAGCGTTTTTCCTCCAGCATCGTCGGGCCATTGAGCGAGCCGAAATTGGGCAGGTTGATGGCCTGCTGCGGCATCAGCCCCCAGTTGAAGATGCCGTAGAGCGTCTTGGCCGTGTAGTGGATGATGAGCGCGCCGCCCGGGCTGCCGCCGCTCATCACCACTTGGCCGGTCTGCTTGTCGAACACCAGCGTGGGCGCCATCGACGAGCGCGGGCGCTTGCCGGGCTCCACCTGGTTGGCGATGGGCTGGCCTTGCGCGTCCTTGGGCGCGAAGCTGAAATCGGTCAGCTCGTTGTTCAGCAGGAAGCCCTTGACCATCTGGCGCGAGCCGAACTGGTCTTCGATGGTGGTCGTCATCGCCACCGCGTTGCCGAAGGCATCGACGACGCTGATGTGGCTGGTGCCGTGCTCGATCTGGTCGGGCATGGGCGCATGGCTGGTTTGGACCGCGCCGGGGTTGCCGGGCTGCGCCACCTTCATGCTCTGCGGGCCGATCAGCTTGGCGCGCTGGGCGAGGTAGGCGGGGGCGAGCAGGGTGCTCCAGCTACCGCCCGGCGGTTGCACGAAGTCGGGGTCGGCCACGTAGAGGCCGCGGTCGGCGAAGGCCAGGCGCGAGGCCTCGTTGTACAGGTAGAGCCAGTCGGCACTGGGCAGCCAGTCGCCCGCGCCCTTGGGGCCTTCCTGCAGCGCCATCGTGTTGGCGTCGGTGTTCTTCAGGATGCCCAGGATCTGCCCCACGGCGATCGCGCCCGAGCTGGGCGGCGGAAAGCCGCATAGGCGAAAGTCCTTGGAGGCCACCTGGTAGTCCGTGCACAGCGCCTCGCGCTTCTTGGGCTGGTAGCCAGCCAGGTCGGCCAGCGCCAGGCGCCCGGGGTTGGTCGGGTGGCCCTGCACCTTGGCGACGATGGCCTGCGCCACCTCGCCCTCCAGCAGCGCCTTGGAGCCGTTGTTCGCGATGCCTTTCAGCACGGCGGCCAGCTCGGGGTTCCTGAGCACATGGCCCACGGGCCAGGGCTGGCCCGCCGCGTCGAAGAAATAGGCGCGGGCGGCCGGGTCCTGGGCCAGGTACTTTTCGTTGGCCAGCAGCGTGTTCAGGCGCGGGCTCACCTTGAAGCCGTTCTCGGCCAGCTGGATGACTGGCTGGAACAGCGATGCCCACGGCAGCTTGCCGTGCTCCTTGTGCGCCAGCTCCAGCATGCGCACCGCGCCGGGCGTACCCACCGAGCGGCCGCCCACCACGCCGTCGTAGAAAGGCACGGGCTTGCCGTCGGGGCCGAGAAAGAGGTTCTCGGTGGCGGCGGCCGGCGCCGTCTCGCGGCCGTCGTAGGCCTCGACCCGGCTGCCCGCCGAGTGCAGCAGGAACGCGCCGCCGCCGATGCCGCTCGACTGCGGCTCGACCAGCGACAGCACCATCTGCACCGCGATGGCGGCATCGATCGCCGAGCCGCCGGCCTTGAGCACCTGGTAGCCCGCATCGGTGGCCAGCGGGTTGGCGGCCGCCACGGCGAACTTCTGCGTCGCCCAGCCGGGCTTCTCGGTATAGCCGGACGCGCCTTCGGGCTGGTCGGGCAGGGTGTAGTTCAGGCGGGGGCTGGTGCCGCAGGCCGCGAGCAGGGCGGTGGCAGCGAGGGCGGCCAGCCGGGCGGCGGGCAGGTGCTTTTGGATCATGGAGTCTCCCTGTGTGGTGGGCGCCATGGTAATGCGGGGTGCAGGCCTGGCCTGCGGGTGTTACACCCCGCTACCGAACCGGCGCGCGTGGGTGGCCCCTGCGTTGGACGCCTTTGGTCTTTTTGGCCTCCAGCGCAATAAATACTATGGCGTTTCGCTATCTATTTTGTAGCAAATCAAAGGTCGCGCACGGGCCCGGGGCGACCGTCTTCCACCACGAAGCGGGCCAGGGTGGAGGCGCCGCTGTCGGCCCGTAGCGGGTCGTCCACGGTGCGCAGCGTGGTGGTCCAGCGCCGGTGCGTGACCTCGGCCAGCCCCCAGCCGCGCAGGTCGCAGCGCGCCAGCAGCACGTGCGGGTTGTGGCGGGCGATGGCGTCCACCTTGTCCTGCGTGGTGCCCGAGCGCGAGCTGATCGAGGTGCCGCAGAACTCGCTGGCCAGCACGCGGGCGGTGGGGGCCACGGGGGACTCAGCCGGCGCGGCCCCGTCGGACGGCGCCATCACGTTGCAGACGTAGTTCTGGTGGATATCGCCCCCCAGCAGCACGGTGTTGCGCGGCGCATGCCGGGCCAGCGACTGCAGCAGCCGCTGGCGCGCGGCCGGGTAGCCGTCCCAGCTGTCGGTCGATTGCACGCCGGAGGGGTAGTGGCGCGGCGAGAACAGCGTCTGCTGCGCGACCACGCTCCAGCGGGTGGCGTCGCCGATGGTGCTTCCCACGCCGCCGCCGCGTGCATCGGCGGCCAGGCCGGCATCCAGCCAGCGCTCCTGCGCCGTGCCCAGGAAGCTGCGCCCGGGCGCCTGCAGCTCGGCGCAGTCGCCGGGCCGCACGGCGCCCGCGCCGCTGCTGCCTTCCGCGCGGCAGGCCTGGCGGTCGCGGAACTGGCGCGCATCCAGCAGGTGGATGGTCGCCAGCCGCCCCCAGGGCAGCGCGCGGTACACCTGCAGCGCGCCGAACCCGCTGGCCGCCAGGCTCGCGGCGCGCAGCGGCGTGTGTTCGTAGAAGGCCTGCCATGCCGCCGTGCGCATCGCCAGGAAGTCGGCGGCGTCGCCGCGGCCGTGCGTGCCGGCGTAGTCGTTCTGCACCTCGTGGTCGTCCCAGGTCGTGGCCCAGGGGCACAGCGCGTGGGCGGCCTGCAGCGACGGGTCGCTCTTGTGCAGCGCGTAGCGGTCGCGGTAGTCGGCCAGCGTGTGCGCCAGGCGCAGGCCGTGCACGCGCGCCAGCCCGGCCGGGTCCTTGGGGCTGGCGTACTCGTAGATGTAGTCGCCCAGGAACAGCACCAGGTCGGGCGACTGGCGGCACACGTCGGCCCATGCCGCGTAGTGGCCGTGCTCCCACCGCTGGCACGACGCGAAGGCGATGCGCAGGCCCGGCGCCAAATCCCCGGCGGCCGGCGCGGTGCGCGTGCGGCCGGTGGCGCTGACGGCGTCGCCCTGCAGAAAGCGGTAGTGGTACCAGCGCCCCGGGGCCAGCCCCTGCAGCTCGACATGCACGCTGTGCGCGAACTCCGGCAGGGCGGTGGCCGTGCCGCGCTGCACGATGCGGCGAAACGCGTCGTCGTGCGCCACTTCCCACCGCACGGCGATCGGGCGGTTCCACGCGCCGGGTTCGGCGGGCACGAGGCGCGTCCACAGCACCATGCCATCGGGCGAGGGGTCGCCTCTGGCCACGCCCAGCGTGAACGGGTCGTGCCGCAGCGCGCCGGCGCCGGCCCCGGCCCAACGGGGCCAGGCGGCCGCGCCCGCGGCCCAGGCGGCCTTTTGCAGCAATGCCCGGCGCGAGAGCAGAGGGGTTTGCGTCATGGGAAGGGTTGCAGGGCGTGGGCGGGAACGGTCCGGCCGGGCGCGCGGACCAGGCCGCCCGGGACGGGCTCAGGCGGCCATCACCCGGTTCTTGCCCGCGCGCTTGGCCAGGTACATCCCCTGGTCGGCCCGGCGGATGGCTTCCGTGCTGCCTTCCTGCTCGGCCATCTGCGCCACGCCGGCGCTGAAGGTGATGAGCACCTTCTCGCGGTCCTTCAGGAAGTAGCGCGTGGTCAGCTCGCGCTGCAGCCGCTTCATGGCTTCCACGCCCTGGTCCAGGTCGGTGTCGGGCAGCACCAGCACGAATTCCTCGCCGCCGTAGCGCGCCAGCATGTCCTGCGGGCGCATCACCTCGCGCGTGACGCCGGCCAGGTGCACCAGCGCCTCGTCGCCGGCCGTGTGGCCCAGGCGGTCGTTGATGAGCTTGAAGTTGTCCACGTCCAGCAAGGCCACGCACAGGGGCGAGCCGTTGCGCGTGGCGCGGGCGATCTCGCGCTCCATCACCTCGTCCAGGCCCTTGCGGTTGAGCGAGCCGGTGAGCGGGTCGTGCCGGGCCTGGGCGCTGGCGCGGTCCAGCTCTTCCTGCAGCTTGGCGATCTCGGCATGGCGCGCATCGGAGCGCGCGCGCAGGTCCTGCAGCTCGTCGCGCGCCACCCGGCTGTCCAGGGCCATGGCGCGCGTGGCGCTCATCACCTCTTCGAGCAGCGGGGTGATCTCCTGCAGGCTGTTGGCTTGGCCGATGCGCTCGGCGCAGTGCTCCATCTTGTCGTGGTAGGTGCTGCTGGAGGCGGTGATCTGCACCAGCCGCTCGATGAAGGTGGCCAGCAGCTCCTTCATCTGTTCCTGCGCCTGCACGGTGCGCTCCTTGGCCTCCGTCTGCTTGAAGATCACGTCCTTCAGACGCCGCTGCACCTCGTCCAGCCGGCGCAGCGTGAGCGGCGGCGTGGAGGCGGCCATCAGCGCCTCGACCTGGCCCTGCAGCCAGCGGTCGTCCTGGCTCAGCACGGCGATGTTCTCGAACAGCATGTGCAGCAGTTCGAGCAGGCTGGCGCGGATGGCCGCCTGGTCCTCGGTGGCGAACGAGAGCCGGTAGCTGAAGTTGTTCAGCATCAGGCCGAAGGTCGAGACCGGGGGCGAAGGCTGGCGAAGGAAGTTGGTCAGCTGCGCGGCCAGTTCGTGCACGCGGGCATCGTCCTCGCCCAGCGCAGGCAGGGTGTTGTCGATCAGGCGGGCGAGCTGCTCGGTCAGTTCCTCGGGCAGGTGCGTGGCGGCCGAGGGTTCCGCTGCCGCGGCGGCCGGTGCGGCCACGCTGGCCAGGCCGAGGTTGGCGTAGCCCACCAGCACGCTCTGCAACTGGGCCCAGTCGGTGTTGTCGATGGCGGATTCGAACAGGCCCAGCAGGCGTTTTTGCGCCGGGGTCTGCCCGGGCAGCACGCGCAGGATGTGGCGCAGGGGGCCTTCCGGAAAGGCGGTGGGGCTGGGGTTGCCGGCGATCTCGTCGTAGAGCGCCTGGTAGTTGTCGGGCGTGGGCGCCAAACGGCGCGCGGCCAGCTGCTTGAGGGTTTCTCGCGCGATTTCTGAAGGGGGGCGGTCGGCCATCTGGCGTGCACGGAAAGGCAAAGATGCGCGAGTGTGACAGACGGCGCACCGCTTGAACAGGCGCCCGCAGGGCATCCGTGCAACGCCGGCCCCGCGCACCACCGGCCTGGGTGAACGGGGTGAGGGGCCCGGCGGGTGCGGGCCGGCGCTCGCGTCAGTTCACCATGACCAGCTTGCCCATCACCCCGCGCGATCCCATGTGGGCATAGGCCGCGGGCAGTTGCGCCATCGGCATGGTGCGGTCGATCACGGGCTTGATGGCGCCCTCGCCGTACCAAGCGGCCAGTTCGGCCATCATGGCGGCGTTGGCCTGCCGCTCGCGCTTGGAGAACTCGCCCCAGAACACGCCCACGATCGAGGCGCCCTTGAGCAGCGCCAGATTCAGCGGCAGCGCCGGGATGGGGCCGGAGGCGAAGCCCACCACCAGGTAGCGCCCGCGCCAGGCGATCGAGCGGAAGGCGGGCTCGGTGAAGTCGCCGCCCACCGGGTCGTAGATCACGTCCGGGCCCTTGCCGTCGGTCAGCGACTTGATCGCCTCGCGCAGGTTTTCCTCGGTGTAGTTGATGACGGCGTCGGCGCCCACGGACAGGCACAGCTTGCATTTTTCCTCGGTGGAGGCCGCCGCGATCACGCGGGCGCCCATCTTCTTGGCGATCTGGATGGCCGCCGTGCCCACGCCGCCGGCCGCACCCAGCACCAGCACCGTCTCGCCAGCCTTGAGCTGCCCCCGGTCCACCAGCGCATGGTGCGAGGTGGCGTAGATCATGATGAACGCCGCCGCATCCACGTGCGAAAAGCCCTCGGGCAGCGGCATGCACAGCGCCGCGGGCGCCACCGCGTGGGTGCCGAAGCCGCCCGTGCCGGTGAGGCAGGCCACGCTCTGCCCGGGGCGCAGGTGCGTGACACCTTCGCCCACGGCCTCCACCACGCCAGCGTATTCCGACCCCGGCACGAAGGGCAGGGGGGGCTTCATCTGGTACTTGTTCTGCACGATGAGCAGGTCGGGAAAGTTCAGGCTGGCGGCCTTGATCGCGATCAGCACCTCGCCCGCCTTCGGCGTGGGCGTGGGCAGTTCGGTCCAGGCCAGGGCGTCGACGCCCGTCGGGTTGGTGCAAAGCCAAGCATGCATGGGAGGTCTCCTGTCGGTGTGGCCGCATGATAGGCGGGGGGGCCGGCGTGGCGAGTCCCTGGAGCGACGGCGGCCGGCGGCAGGGGCGGGCAGTCGGGAGCAGGCCCGGCCGCGCCTTGTCGGACGCGGCCTACAATCGCTCGCACCCTGCTTCCTGCCACCCATGAAGATCCTCATTTCCAACGACGACGGCTACCAGGCACCCGGCATCGTGGCCCTGCACGATGCGCTCAAGACCATCGCGGACGTCGAGGTGGTGGCGCCCGAACACAACAACAGCGCCAAGTCCAACGCGCTCACGCTGCATTCGCCGCTGTACGTGCACCAGGCGGCCAACGGCTTCCGGTACGTGAACGGCACCCCGGCGGACTGCGTGCACATCGCGCTCACCGGCCTGCTCGGCTACCGGCCCGATCTGGTCGTCTCGGGCATCAACAACGGCGCCAACATGGGCGACGACACCATCTACTCCGGCACCGTGGGCGCGGCGATGGAAGGCTACCTCTTCGGCATTCCGGCCATCGCGTTCTCGCAGGTGGACAAGGGCTGGGGCGAGATCGAATCCGCCGCCCGCAAGGCGCGCGAGATCGTCGAGCAGATGCAGGCGCAGAACCTGGTGGGCGAGGCTCCCTGGCTCCTCAACGTGAACATTCCCAACATGCCGTTCGATGCACTGCGGCCCCTGCGGCTGTGCCGCCTGGGCCGCCGCCACGCGGCCGAGCGCGTCATCGAGCAGCAAAGCCCGCGCGGGGAGGTCATGTACTGGATCGGCGGCGCCGGCGCGGCCAAGGACGACGCCGAGGGCACGGACTTCCACGCCACGGCCCAGGGCCATGTGGCCATCACCCCGTTGAAGGTGGACCTGACCGACCACGAAGGCCTGGGCTACTGGACGCAGACCGCGGCGCGCCTGGTGCCCGACGCGCCCGCCGCTCCCGCGCCGGCCCCCGCCCGATGACCCAGCGCCGCCCCGGCTTTCCGGCCCGCATCGACCCCCCACCGGGCGCTGCGCCCCGGCCGCCATCGCAGCCCGCGCCGCGCCGCGATGCCCCGCCCATGCCCCAGGGCGTGGGGCTCGATTCGGCCGCCGTGCGGGCGCGCATGGTGCAGCGCCTGGCGGCTTCGGGCATCGCATCGCCGGCCGTGCTGCAGGCCATGGGCTCGGTGGAGCGGCACCGCTTCGTGGACACCGCCCTCGTCAACCAGGCCTACGAAGACACCAGCCTGCCGATCGGGCTGGGCCAGACCATCTCCAAGCCGAGCATCGTCGCCCGCATGACGGAGCTGCTGCTGGGCGCGGAGGGCGCGCGCGCCGCCGGTCTGGGGCGCGTGCTGGAGATCGGCACCGGCTGCGGCTACCAGGCCGCAGTGCTCGGGCGCGTGGCCCGCGAGGTGTACACCATCGAACGTTTGCGCGCGTTGCACGAGAAGGCGCGCGACAACCTGCGTCCCTGGCGCCTCGCGAACGTGCACCTCATCTTCGGCGACGGCACGGTGGGCTATGCGAAAGGCGCGCCGTATGCGGCCATCATCGCCGCGGCAGGCGGCGAGACCCTCCCTCAGGCGTGGATCGACCAACTGGCCGTGGGTGGCCGCCTCGTGGCGCCCATGGTGGGCGCCGGCGGCCACCAGGTGTTGCTGGTCATCGACAAAACGGCGCACGGATTGAAACAGAACGTTTTGGAGGCCGTTCATTTTGTCCCCCTAAAATCGGGGATTGCCTGAAGGGATTGCTTATGTTGGTTACGCGTGGTCTTGTTGGTTGGGGTTCGGTAGCGCTCGCGGCCTTGGTGCTGACGGGTTGCGGTACCCGCGTCAACAGGGCACCGGTGGAAGATCGTGGCACGTCCGCTTCCACATCCGCCTCCCAGCCCGGCATGGTGGTCGCTCCCGCGGCCAAGCCCCTGCCCGGTGCTGAAAACGCCGGCAAACCCGGCTACTACACGGTCAAGCCAGGAGATACCCTGATTCGCATCGGGCTGGAAAACGGCCAAAGCTGGAAGGACATCGCCCGCTGGAACAACCTGGACAACGCCAACCTCATCGAGGTCGGCCAGGTGCTCCGCGTGGCCGCGCCGTCGGCCACGCCAGCGCCTTCGGTGGCCAGCGATACCGGCGTGGTCACCCGTCCGGTCACCTCGTCCGCGATCGCTCCGGCCACCCCCGCCAGCGGTGCCAAGCCCGGCGCATCGGCCCCCGCCGTAGCTGCTGCCCCCGCTCCTGCGCCCAGCCCCGCGCCTGCCGCAACCGGCGGTGAAGACGACATGGCGTTCATCTGGCCATCGTCGGGTTCGCTCGTGGCGGGTTTCGACGAGGCCCGCAACAAGGGTTATGACATCGGCGGCAAGGCGGGCGACCCCGTGCTCGCCTCCGCGGATGGACGGGTCGTCTATGCCGGCGCCGGCCTGCGTGGCTACGGCAACCTCGTGATCCTCAAGCACAACAACACCTACCTGACGGCCTACGCCCACAACCAGACCCTGCTGGTGAAGGAAGACCAGACGGTGCGCCGCGGCCAGAAGATCGCCGAAATGGGCAGCTCCGACACCGACCGGGTGAAGCTGCACTTCGAGATCCGCCGCCAGGGCAAGCCGGTCGATCCGTCCCGCTACCTGCCGGCGCGTTGAGCACGCTGCCGTCCGGCCCCGGCCTGCTCCCGGAGGGGGAGGCCGGCACCGAAGACCTGGAGGAGGGCGGCGAAGCCTCGCAGGAGATTCGCCAGTTCGCCATCGGCGAGGCGCAGCACGGCGAGCGCCTGGACCGGGCGCTGGCCGATCAGGTGCCCGAGTTTTCGCGCAGCTATCTGCAGCAATTGCTGGCCCAGGGGGGCGTTCTGCTCAACGGGCAGGCCGCGGCCAAGCCTGCGGCCCGTGTCAAGGCGGGCGATGTGGTGGCGGTGGAACTGCGGCCCACCCAGCAGAGCCAGGCCTTCCGGCCGGAGTCCATGCCCATCGACGTGGTGTTCGAGGATGCGCACCTGCTGGTGATCCACAAGCCTGCGGGGCTCGTCGTTCACCCCGCGCCCGGCAACTGGAGCGGGACCTTGCTCAACGGCCTGCTGGCCCGCGATCCCAAGGCGCTGCTGGTGCCCCGGGCGGGCATCGTCCACCGGCTCGACAAGGACACGAGCGGGTTGATGGTCGTGGCGCGCGAGCGGGGCGTCATGGATGCGCTGGTGCGCATGATCGCCGCCCGCGAAGTGAGCCGGCAGTACCTCGCCATCGGCCACCGCCCCTGGAGCGGGCCGGAGCAGCGCGTGGTCGAGGGAAGCATCGGCCGCGACCCGCGCAACCGCCTGCGCATGGCCGTGGTGGACCTGGCCACGCAGTCGGGCAAGCCCGCGCGCACGGACATCGCCCTGCTCGATAGCGTCGATCCGGTCTGCTTCGTGCGCTGCACGCTGCACACCGGGCGCACGCACCAGATCCGGGTGCACATGGCCTCGCTTCGCCATCCCCTGGTGGGCGATGCCTTGTACGGCGGAGAAGCTGCGGGGGGGCTCGCGCGGCAGGCGCTGCACGCGTACCGGCTGGCTTTCGCCCATCCCATGACGGGGGAGCCGATGGAGTTCCATGCGCCTCTGCCGCCGGACATGGAAAACGCCTTGGATTTTTGGGGCCTGCGCTACAATCGCGCCTAGCGGCTGTACCAGCCGACTCGCCCGCATGGACACACTGCAGGGCTGGGAACAGCACCAAGGTCTTTGCGCGCGGTCCCGCTGAACGAACCCTTTGACAGGCATGGCGCCCTTTTCGACACGTGGCGTCTCTTTCCCCGCAATTGCTGAACCATGAATACGGTGGACGCCAAACGGGTCCTTGAAACCGCGCTGATCTGCGCTCCGCAACCGGCGACCCTGCGCGAGTTGCGCACGCTCTTCAACGACGCTCTCGGAACCGATACCCTGAAAACCATCCTGCTGGAACTCCAGCAGGACTGGGCATTGCGGGGCGTGGAGCTCGTGCAGGTCGCGACGGGCTGGCGTTTCCAGAGCCGCCCTGAAATGCGCGAGTACCTGGATCGGCTGCATCCGGAAAAGCCGCCGCGCTACACCCGGGCCACCCTGGAAACGCTGGCCATCATTGCCTACCGGCAGCCGGTGACGCGGGGCGACATCGAGGACATCCGCGGTGTGACCGTGAACAGCCTGATCATCAAGCAGCTGGAAGACCGTGGCTGGGTGGAGGTCATCGGGCACCGCGAAACCGTGGGCCGGCCCGCCCTGTTCGCCACCACGCGGCAGTTTCTGGACGACCTCGGGCTGCAGTCGCTCGACCAGTTGCCCGTGATGGAAAATCCGGCCGTGCAGGCCAGCGTGCTCGAAGCGCTGGGTTCTGGCGGCACCTTGCCGCTTGACGCACCTGCCGACCCGGCGCCAGGGGATAACCCCCCTGTGTCAGAGGCGGTGCCTTCGGTGCCGCAGGGCTCCGAAACGGAGCCGGTCACCGGCCCGTCCACAGAAGACACGCCGCGCCCATCCGACGAAGAAGACGTGCTGGCCCCCTCGCACGAGAAGCCAAAAGACGCCGATAACGGCACACCAGAGAGTCTCCCATGAACGATCCCATTTCAGAACCTGCCGACGACCAGCCCGCGTTGCCCGCCGAGGCAGACGCCAGCGTGAAGAAGCCCGCGACCCGCAAGCCGCCCCGCAAGAAGGCGCCGAAGGCGTCCGACGCGGCAGCAGGCCAGCCGGTGGAGGCTTCTGCCGAGTCCGCGCAGGATGCCGAGGCTGTCGCTGCACCGGATGGGACGGCGGTGGAGGCTGCCCCTGCGCCGGTGCGGACTGAACCTGCTTCAACCAGATCGGAGCGCCCTTCGGGGCCTCGCCCTGCTGCGGGGGCGCGTACCACGCCGGGATATCAGTTTGCCGACGTCGTGTCCGGCCGCCTGGACGAGGACGAAACGGCAGCCGATGCTGTGCCTGCGCGCCGCGTCCTGCTGCCGCAGGTGGAAACGCCCAAGCTGCATAAGGTGCTGGCCCAGGCAGGGCTGGGCTCTCGCCTGGAAATGGAGCAATTGATCCTGGAAGGCCGGATTTCGGTCAACAACGAGCCAGCGCACATCGGTCAGCGCGTGCAGTTCGGCGATCAGGTGAAAGTGAATGGCCGGCCCATTCGCTACCGCATCGATCCCCCTCCCGCCCGGGTCATCGCGTACCACAAGCCAGCGGGCGAAGTGGTGACGCACGACGATCCCCAGAACCGGCCCACCGTGTTTCGCAAGCTGCCGCGGCTTGCCCACGGAAAGTGGCAGTCTGTGGGGCGGCTGGACCTGAACACCGAGGGCTTGCTGCTGTTCACCAGTTCGGGCGAGCTGGCCAACCAGTTGATGCACCCCCGCTTTGGCCTGGAGCGTGAATATGCCGTGCGGGTGCTGGGCGCACTCAGCAACGAAGAGAAGCAGCGGTTGCTCGACGGCGTGCAGCTCGACGACGGCATGGCTTCGTTCGGCTCCATCGAGGATGGCGGCGGCGAAGGCTCCAACTGCTGGTATCGCGTGACCATCTCCGAAGGCCGCAACCGTGAAGTCCGGCGCATGCTGGAGGCCGTGGGCCATGCGGTCAGCCGGCTCATCCGCATCCGCTACGGCGCGATGATGCTGCCCCGCGGACTCAAGCGCGGCGCGTGGCTGGAACTGGACGAGCGCGATATCCGCGCGCTCATGCAGGCCGTGGGTGGTGGCAACAAGGCCCCCAGAGAGACGGTCGAGGCACCTGCCGGACCTGCGGACCGCAAGAGCGGCTTGCGCCGTGGCGGGCCCCGCGGTCGCAACAATGGCACGCCGCGCGATGCGGCCGCGCCATCTTCTGCGCGCAAGCCGGGCTATGGACCGGGCGCAGGGCGCGGCAAGGACGGCGCACCCGGTGGGCGCCAGGGCGGCGGTGGCGGCACGGGCAGCCAGCCGGATCCGATGAAGACGTCGGTGGGCTACATCGGCACGGACAGCTTGTCGCGCTACCGGCAGGACCAGAAACGCAACGGCCCGCCGCGCCGCGGCGGTCGCTGAACCTTCGCGCCTTGGGGAATTAATCCGCCCAGTTAGAATCGAGGGCTTTGTCCGCAGGGCGAAAAATTCAAATAGATCAACCACTCTTCAGGAAAATCAACATGGCTATCGAACGCACCCTCTCCATCATCAAGCCCGACGCAGTGGCCAAGAACGTCATCGGCCAAATTTACGCCCGCTTCGAAGCCGCTGGCCTGAAGGTGGTCGCAGCACGCATGGCTCACCTGTCGCGCCTGGAAGCCGAACAGTTCTACGGCGTGCACAAGGAGCGTCCTTTCTTCAAGGACCTGGTGGACTTCATGATCTCCGGCCCGGTGATGATCCAGGCCCTGGAAGGCGAGAACGCCATCCTGAAGAACCGTGAACTCATGGGCGCCACCGACCCCAAGAAGGCAGAAGCCGGCACGATCCGCGCTGACTTCGCAGACAGCATCGATGCCAACGCCGTACACGGTTCCGACGCTGTGGAAACCGCTCAGGCAGAAGTGGCTTTCTTCTTCCCTGGCCTCAACATCTACTCGCGCTGATATGCGATCCACCCTTGCGCCGGAGCGCTGCCCAGGCCGCGCGCCCAGTGCAGGGGGCGGTGATCGACGTGAACAGCCTTCGCTCCGATGACCACCAATCTCCTTGACTTCGACCTCGACGGTCTGGCTGCGTTTTGCGAGCAGCTGGGGGAGAAGCGTTTTCGGGCGACCCAATTGTTCCGCTGGATTCACCAGCGGGGCGCGCACGATTTCGACCAGATGAGCGATCTGGCGAAGTCGCTGCGGGAAAAACTGAAGTCCTGCGCCCATGTGCAGGCATTGCCGGTCGTGAGCGAACATGTTTCGACGGACGGCACGGTCAAGTGGCTGTTCGACGTGGGTGACGGCAATGCGGTCGAAACCGTGTTCATCCCAGAGGATGACCGGGGCACCCTGTGTATTTCTTCCCAGGCCGGATGCGCCGTGGGATGCCGTTTCTGCTCCACCGGACACCAAGGTTTCAGCCGCAACCTGACGACGGGCGAAATCATCGCCCAGTTGTGGTTCGCGGAGCATGCACTGCGCCGAAGGCTGGGCAGCGAAGAGCGCGTCATCTCCAACGTCGTGATGATGGGCATGGGTGAGCCGCTGCAGAATTACACCGCCCTCGTGCCCGCGTTGCGTGCCATGCTGGACGATCACGGCTACGGCCTGTCCCGGCGCCGCGTGACGGTGTCGACCTCGGGTGTCGTTCCCATGATGGATCGGCTTTCGCAGGACTGCCCTGTGGCGCTGGCTGTTTCGCTGCACGCGCCCAACGATCCGCTGCGTGACAACCTGGTGCCGCTCAATCGCAAGTACCCTTTGCAGGAACTTCTGGATGCCTGCCAGCGCTATCTGGCGCATGCGCCGCGCGATTTCATCACCTTCGAATATTGCATGCTCGATGGCGTGAACGACCAGGCAGAGCATGCCCGGCAACTCATCGATCTGGTGCGCCCCCGCCATGGGCAGGGTGTTCGCTGCAAGTTCAACCTGATTCCATTCAACCCCTTTCCTGCTTCTGGCCTGCACCGATCGACCCCGCAGCAAGTTGCGGTTTTCGCAAAGTTGTTGAGTGATGCGGGTATCGTTACGACCGTGCGCAAAACGCGTGGCGACGATATCGACGCCGCGTGCGGCCAGTTGGCGGGAGATGTGAAAGACCGCACCCGGGCCGCCGAGCGCATGGCCAAGCAGCGCACCATCGTGCTCAAGCCTGTGACGTGATTTTCCGGTGCGGCTGACCCCCTTGGGCCCGCCATCTCGGAAAACGCCGTGACGGACGAAGGGGTGAAGCGATGCCGCCATTGGGATTTTCAAATCACCTTTTCCGGAAGCTGGCGCATGGCACGCATTGCCTTTGAGCAGGAAGGATCTACATGACGAGATCGGTCGCGGTTGTTGAGCGGCATGCCCGATGGGCGATGGCCTTGTGCCTTGCTGCGGTCGGGTTGGCGGGCCTGGGTGGGTGCGCGGCCTCTGGCGGCTCGAATGCCTCGTCTGGCAGTGCGGAGTACGTCACGCCGTCGGAAGAGACGGAAACCCGCCGCCGCGCCAGGCTCCGGTTGGAGCTGGCCGCCAATTACCTCGAGATGGGCCAGACCACGGTGGCGCTGGACGAAGTACGCCAATCGCTGACCACAGACCCGTCGTACGGCGATGCCTACAACCTGCGCGGGCTGATTTATCTGCGCCTGGGAGATCTGCCGCTGGCGGAAGAGAGCTTTCGCCGTGCACTCGGCTTTCACCCGTCCGAGCCCAACCTGCTGCACAACTATGGCTGGCTTCTGTGCCAGCAGCAGAAGTACGCGGAAAGCCAGCAGTATTTCGAGCGGGCCCTGGCCAGCCGGACCTATACCGCCCGCAGCAAGACGCTCATGGCCCAAGGCCTTTGCCAGGAGCGTGCCGGGCAGATCGCAGAAGCGGAGCAGACATTGCTCAAGGCGTATGAACTGGATGCGGGCAACCCTGTGGTGGGATACAACCTGTCGTCGCTCATGTTTCGCCGTGGCGAGATCAAGCGTGCGCAGTTCTACATTCGCCGCCTGAACAACAGCGAGTTCGCCAATGCGGAATCGCTTTGGCTGGGCATCAAGATCGAGCGGGCGTTGAGTGATTCGGTGGCGATGCGGCAGCTCGCCGAACAACTGCGCAAGCGTTTTCCTGACTCCAAAGAATTGATGGCATATGACCGAGGGGCGTTCAATGAATGAGCCGGTGGTGGGGCACGATGGACAGCCTGTGAACAGTGAAGTCTCGCCAACCCAGGACAGCGTGGCCGCAGGGCTGATGCTGCGGCAAGCCCGCGAATCCGCTGGCGTGCACATTGCGGCACTGGCCGTGGCCCTCAAGGTGCCGGTGCACAAGCTGGAAGCCTTGGAAGCGGGTTACTTCGAGGTTTTTCCGGACGTGGTTTTTGTGCGTGCCCTGGCCTCCAGCATGTGCCGAACGCTCAAGGTGGATCCTGCGCCCGTGCTGGCGCTGCTGCCGCGCAATCAGCCACCTGCGCTGTCGGCGCACCGAGGCATCAATGCATCGTTCAAGCCTGGCAGCGGCCAGTTGGCGTCGTCCTCCAGCGGATCGGGTTCCCGCACCGCCATCTTCGCGGTGATCGTGTTGCTGGTGGGCGCTGCTGCCGTTCTGCTGTGGCCCCATCGGCCCGATGGCGTGGCCGGCAATGAGCCGGTGGCGGCGACAGGCACTGTCCCGGAAGCCGAAGGCACCAGAGGGGCCGATGCTGCCAGTCCTGCCCAGCCAGTGACTGCACTTTCGGTTCCAGCCCCGTCGGCTTCTGCGCCATCTTCCATGGCAAGCCCATCGGGTGTATCGCCCGCGGCGACGGCTGCAGTGGCCGCGCCTGAGGCCCCGGCATCCGCACCGGCAGGTAGTCCGGATGCCGCACTGGTCATTCGCACGCGCGGAGAATCGTGGGTTCAGGTGCGCAGTGCGGCGGGAGCCACCGTCCTTCAGCGTGTCTTGGCGGCCGGCGAGAGCGTGACGGTTCCGGGAACCCCGCCATGGTCCGTGGTCATCGGCAAGGCCGACGTCACCGAAGTGGTGGTCCACGGCAAGCCTTTGGAACTCAAAGCCGTTTCGCGCGAAAACGTTGCCCGATTTGAGGTGAAACCGTGAACCCTTTATTGACGCCCGCTTTTCCGATTGCGATGGCTGCGCCCCAGCCGCGACGCTCGCGGCAAGCCCGAATCACCTGGGGCTCGCGTGTGGTCACGGTGGGCGGAGACGCACCCGTGCGCGTGCAGTCCATGACCAATACCGACACCGTCGATGCAATCGGCACAGCGATACAGATCAAAGAACTGGCGCAGGCCGGTTCCGAGTTCGTCCGGATCACCGTGAACACGCCCGAAGCGGCTGCGGCGGTCCCCTATATCCGCGAGCAGCTCGATCGCATGGGTGAAACCGTTCCGCTGGTGGGAGATTTCCATTACAACGGGCACCGGCTGCTGACCGAATACCCCGATTGCGCCCAGGCGCTGTCCAAGTACCGCATCAACCCCGGCAATGTCGGCAAGGGCGACAAGCGCGACCGCCAGTTCGGCCAGATGATCGACGCGGCGATGCGCTGGGACAAGGCCGTGCGCATCGGCGTCAACTGGGGCAGCCTCGACCAGGAGTTGCTCGCCGAGCTCATGGATGCCAATAATCGGCGGCCGTCTCCTTGGGATGCGCGGCAAGTCATGTATGAAGCGCTGATCACATCGGCCATCGAATCGGCAAAGCGCGCAGAGGAAATGGGTCTGGATGGCAACCAGATCATCCTGTCGTGCAAGGTCAGCGGAGTGCAGGATCTGGTGTCCGTGTACCGTGAGTTGGCAAAGCGCTGCGACTACGCCTTGCACCTGGGCCTGACCGAAGCGGGCATGGGCACCAAGGGAACCGTGGCATCCACCACGGCCTTGTCGATTCTTTTGCAGGAAGGCATCGGCGACACCATCCGCGTCTCCCTCACGCCGCAGCCTGGCGAGGCCCGCACCCAGGAAGTCGTCGTTGCTTCCGAAATTTTGCAGGCGCTGGGTTTGCGCATATTCGTGCCCAGCGTGACCGCATGCCCCGGTTGCGGGCGCACGACCAGCACCACCTTTCAGGAGTTGGCCAAGCAGATCGATGACTTTCTGCGGTCGCAGATGCCGGTCTGGCGACTCAAATACCCCGGAGTCGAAAAGATCAAGGTGGCGGTGATGGGCTGCATCGTGAACGGTCCGGGTGAAAGCAAGCATGCCGACATCGGCATCAGCTTGCCAGGCACCGGAGAGGCCCCGGCCGCGCCCGTCTTCATCGACGGAGAGAAGGCGTTGACCCTGCGCGGCGACAATATCGCGCAGGAATTCCAGCAGCTCGTCGAACGCTATATCGCCGACCGCTTCCGCACGGCGGTCGCTGCTTCTTGATCTGAATTGAAAGCCGCCTTCCGAGCCTGTGCATGCGCAGGCCGCTGCTGGCGCGCCAGTCACTTAACCCATTGATGCATTCCGTGAGCAACAAGACAAGCAATCCTCTGCCAAAGACTGGCAAATTGGTGGCCGTCAAAGGCATGAACGATATTCTTCCAACCGACTCGGCGCGCTGGGAATGGCTGGAAGACAAGGTGCGGGCACTCATGGCCCGATATGCCTATCGCAATGTGCGAACGCCCATCGTCGAACCGACGGCGCTGTTCGTGCGTGGCTTGGGCGAAGTGACCGATATCGTCGAAAAGGAAATGTATTCGTTCGAAGACCGTTTGAACGGTGAGCATCTGACGCTGCGTCCCGAGGCGACGGCAGGCGTCGTTCGTGCCGCAGCGGAGCATTCGATGCTGTACGACGGTGGCAAGCGCCTGTACTACATGGGGCCGATGTTCCGCCATGAGCGGCCCCAGCGGGGGCGCTACCGGCAGTTCCACCAGATCGGTGCCGAAGCCATGGGTTTTCATGGCGCCGAAGTCGACGCCGAGCTGATCCTGCTGGCGGATGCGCTCTGGAAGGAACTGGGCCTGAAAGACGTTCGCCTGGAACTCAACAGCCTTGGGCAGCCTGAAGAGCGCAAAGCCCACCGTGCGGCGCTCATCGCCTATCTGGAGGGCCATTCTGAGCTTTTGGACGAGGATGCTCGCCGCCGCCTGCACAGCAATCCCCTGCGCATCCTGGATACGAAGAATCCGGCCATGCAGAGCTTGGTGCAAGCGGCTCCCAAACTACTGGACTACCTTGGCGAAGAATCCAGGCGCCACTTCGACACCGTCAAGGCCATCCTTGATGCGAATGGTGTGGCCTGGACCGTCAATCCGCGCCTCGTCCGGGGCATGGACTACTACAACTTCACGGTCTTTGAGTTCGTGACGGAGCAGCTCGGCTCCCAAGGCACTATTTGCGGCGGAGGGCGCTACGACTATCTCTTCGAGCAAATCGGGGGCAAGCCTGCGCCGGCGGTGGGCTGGGCTCTTGGCGTGGAGCGTGTGCTGGAACTCGTCAAAGAGAAAGAAGCGGCCTCGCCCGTGCTGGTGGCCGATGCCTATGCCATCGTGCCGGACGAAAAGTCGTTGCCCGCTGTCATGGCCGTGCTGCAGCGGTTGCGGGCCTTGGGCGTGAGCGTGCAGATGCACAGCCCTGCGGTTCGGGGCGAAGGCATGGGCAGCATGAAATCGCAGTTCAAGAAGGCCGATGCCAGCGGCTGCAGGCACGCATTGATCTTTGGTGCCGACGAGCTTGCGCGATCTGTCGTGACGATCAAACCACTGCGGGAAGGCGGGGGTGACCAGGTGGAGCGGGCGCTCGATGCGCTACCCGACTGGGCGCCCACTCTACAATCCCCCCGCTAACAGAGACCCTACATGGCAAATCACCTCGATCTTGAAGAACAAGAGCAGCTTGACCAACTCAAGCATTTCTGGAACACCTGGGGCACGCTGATCAGTGGCATCCTGGTATTGGTTTTCGGCGCGTTTGCGGCATGGAATGGATACCAGTACTGGCAGAACCGACAGGCGGCACAAGCCGCTGCGCTATCCGATGCCGTGGAAACGGCTGCGCAGGCAAAAGACACCGCGCGCTTGGAGCAGGCTTTCGGCGACCTCAAATCGCGGTATGGCGGTACGACAAAGGCGGGGCAAGCCGGCCTTCTGGTGGCCAAAAGCTTGGTGGAAAGCGGCAATCCAGACGGTGCCAAGGCGGCCCTGGCTTGGGTTGCCGACAATGCTTCGGATGCGGGCTACAAGGCACTGGCCAAACTGCGGCTTGCCAGCTTGCTGATGGACCAGAAGGCATACGACGAAGCGTTGAAGCAGTTGTCTGGAAGTTTTCCTGCAGAGTTCGATGCCTTGGTCGCGGACCGCAAGGGCGACGCATTGGCGCTGCTGGACAAGAAGCCGGAAGCCATCGCTGAATACCAGCGTGCCTACAAATCGCTGGAAGAGGGCATGGAGTACCGCCGCTTGGTCGAGGTGAAGCTCAATGCCCTGGGTGTGCAGCCACAACTCGTGGCCTCGGCAGCGACTGCTGGAGATTCCAAATGATGCGCGGTCGCATGGGTTTTCAGACAACACGTTTGGGTGCGCCACGCGCAGCGGTCGCTGCCGTGGCAACGGCATGCTTTCTACTGTTGACCGGTTGCTCCCTGTGGGGCGGTCCCGCAAAGCCGAAGCCCGCCGAGTTGGGTGCGAACGTGCCAGTGATCGGTGTGCGCCAGGCGTGGACGTCGAAAGTGGGCGGCATCGGTCGCCTGCCGCTGGATGTGCATGTCAATGGCAACACGGTGACGGTGGCTTCTGCGGATGGCGTGGTCGCTGCCGTCGATGCGCGCACCGGCGGTGATGTCTGGCGAGCCAGCCTTGGCACGCCTTTGTCTGCTGGTGTGGGCAGCGACGGCAAGTGGGCCGCTGTGGTCTCCGTCGATAACCAGTTGATTGCCTTGTCCGATGGCCTTGAGATTTGGCGCAAGCCGCTGTCCGCGCAAGCGTACACAGCGCCGTTGGTGGCGGGCAATCGCATCTTCGTCCTGGCGGCCGATCGGTCCGTTTCGGCGTTTGATGCTGCGACGGGGCTTCGTTTGTGGAATCAACCCAGGCCGGGGGAGCCGCTGGTGTTGCGCCAGTCGGGTGTATTGACGGCTGTGGGCGACACGCTGGTCGCGGGACTGGCGGGCCGGATGGTCGGATTCAATCCTGACAATGGCACGGTGCGTTGGGAAGCGCCGCTGGCCAGCCCCAGAGGGACCAATGATGTCGAGCGGCTGGTTGAATTGGTCGGGCGCACAAGCCGCGAGGGCGACAGTGTTTGCGCCCGCGCTTTTGTGTCTACTGTGGGTTGTGTGAACACGGTGCGAGGTATCGTGGCCTGGACGCAGCCGGCCAATGGAACGGAAGGCATTCACGGCGATGACACCTCGATTTTCGGCACGGAGAGCAACGGGGTGGTGGTTGCCTGGCGGCGTGCCGATGGCTCGCGTGCCTGGTCTTCGGACCGACTCCAATACCGGCGCTTGACCGCACCGCTGTTGCTTGGCAGGTCGGTCGTCGTCGGTGACGACACGGGCTTGGTGCACCTGCTCTCGCGTGAAGATGGCTCACCGCTGAATCGGATGACGACGGATGGTTCGGGCATCGCTGCAGCGCCGGTGGCGGCAGGGAGCACTCTGGTGGTCGTAACGCGCAACGGCGGCGTTTACGGCTTCCGCCCGGATTGACGGGTTGATCTGGATGAAACCAGTCATCGCTTTGGTCGGTCGCCCCAATGTGGGCAAATCCACGCTCTTCAACCGGCTGACGAAATCGAGGGATGCGATCGTTGCCGACTTCGCAGGCTTGACGCGTGACCGGCACTACGGGAACGGAAAGCAGGGCAAGCACGAATACATCGTGATCGACACCGGAGGCTTCGAGCCCGATGCCGCCAGCGGCATTTACCGCGAGATGGCCAAGCAGACGCAGCAGGCTGTCGCTGAGGCCGATGTCGTCATCTTTGTCGTCGATGCCCGCGCCGGGTTGTCTGCTCAGGACCATGACATCGCCAACTACCTGCGGCGCCTGGGCAAGCCCTGTCTCCTTGTCGGCAACAAGGCCGAGGGAATGCGCGAGGGGGTGCAACTCGTCGAGTTCTATGAGCTGGGGTTGGGAGAGATCTATCCCATTTCAGCAGCCCACGGACAGGGTATTCGCAGCTTGGTTGAGTTGGCTCTCGAGCCTCTCCACTTGCCGGATCCGGACGAAGACGCGGAAGCCGAAGACAAGAGCGTGGTCAAGCTTGCGGTCGCTGGCCGCCCGAATGTCGGTAAGTCCACCCTGATCAATACGTGGCTGGGCGAGGAGCGCTTGGTGGCATTCGATATGCCAGGGACCACGCGAGACGCCATTTCCGTTCCTTTCGAGCGCAATGGCCAGCGCTTTGAGCTGGTCGACACCGCAGGCTTGCGTCGAAAAGGCAAGGTGTTCGAAGCCATCGAGAAGTTCTCCGTGGTGAAGACACTGCAAGCCATTGAGTCCGCCAATGTGGTGCTTCTCGTCCTCGATGCGACCCAAGGGGTCACCGACCAGGATGCGCACATCGCTGGATACATCCTTGAAAGTGGCCGAGCGGTGGTTTTGGCGGTCAACAAATGGGATGCCATGGACGACTATGGTCGACAGCTGCTGGAGCGCTCCATCGAGACGCGGTTGTCGTTCCTCAAGTTTGCGTCGTTGCATTTCATTTCGGCAAAGAAGCGCCAGGGGTTGGGCCCTTTGTGGACATCCATCGTGCAGGCCCAGAAAGCGGCGATGTGCAAGATGTCCACGCCCGTATTGACGCGGTTGTTGCTGGAGGCGGTGCAGTTCCAGGCGCCCAAGCGTTCTGGCATGTTCCGGCCCAAGTTGCGATACGCCCATCAAGGCGGCATGAATCCGCCTGTCATCGTGGTCCATGGCAATTCGTTGGAGCATGTCACGGAAGCGTATAAACGCTTCCTAGAAGGCCGTTTCCGCAAGGAGTTCGATCTGGTCGGGACCCCCCTTCGCATCGAGTTGAAGACGTCGCACAACCCCTTCACAGACAAGGGCGACCACTAGCCCAGAACCTTGCGAGGGGTTTCCTCGGTTTTCCTTCGGCGCCTCTACAGCTGTGGTAAGGTGCCGCTTTACAACAATATTCCTGAACACGGAGAATATCGTGAGCAACAAAGGCCAACTTCTTCAAGATCCCTTCCTGAACGCGCTTCGTCGCGAGCATGTACCCGTCTCGATCTACCTCGTGAACGGCATCAAGCTTCAGGGCCAGATCGAATCATTCGACCAATACGTGGTGCTGCTGCGTAACACGGTCACCCAGATGGTCTACAAGCACGCCATCTCCACCATCGTCCCAGGTCGCGCTGTCAACTTCTCGACGGCTGAAGCGCCCGACGCCGAGGCCGGTAACTCTTGAACGAAGGTGGTATGCCCGTCGGGCATGTAGCGAACATGCCTCTGGGCGGGCCGTCTTGAGTTCATACGATACGCTTGCCTCTCCGAAGACGCCGGTCATCTTGGTTGGCGTTGATTTTGGTTTACCCCATTTCGACGCTGAGCTGGAAGAGTTGGGGCTGCTTGCGCAGACAGCGGGATTGAATCCCGTGGCGCGAATCACCTGCAAGCGGAAAGCCCCTGATGCCGCCCTGTTTGTAGGCAGTGGCAAGGCGGACGAGATCCGGCTGCTTGCTCAGATGCATCAGGCGGTGGAAGTGCTGTTTGACCAGGCCTTGAGTCCAGCGCAACAACGCAATCTCGAACGGCATCTGGATCTTCCAGTCAATGATCGAACGTTGTTGATCTTGGAAATCTTTGCCCAGCGTGCCAGAAGCCATGAGGGCAAGCTGCAAGTGGAGTTGGCAAAACTCCAATACCTAAGCACCAGACTTGTCCGACGCTGGTCCCATTTGGAGCGTCAGCGTGGTGGCATCGGAGCCCGGGGTGGGCCAGGCGAAACACAGATCGAGCTTGATCGAAGAATGATCGGTGAGTCGATCAAGCGCACACGCGAAAGACTAGAAAAGGTCAAGCGTCAGCGCTCCACACAGCGACGCCAGCGCGAGCGCCGGGATACTTTCAACATATCGTTGGTGGGGTACACGAACGCCGGTAAATCCACACTGTTCAATGCACTGGTAAAAGCGCGAGCTTACGCCGCAGATCAGCTGTTTGCCACATTGGATACGACGACTCGCCAACTCTATCTTGCAGAGGCAGGGCGATCGGTGTCTTTGTCGGACACCGTGGGGTTCATTCGTGATCTTCCCCATGGATTGATTGATGCGTTCCAGGCCACTCTCCAGGAGGCGGTAGATGCAAATCTTTTGCTGCATGTGGTAGATGCATCGAATCCCAACTTTCCAGAGCAAATTGCGGAAGTCCAGCGGGTGCTCTCTGAAATCGGCGCTGCGAACGTGCCCCAGATACTGGTTTTCAACAAGCTGGACATGTTGTCGCCCGAGCAACGGCCGGAAGTCCTGAATGACATCTACGACATGCAAGGTACCCCCGTTCAGCGGTTCTTCCTGAGTGCTGGCTCTGGAGAGGGGCTTCCCTCCTTGAGGCGCGGATTGTCGGACTGCGTGCCCAAAGCCCAGCCGGCATCCATGACCCTAGGTGCCGATGCTGAATTGCCTCCAGATAGTGCCTGATTGGGCACAATGCCGCTTTGTTCACGTATTCAGAGAAACAGAGATTTTGCGAATGAATCCTCAAAGCCGTACCCCGCGCTGGGCCATATTGCCTGAGCGCATCCGGGGAATGTTGAATCTGAATGACCCCCGTTGGGGTCGTGGCGATGATAAGAACGATGGCACGGGAAACTCCGATTCGGAGCGTCCCCCATCCACGCCCCCCTCGGGTCATCGAGGACGTGACAAAAACACCGCTGGTCAGCCACCGGACCTGGATGAACTCTGGCGTGACCTCAACCGCAAGCTGGGCGGTCTCTTTGGGGGGAAGCAGGGTGGAGGCCGTGGTCCTGCAGGCGGCGGTTTCCAGCCGGACATGAAAAATGCGGGTTTCGGCGTTGGCTTGATTGCCGCAATTGCCGTGTTGATCTGGCTTGGGACCGGATTTTTCATTGTGCAAGAAGGTCAGCAGGCCGTCATCACGCAGTTTGGAAAATACAAGAGCACCGTGAACGCCGGTTTCAACTGGCGGCTGCCTTATCCGATCCAGCGTCACGAACTCGTTTTCGTGACGCAAATCCGGTCTGCCGATGTCGGCCGGGATGTGGTGATCAAAAGCACCGGCTTGCGTGAATCGGCAATGCTGACTGAAGACGAGAATATCGTCGAAATCAAATTTGCCGTGCAGTACCGTTTGAACGATGCGAGAGCTTGGTTGTTTGAGAGCCGTAACCCATCAGATGCCGTGGTGCAAGCAGCTGAGACTGCGGTGCGGGAGATCGTCGGCAAGATGCGGATGGATACCGCTTTGGCCGAAGAGCGAGATCAAATTGCGCCAAGGGTGCGCAGTCTCATGCAGACGATCTTGGATCGCTATAAGGTTGGTGTCGAAGTGGTGGGCATCAATTTGCAGCAGGGAGGGGTGCGTCCTCCTGAGCAAGTGCAGGCAGCCTTCGATGATGTTCTGAAGGCGGGGCAGGAGCGGGAGCGGGCCAAGAATGAAGCGCAAGCATATGCCAACGATGTCATCCCTCGCGCGGTCGGGTCGGCTTCTCGGTTGGCTGAGGAAGCCGCAGCTTACAAGTCGCGGATTGTGGCTCAGTCCCAGGGTGATGCGCAGCGATTCAGTTCACTGCTTGCTGAGTATCAAAAGGCGCCCCAGGTGACCAGGGACCGCCTCTACATCGAATCGATGCAGCAGATCTACACGAACGTCACCAAAGTACTGGTGGAGTCCCGTCAGGGCTCGAATCTGTTGTACTTGCCTTTGGACAAGATCATGCAGGGTGTCGCGCAGACTGGTGCTGCAGCGTCGAATGATTCCTTGCCGCCAGCTGCGTCGTCTGCTGTTCCGTCGTCGGGAACCGCTTCCACATTTCCCGCTGATCCCCGTGCGCGGGACTCCAGCCGTACGCGTGAGCGCGAGTCTCGATAGGAGCGCATTGTGAACAGAGTCGGATTTTTCGTTTCTACTGTCTTGGTTTTGCTTGCTCTCTTGAGCTCAACCTTGTTTGTGGTGGACCAGCGCCAATTCGGTGTGGTGTACCAACTGGGTCAAATCAAAGATGTGATTACGGAGCCAGGTCTTAACTTCAAGATGCCCCCGCCCTTTCAGAATGTGCGATACATCGACAAGCGGTTGTTGACACTTGACAGCACTGACACAGAGTCGATGTTGACTGCCGAAAAGCAGCGGGTGGTCATTGACTGGTATGTGCGCTGGAGGATCTCAGATCCGTCAGCTTACATTCGCAACGTCGGCCTTGATGAGAATGCCGGAGCGCTGCAGTTGAATCGGGTCGTGCGTAACGCCTTCCAGGAAGAGGTCAACAAGCGGACCGTCAAGGAGTTGTTGTCACTCAAGCGTGATGCTTTGATGTCGGACGTGAAGCGCGAGGTGCTGGAGGTCGTTCAAGGTGCCAAGCCTTGGGGCGTCGATGTCGTTGATGTTCGCATCACCCGCGTGGACTATGTCGAGGCCATCACGGAGTCTGTTTATCGACGCATGGAGGCTGAGCGCAAGAGGGTGGCCAACGAACTGCGTTCCACAGGGGCGGCAGAGGGCGAAAAAATCCGAGCGGATGCAGACCGTCAGCGTGAAGTCGCGATTGCCAACGCATATCGCGATGCCCAGAAGGTGAAGGGCGAAGGTGATGCAGAAGCTGCTCGCGTTTATGCAGAAGCTTTTGGACGTGACCCGCAATTTGCGCAGTTCTATCGCAGCTTGGAAGCTTACAAGTCGAGCTTCAATAAGAAGAGCGATGTCATGGTGGTAGACCCTTCCTCCACTGAATTTTTCAAAGCTTTCCGTGGAGTTGGCGCTAGCTCTGGTGCTGCGCCTACATCCGCGACTCGTAAGTAGAGTCCATGGATAGCGCGCCCTCACTGGGCGCGCTTACTTTTTTGTGACTTCCCGTGCTGTTGTCTTGGTACAGCAATTCGGCACCACACGTGGTCCATTGATGCATCGTGCCGATCACGCATGCATATGACCGCTTGGTCAGTTCGCTGCTGCGGGTGGATGCGGCCACTGCGGACGGTCATGCCGGTAGAATCGCGTTTTTAACAGCCTCCCACTTTCCATGTCTGCCTGGGTCCTGCCGGATCACATTGCCGATGTCTTGCCTTCCGAGGCTCGACACATCGAAGAACTACGTCGCGGGCTGATAGACACCGCTCAGAGCTACGGCTATGAGCTGGTCATGCCTCCCTTGATGGAACATTTGGAGTCGTTGTTGACGGGCACGGGTGAGGCGCTCGACCTTCAGACCTTCAAGCTGGTCGACCAGCTGTCGGGGCGCTCCTTGGGTGTACGCGCCGATATGACACAGCAGGTTGCACGCATTGATGCCCATTTGCTCAACCGCAAAGGTGTTACGCGGCTGTGCTATTGCGGGCCTGTGCTTCATACGAGGCCCGATCGCCCCCATGCAACGAGAGAGCCGCTTCAATTTGGCGCCGAAATTTATGGTCACGCGGGTCTGGAAGCCGACCTGGAGGCGGTTTTGCTTGCGCTGCAATGTCTACGCGTGGCCGAAGTTCGTGACACCAGCGTAGATTTGGCAGATGTACGCATCGTGCGGCGTCTTCTTACAAATCTCTCTTTGGACGCGCATGCGGTACGTAGAGTGCATGCCGCACTTGCAGCCAAAGATGCGAGCGAATTGGCAAGTCTTACGCGCGACTTCCCTTCGACATCGCGTGAGGGGCTGAAGGCGCTTCTGCAATTGTATGGTGACGTTTCTGTTTTGGACGAAGCACAGGAAGCGCTTCATCACGTTCCCGGCGTGGACGAAATATTAACCAATTTGCGATCTTTGGCCGCTCATCTTGTAGGGGCCAACGTCACATTTGATTTGGCGGATTTGAGAGGGTATGCCTACTACAGCGGAACTCGGTTCACCATCTATGCAAAGGGAGCGAGCGACGCTGTGGTTCGTGGTGGTCGGTACGATGAAGTTGGAGCGGTGTTTGGCCGTAACCGTCCTGCAGCCGGGTTTAGCTTGGATATCAAACAACTGGTAAGCGTCATCTCTCCACGGGCATTGAAAACTGCCATCAGGGCCCCATGGATGCAAGATTCCGACGTCAACGAGGCTGTCGCTGATTTGCGGAGCCGCGGCGAGACCGTTGTGTGCGTTTTTCCTGGTAATGAGAGTGAGTTCGACGAGTTTCGTTACGACCGGGAGTTGGCTAAAGTTGCCGACCGTTGGATCGTGAAAGTTATCTGAAGCATTAGCTATATTGAATCGGGTTTGAAATGAAAGCAACCAAAGGTCGGAACGTAGTCGTTGTAGGCACCCAATGGGGTGATGAAGGCAAGGGAAAGCTGGTTGATTGGCTTACAGAAAGCGCCCAAGGTGTTGTTCGTTTCCAAGGCGGGCACAATGCAGGTCACACTTTGGTCATCAATGGCGTCAAGACGGCCTTGCACCTGATTCCGAGTGGCATCATGCGGCCGGGCGTCAAATGCTACATCGGCAATGGTGTCGTGCTGTCGGTTGCCAAGTTGTTTGAAGAAATAAAAGGCTTGGAAAAAGCTGGGGTTGAGGTTCGATCGCGCCTTCGAGTAAGCGAAGCCTGCCCACTCATTTTGCCCTTTCACGTAGCCATCGACGTGGCTCGAGAGGCTGCACGCGAGCACCAGGGGACTGAAAAAATAGGAACAACAGGTCGTGGCATTGGTCCTGCTTACGAAGACAAAATTGCTCGACGCGCACTTCGTGTCCAAGACCTGAAGTATCCAGCCCGTTTTGCTGAAAAGCTGCGTGAGTTGCTGGCACTGCATAACCATGTTCTCAAGACTTTTTTAAACTCCGGCTCTTTTGTTTTTGGTGATTCGTTGGCCCCCTATTTGGTTGACGGAGAAGTGCAATTCAATGCAGTCTTCGACGAGGCTATGCAACATGCGAAACTGCTTGGTCCCATGATTGCAGATGTATCTAGCGAATTGAATGCTGCCCATGTAGCGGGAGCCAATTTGCTTTTTGAGGGTGCACAGGGAACCTTGCTGGATGTAGACCATGGCACTTACCCTTATGTGACATCTAGCAATTGTGTCGCTGGCAATGCTGCTGCGGGATCTGGCGTGGGTCCCAACCTGCTTCACTATGTTTTGGGTATCACCAAAGCCTATTGCACGCGGGTTGGAGGAGGTCCTTTCCCTACGGAGCTGGATTGGGAGGTCCCTGGTACACCGGGTTATCACATGAGTATGGTAGGCGCGGAAAAAGGCGTCACTACGGGCCGTAGTCGCCGTTGTGGTTGGTTCGATGCAGCACTTTTGAAGCGAAGTGCCCAAGTCAATGGATTGACAGGGCTCTGTATCACGAAGCTGGACGTGTTGGATGGGTTGTCGGAACTGATGCTTTGTACAGGGTATGAGCTTGATGGGGCGCACATCGAAATTTTACCGATGGGTGCAGAGGAGATTTCCCGCTGCACTCCCATTTATGAGTCGATTCCCGGCTGGACTGAATCGACTGTTGGGGTGACAAGATATGAAGAGCTACCTGCTAACGCGAGAAGGTATTTAGAGCGAATTGAGGAGGTGACTGGGGTTCCAATTGCTATGATTTCCACGAGTCCTGATCGAGATCACACCATTACATTGCATAACCCATACTTGGTAAGTTGAAATTTACTAGTTAGTCATTGTGTGAGGTTGGTGCGTGAATCAGGAGTACTTAATGTTAACGGAAGACGGTAAGCATCTATATGTGAGTTATGATGAATATCATAGCTTAATTGAAAAATTGGCACTTAAGATTCACCAGTCTGGTTGGGAGTTTGATACGATTTTGTGTCTCGCCCGTGGCGGGCTGCGTCCTGGTGATATTTTAAGTCGAATATTTAGCAAGCCGCTTGCAATCATGTCCACTAGTTCATATCGCGCAGAAGCGGGCACAATTCAGGGGCACTTGGATATTGCAAGATTTATCACAACACCAAGGGGTGAAATTGCGGGTAAAGTGCTTTTGGTTGATGATTTGGCTGATTCCGGGCATACCTTGAATGCGGTTATAGAGTTGTTGAAGACTCAATACACTCCTATTGTGGAGCTACGTAGTGCGGTAATTTGGACTAAGGCAATTTCACGCTTCACCCCAGATTATTCCGTTGAATTTTTAACCACTAATCCTTGGATTCACCAACCTTTTGAGGGTTATGATAATTTGAGCCCTGAGAAATTAATGGATAAATGGCGCTTATAGTTTGATGCGAGAGCTTTATGGGAACCTCTCAAAACCCATCCGGTCCCTTGTTGATCGAGAATGCGTGCTCCATCCTTTGCCATGATCACTCCCCGTAGCGCCCTGAAGTTCGACCTGTTCGCTGAGGCCTCGCGCCAACACAAGAGAGATGAGGTGGGCGATCCGCTGCAGGTGATCGCGCGGCACATCGACTTCGCAGAACTGGCCCGGCTGGTGGATGCCTTGATCGAACGCGGGGGTGGCCGCCGGGGCGGTCGGCCCGCCTACCCCACCGAGGTGATGGTGCGCATCCTGGTGTTGAAGCGGCTGTACAACCTGTCCGATGAGCAGATGGAGTATCAGTTGCTGGACCGGGGGAGCTACCAGCGGTTTTGCCTGTTGCAGGATGCGATGAACGTGCCGGACCGCAACACGATCTGGCGCTTTGGCGAGCGCCTTGGCGTGGGCGGGGCAACGGCCTTGTTCCAGGGGGTGGATGCCCAACTGCAGCGCCACGGCTACATCGCCCGGGGCGGGCAAGCCATTGATGCCACGCTGGTGCCCGCGCCCCGACAGCACATCGGCCAGCAGGAGCGGCGAACGCTGGCACAAGGCGGGCAGCCGGACTGGAGCCAAGCGCGACGCAGGCAAAAGGATGTGGAGGCCACGCACACGAAGAAGCACGGCAAAAGCCACTTCGGCTACAAGCTCAGCGTGAGCGTGGACCTCAAGCACGGCTTCATCCGCCGCCTCGCCACGGGCACGGCCAGCGAGCACGACGGGCACCACTTCGATGAGGTGCTGGACATGCACAACACCGGGCGGGCAGTGCATGCGGACAAAGCCTACCCGAGCCGCCAAAGGTGCCAGATGCTGAAAGTGCTGGGATTCGTGGATGCGATGCAGCGCCGTGCGCAGGCGGGCCGACCACAGAGCGAATGCCAGAAGGGGCGCAACCAGCGCATCGCAAAGAAACGAGCCAAGGTGGAGCACGTGTTCGCCGGTATCCGCCACCTGGGGGGCAAGTTCGTGCGCACCATCGGACAGGCGCGCGCCACGGTGGGGATGACGATGATGGCCGCCTGCTACAACATGAAGCGACTGGCCTGGTTCCTGCATCGGGGCGTGGATGCTTTCTTCAAGCCCGCCACTGGCAAGGCACAAGTGCGCCTGCAAACGGTGAAAGCCTGAGCCACCGGGCCTGCAAGGCCCCTCATGCACCCAGGCGCAGACCGTTGCTGGGCCTCATCACGCTCAAACGGCTACTGGCGCCCACTCCTCCCTATTCGGATTCGTCAAACATGGGGTTGTGAGAGGCTCCCCTATGCCACAGCAGTCACCGACACGGTG